>JADGNX010000396.1 GCA_017883265.1 Thermoanaerobaculia bacterium
GGTGTGTCGCATTCGTTATTGGGCCGCCGCCTTCAGCGCCTCCGAAGGAGTTGGGTATGGTTTCTGCGTCGTCGGAGACGACCCGAACATGATCCCGGTCTCCACTTCGGCCGGTTCTCCATTCTGCAGATACGGCTTGAATCTCCATTGCAGGAGGGCGTCGATGATTGTGCTGGCCTGTTCGGGAAACGCGCTGAGCAGGTGAATGTGTTTCACCCTTCCGTTCTTTCCGATGATGATGCGCACTGGGATCGGATTGAACTTGCGGTCGGTCAGTACGGGATCGACTTTGTAGGTCAGGTTCTCACCCCTGGCGTAATCGCGGATACAGGTGGGGAAATCGTCTTCGCCGCTGTGGGATGCGGGTCCCGTCTCCGGCACCTTCATCTTTTCCATGTTCTGGACCAGACCCTCCAGCACGCGCGTGTCGCGGCTGGTAAACACGAATTGAACTGCATGACAGCGGATTTCAGTAGCCAGAACCGACCAGTGCAGCTCAGCCGCTGGTGACATGTAGTCGAACCGGGCGAAGGAATGATTGCCGATTCTGACGGCGGCCGGAGGGTGCTCGACCTTGTAGTAGGCGGGCAAGTGCTCGCTCGCCTTCTGGATCAACTCGAGAGCATTGCGTGGGGGCGCGATGGAAAAGAAGAGATCCTGCGCCGTGACGAGGATGGTCGCTTTATTCGGCCCCTTGAATGCGGCGGTCGGCCGAAGTTGCGTGAGCACGTAACTGCCGCTGTCCGACGGCGGCGGCCCCTTGAACTTCTCGCTCCAATCGGCCGGAATCGGATAGGAAAGACGGAAATACTGGTTTTCGTACCACTCCTTGCCGGTCGTACCCGTTTCCGGCAAAGGAGTCTTGCGATCGCTGGCGCTGGCTTCGGCACCCTTGACGATGATGACGTCAGGCGGTATCGCACCGGGCACAGCAGGCAGATCCCGTCCGTCTTTTGCGTCCTGAGCCAGCGCGCCGCCAGCACCGGATATCGAGAGGACTGCGAAGAGCCACAAAGCGAGTTGCGGGAATGCGCTGGGGAACATGTTCCTCCTCGATGGGGCAGGCCGCTGGTACGGAGGCATCCGGCGGCCTGCCCGCTTCGTCAAGTTACAGCGACCGCAGGAAGTTCAGGACGTCCTGCTGCTGAGCGGCTGAAAGGAGGTCGAAGTTGGTCTCCGCCTGATTCGCCTCAGAGCCAGGCGAATCGTGCACCTCGATTGCGGTGAAGAGATTCTTGGTCCGGCCATCGTGAAGGAAGAAGATTCGCTGCCCGAGACCCCATAGGGGGGCGGTCCGGAATTGATCGCCGCCGGCTCCGCCCTGGCCAACGTTGTCAGCCAGTCCCGAGCCCATGTGATGGATCTCGATATCGCTGAACAGGTTGGCCGTCGCGTTGCTCAGACTGGACGTGAACGACGACGACGCCGTCCTGAGCGACGCCGTATGGCAGGTGCCGCAGCCGATGGCATTGAAGACGTTACGGCCGTTGGTAATGGACGCGGAGCCTCCGGGAACGGTGGAAGAGGGTGCAGGCGGAGCGAGGAAACGCATGAAGATCGCGAATGCCACCGTGTCGCTGAGCGTCCCTGTAGCCGTGGTGTTGAAGTTGGTATGGTCCTCCGGTGTGCCGTTGATCCGGCAATTGGCGGGAAGCCCGAGGTTGGTGTCTTCACCCGGGAGCGGACGCTCCTGGGTGAAGAGCTCGTTGCTGACACCCTGCTCCACGTTGTAGGCCTCACCGGCGAAGATCTCCAGCGACTTGTTCTGGGCCTTCCAGCCGAAACGGCTGATCGTGCCATCGTTGCCGTTGTGGTTGAAAGTGCCGGAAATGCCGAAATTGTTGCCGCCCTGAGCGTCCTGGTTCGCCAGGAGCGTGGAGTCGTCAATGTTCTCGATCAGGCCTGCGCCGAAGGTCGGCGTCGGGATGCGGAAGATCACGTTGTTCGTGGCCACCGCCGTGGCGAAACCCGGCTGGCCGGGATTGCAGGCTCCGGCGTCGACGCGTCCGGCGATGGTGTAGAGGTCTTCCACTCCGCCGTTCGGCCTGCTGGTATCGGGCTGATTGGCGGAATTGAAGAAGAACGGGAAGCGCGCTTCCCTCACAGGACCAGCCGCCGTGATGAACGACGGAATCGTGTTTCGCGCGCCGTCGGCGCTTGCGTCGCCGATCTGCGGATTGCTCGCTGGTGCCGAGCCGCCTACGGCTGGCTGGGCGTGACAGGCGGCGCAACTACGCGAGTTGTAGCGCGGTCCAAGACCTACGCCCTCCTCACCCGCGACCGTACCGGAGACGGAGTCGATCTCCTGGAAGCGGGCTTTCGCGTCATTGAAAAAGTTCAGGATGGTGACGGGACTGTTGCTGGCCACCGAGGCAAGTGGACCACCTGCGGCAGCACCGCTGCGAACTCCGGGATCAGTTTGGGCCAGGGCGGAAACAGCAAGGATGGTGGACAGAAGCACTAGAAGCGGGGTGATTCTCCGGGCCATGGTTCCTCCTAACGAACTGGGTGTGAGGGATAGACACACACGAATCGCTCGAGGAGACGGTCGACACGGCCGCCTCCTTTGTTGGAGCCACGAGAAACGGCGGGAGGAACGCACGAAGCGATCGGGCCGCCGGTTATCAAGACATGCAGGTTCGACCTGGGACCTTATGGAGAATGATTCTCCTTTGAGAACGGTTGTCCGACAGTTGACAAATTTTTTTGACGGCTACGCTTGAACCCTCTTTCCTTTGTGTCGGCAGTCCGTGCAGACGCCGGTGATGTTCACGCTCACGTTCCATGGAACGAAGCCCTGGACCGGCCTGCTCGGAACGAGAGCGTCAAACTCGTGCGAGTAGTAGTCGCGGATGCTGCCGCACGAGGAACAGATGAGGTGATGATGGGGAGAGTCGTTCGCGTCGTAGCGTCGCTTGTCGGTATCGACTGCCACCGCGCGAACCAGTCCGATGGTCTCCAGTGCATCGAGCGTCTTGTAGATCGTGGCCAGCGATAGCGAAGGCATCTTCCGCGACACGAGGCGATAGAGCATCTCGGGCGTGGGATGATCCTCCGACTCCAGAAGGGCGCGGTAGATTGCCATGCGTTGAGGAGTGACGTTCATCTTTTCCTCGTGGCAGCGGTCGACCATGTCATCCAGCTGCACGGCGAC
>JADGNX010000397.1 GCA_017883265.1 Thermoanaerobaculia bacterium
GTCGTCCGCATCGCGACAGTTGGCCACGATCGTTGCCTGATGCACGTCGAACGCGAGATACTGAATCGCCTGTTGTTGTTTCATGGCAGCCGCTCCTTCTTTTCGTTTGGGTTTTGGCGATTCCAAAGGTACAGGAAGGGGCGGCCTTTCAAGATGCGTTAGGCAGCGCAGGAGACGGACGCGATGAGCCTGATCGACTGGTCGGATCCCGCCGAGATGTTCGGACTGCTGGTTGAATATATTGCCGACGAGACGGTCGCATCACACGACGATGCGGACAGAGCTCACTTTCTGAATCAGCTCTCGCGAGAGCTCGGTACCATTGCCGAGCATGGCGTCGAGTCGGTTGATCGGATCGCTCTAACGCTGCGTGAAATTCACGACTCTCAACCGAGGGAGTTTGCTAGCGACCCAGTCATGGCCCACATGGAAGCCTGCATCGAAGAGCTTCATCGCATCGAAACCGAGACTCTTGGTGTAGCGCCCGCTCGCTGAGGATTCGTCATCGCCGCCTAACAAGCGGTTGCACCCGACACGAACCGCTGCGAAGGGAACGGAGACGGCCATCGCGAATGCGATGGATAGCCCTTCATTGCTCGCATTCCGACCGGCGTCACTTGATTTCGAACGTCAGCGTGCTCGTGTCGACGAGCCAATGCTCCGGCTGTCCTGGATCGGGGCGCCGATACGTCGTTGTTACCATGTAGCGGCCCGGCTCCGGGTACGGAAAGTTCATCCCTCCATATTGAGCGGGCACGCCGCCAATACGGCCGGCGCCCGCGCGGTACAGCTCCATCGGAACGTCGGGAATCAGCTTGTTCGTCGCCTTGTCCACGGCAATGAACCACATTGCGTCGCCCGGTTTCAGTCGCGGCCTGCTCCCGTTCCACCCTTGCGGGTAAATCTCGAGGCCGAGGCCAGCGGAACGTTGCCACTCAGCGATCGGAGCGATCGCTCCGCAGAAGATGAACGCTTTCGCGTGCTCGGTCCGCGTCTCGTTGCCGCTGACCGCCGGTGTGAGCTCGACAGCGGCGATGACCACTCCGTCGTCGGGGCCGACGTTCGCGTTGAAGTCGAGCGAGCGGGGGCCGGCGCCCGGTTTCACCGCGACTCTATCTCGCAGCAGATCGCGATGCTTCCCAGAGGGTGAATTCGACCAGTACGCGTCCTTGACACGATCCGCGCTGATCGTCTCGCCGAGGTTCGGGAAATCGGTGCCGCGCGTCGCGTGGAGGGTGATTGCACCGCAATCGCCGTCCGGAACGATGTACGTCTGCGCGAATGCTGCGGGAGCGAGAGTCAAAGCAATGGCAACAGCGATACGTTTGACCATTTCCGTTCTGTGCTCCAGGTCTTACGACGGCCGAAGGCGGCCGACGTTTCAACAAATCGAAAGATCGTCGGGACAAGTGGACCTGAACCACCGACCTCAGCGGATCCGAGCCCTGCGGTTCGAACGAGATGGCCGCGCCGCTACGCAAGGTTGTTCTCGTAGTCGGTATCGCGCGTCTCTGGGGTCATGAAGAGCGCGATCAGCGTCAACGAGGCGGAGAGCGCCAGATAGATACCAACCCACAGCGTGTTGCCTCGCCCGGCCTGCCACAGAGCGATGGCCACGAACGATGCCGGGGCGGCGCCGAGCACCGACGCAAGGTTGTACGCCACGGCCGAGCCGGTGTAGCGCACGTTGGAGGGGAACAATTCAGGCAGGAGGGCGGCCATCGGACCGAAGGACAGGCCGGTGAGGGTGAAGCCAAGGATCAGACCGATCATCGCGGCACTTTTTCCGGGACCGAACATGAGCGTCCAGGAGAGGCCGAAGACGAGGATGACCGTGGTGACTACGATGAGGAAGTTGCGGCGGCCGAACTTCTCCGCCAGGGGACCGGAGACCACAGTGAAGATGCCGAAGAAGACGACGCCGATGATGAGCATCGTCAGGAACTCGGCGCGCGCGATCCCCACTCGCGGCACGAATCCCGCCGGGTCGAACGCCTTTCCCTTCGCCGCGGCGGCCGCGGCCGCTTGCTCCACGGTGGCGGGCGCCGTTCCGTAAGTCAGCGTGAATGACGTCATCAGGTAGAAGATGACGTAGGTGGCCAGCATGATGAACGTGCCCGCCACGACGCTCCGCCCGTGGTTCTTCATAGTGGCCATGAAGGGAGAGCGCTCGATCTTCTGGTTCTCGACGACCTTCTGAAACGAGATGGACTCGATGAGGTTCAGTCGGACCCAGAGTCCCACGGGCACCATGAGGGCGGACAGAAAGAACGGGATCCGCCAGCCCCAGTCCATGAACTGCTGCGGAGTCAGGAACTTCTGCAGTCCGACAAAAACCGTGTTGGCCAGGATGAAGCCGATCGGCGCGCCGAGCTGCGGAAAGGTGCCATACACGGCGCGCTTGTTTGCGGGAGCGTTCTCGGTGGCCAGGAGAGCCGCTCCTGACCACTCGCCGCCAAGAGCGAGTCCCTGGGCGAAACGCAGCAGCACGAGCATCAGAGGAGCGAGCACGACCAGCGAGCCGGTGGCCGCGGGAAGGAATCCGACGAGGAATGTTGCGATGCCCATGACTAAGAGGGAGATGACCAGGGTGCCTTTGCGACCGAGCCTGTCTCCGTGATGTCCAAACAGGACCGATCCCAGGGGCCGCGCCACGAATGCCACACCGAAGATGGCAAAGGCGCTCAAGATTGCGTGAATCTCGCTGGCCCGAGGGAAGAACAGCGTGGGGAACACGAGCACGGACGCCGTGGCATACGCATAGAAGTCGTAGAACTCGATGGTGGTACCGATCAAACTGGCGAAGATCACGCGTCCGCGCGTGTTCTGCAATGGCGCCAGAGTCGCGGTGGTTGACTCGATGTCGGTCATTCTCGAAGGGATTGAGATGGATTCATCCTGACGGAGCATATGCGCGATCGCTGGTGCGTGCCTCCCTTGACCGTAGTCGGGGGCGGGAGTAGTTTTGCGTCCAAACCAAACGATTCGGACGCGAGCCAGCGCGGATTTGTCATCTTGGAAGCCAGAGAACGACGCTTTGCGCGGTGGTGCCGGAATGACACTGGTCGGCGCGTCGGCCTTAGGCGCGAGCGGCGACATCCAGGTAGCCCAGCGCGTCAGCGCCTGTTGCCCAACTCGTTCCGCGCGCA
>JADGNX010000015.1 GCA_017883265.1 Thermoanaerobaculia bacterium
CGCGGGGTAATCCGCGGCCTCGACGACAGAGACACAGAGTAGTCGCTGTGATCTCTGTGTCTCTGTGGTGATGGCCTTCTAAACGCGCGGCTCAATACACCGCGACGCGCGCTTGTCCCCTCTTCGCAAGCTCCCCCATCACCGCGTCTGCGGCGGCGGGGATTGCGCGGGAGACGGCATCGGAGAGCGTCATCGCCCCCTCGAGCGTCTGGGGCACGATGCCGACGAGGGTCACCTCGGCGGGGGCGTTGCCGGCGAAGTCCATGACGATGAGGGCGTCGTTGATCGACGGCTCGTGGGGGCTGACGCGGATGCCGGGGGAGACGGCCATGATCTCGGCGCGGGTGAAGAGGCGGACGGTGCCGGGAGGGGCGTCGACGTTGACGGCGTCGACGAAGATGACCCGGTCGTAGCCGTCGAGGTAGTTCGGCAGGTCGAGCGACGGCGTGCCGAGGTCCTCGAGGGTGAGGTGGTCGCCGGCAGTCAGGCGCGACTCGAGGTAATGGACGACGGCGGGACCGATCCCGTCGTCGCCCAGAAGGATGTTGCCGATTCCGTAGACGGCAGTCTTCACAACACCTTCACCCGCGCCACGTTGTTGCCGGTCGGATCGAACATATGGACCGCGCAGGCCATGCAGGGGTCGAAGGAATGGATGGTGCGCAGGACTTCGAGCGGATGCTGCGCGTCGGCGATCGGGGTGCCGAGGAGCGACGACTCGTAGGGACCGAGCGCTCCGCTGGTGTCGCGTGGGCTGGCGTTCCATGTCGTCGGGACGACGGCCTGGTAGTTCTTGATCACGCCGTTGTCGATGACCACCCAGTGCGACAGGGTGCCGCGCGGCGCCTCATGGAAGCCGACGCCCTCGATCTCCCCTTTCGGGAACTCGGGCTTGTTGTAGATGGTGGTATCGCCCTTCAGGATGTTGTCCGTCAGGAGCGCCAACTGCTTGACGGCGAGCTCGGAGAGCACCGCCGTGCGGACGGCGCGGGCGCCGTGGCGGCCGAGGGTCGAGTGCAGCATGGCCGGCGTGGCCTTGACTCCGGCGATTGCGGAGATTTTCCCCAGCGCCGCATCGGTCCACTTCACCATCAATGGATTGCCTGACGCGTATCCGACGAGGACATTCGCCAGCGGGCCGACCTGGGCGGGCTGTCCGTCGTAGCGCGGGGCCTTGACCCAGGAGTACTTGCCGTCTTCTTTCCAGTCGGTATAGTTCGGATCGGTCTCGCCTTTCCACGGGTGCAGCGGGCCGCCGCTCTTGTACCAGGCGTGCGCGCTGTCTTCGGTGACCGCCTTACGCCAGCGCTCGTCCTTCTGTCCGGTGATGGGGTGGTATTTCGAGAGATCCCCGTTCGGGATGAACCCGCCCGGCAGCTCGAACTTCGTGCTGCTCTCGTCAAGCGGAAGATCGGGCACGGAGAGGTAATTGGTGACGCCGGCCCCATAGCCGAACCAGTCGGGATAGAAGCCCGCCACCGTGCAGACATCGGGAACGTAGACGTTCTGCACGAAGGACACGACCTTGTCCAGCAGCGATTTCATCTGATACAGCCGGTCGACGTTGAGCGTCGCTTCGCTGGCGATGTTGATGGCGTTCTGCACCCCGCCTACCGCGACGTTCTGGATGTGCGGCGTCTTTCCGCCGAGCATGGCCACGACCTGGTTGGCGTAACGCTGATACTCCAGGGCCTGCAGATAGTGGGCGACGGCGATGAGATTCACTTCCGGCGGCAGCTTCATGGCCGGGTGTCCCCAGTAGCCGTGCGCAAAGGGGCCGAGCTGTCCGCTGTCCACCAGGCCCTTGACCTTCGTCTTCACAGCGGCCATCTCCTTGGTCGAGTTGTTCGGCCAGTCGGAGAGGCTCTCGGCGATCGACGATGCCTTGGCCGGATCGGCTTTCAGCACCTGCGTGACGTCGACCCAATCGAGCGCGGAAAGGTGATAGAAGTGGACGATGTGGTCGTGCAGCGCATGGGAGATGAGGATGAGGTTGCGGATGTACTGCGCGTTCATCGGGATCGGCAGGTTGAGGGCGTCCTCGACCGCTCGCACCGAAGCAAGGGCGTGCACGGTGGTGCAGACCCCGCAGAAGCGCTGGGTGAACAGCCAGGCCTCTCGCGGATCGCGCCCTACGAGGATCTTCTCGATACCGCGGAACATGGTCGAGGAGGCCCAGGCCTTACTGATTTTCCCCTGATCGACTTCCACGTCGACGCGAAGATGACCTTCGATGCGGGTGATCGGATCGATGACGACTCTGGTCATTGTGTTTCTCCTAGGCCCCGAGGGTCCTGCCGGCGAGAATCGGGAAGCGCTTGACGATGGCGACGTAAGCGGCCAGCTCGAGTGCGATCAGGCCGATGCTGATGAACATCTCCGGCACCGACGGGAAGTAGTGCCAGCCCGGTCCGGGATTGAAGGCCACGAGGTACGTATCGAATCGATAGAGCGCGCCGGCCAGGGCCACGACCATCGCTCCACGGAAAATGCTTCCCAGTGTCGGTCGGGGAAAGGCCAGCATCATGACCAGCGGCAGAATCCAGAGCACGTTCTCGATCCAGAACATCGTCCCGTAGAGATCGAGCCGCCCCGCGTAGTGGAGGTTCCCGCTGTACGCGAGATCCGCCAGCCGCGCGGCGATGAATACCAGTCCGCCCCACGCAGCGATCTTCTGCAGGTTGATCAGCATCGGCATCTCCGGCCTGCGACCGAACGCGGCCGAGGAAAATACCGACTCGAATACAACGATGGCGTAGCCCATGGCCAGGCAGGTCATCAGGAAGAGAAGCGGCAGCCAGCCAGTGAGCCATAGCGGATGCAGCTTCGGTCCGGCCAGCATCATCAGCGAGCCCAGCGACGACTGGTGCATCGTCGGAAGCAGCATGCCGAGGGCGATGATCCAGATGAGCGCTTTGTTCACGATCGGCAAGAGGCGCTGCGACACTCTCTGCAGGCGGGGCGGCCCGTCGACGCTCCACTTCTCCATGAAAGCCGGCGAGAGCTCGATCCACAGCACAAAGACGTAGGCCATGATGCAGAGGGCCACTTCGAGCAGCGAGGAATTGAGATTCCAGCTCCAGAAGTACGTCGGGATCTTCCACATGTTCCAGGGCCGGCCGAGATCGACGGCCACCGACGCGCCGGCGATCGTATAGCCCAGCGCGCTGGTCAGTATCGCCGGTCGAATCAGCGGGTGATACTTCCCTTTGTTGAAGATGTAGACCACCAGGGCCACGGCATAGCCGCCGCAAGCCAGCGCGGTTCCGGTGACGACGTCGAGCGCGATCCAGAGGCCCAGCGGATAGCCGTCGGACAGCCCGGTGGAGGCGCCAAGCCCGACTGCGAAGCGCCAGAGGATCAGCAGGATGCCGATCGCCGCGAGGGTCAGAAGGACAATGTAGCCCCGAGTGAGAAGCGGACCGCCGATTGGTTGTGCCTGCGTTCGCATCAGCTCTCCTTCTCGGAATTTCCGCGGTTGCGAAACATCACCGCTCCCAGCAGCGCGTAGAGCGCAACCGGACCGATGAATCCCTTATAGACGCCGTGGTTGACGCTTTGCTGGAGGTGCGGCACCGACTCGTCCTGCTGGAAGCGGAATCCGAGCTTCTCGAATTCGAAGTGCGAGAGGTAGAGGACCTGGGTGCCGCCCAGCTCGTGCTCGCCATAAACCTTCGGCACGTACCTCCCCGGATTGTTCTTGAGCCGCCGGTGTGCTTCATCGAGCAGATCGGCGTAGCTGCCGAAGATCACGGCCTTGCGCGGGCAGACCTCGGTGCAGGCCGGCTCCTTGCCCGCCGCCAGCCGCTCCTTACAGAACTCACACTTGACGATCTTCGGCGCGACTTTCGCCCACTGGAACTTCGGCACGTTGAAGGGGCAGACGGTCTCGCAGTAGCGGCAGCCGACGCATTTGCTCACGTCGTACGTCACCACTCCGTATTTCCCTTTCTGCAGCGCGCCCAGCATGCAGGCGCCCACGCAGGCAGGATCGATGCAGTGCATGCACTGCTTCTTCACGAACGACTCCTCGCCCGCGTCTCTGTAGAGCTGAATGATGTTCTTCGTGTATTGGTTCAGCGAGTCCGGCGAGTCGTAGAGACCCTGGCCATAGCCGTCGATATCCGCCGGCATGCTGTTCGCTTCCTTGCAGGCCACCACACAGGCCTTGCAGCCGATGCAAAGCGTCGTGTCGTAGAGCATGCCGACGGCGTCAGAGGGTGGGACCTTTTTCTCACGCGCTTCCGCGGCTGTGGCCGGCAGTACAGCCAGCGTTGCAGCCGCCGCAATGTTCTTGAAGAAGCCTCGACGGTCGGTGCTCATCGACTACTCCTTTGGCTCGTCGCCGCTACCGCTACCGCTATCGTTGCCGTTGCCATTGCCTAGTTTTCTCGAGGCGATCATCCCTGCCCCAATCAGAGCGCCCCCGACCAGGCCGGCCACTCCGGTGGCAACCGGACTCATGCCCTTGTGCTCGGGGAACACCGACGGATAGAAGTCCGGCGGCACGGGCCGGTCGATATTCGCGGTGGTAAAGATCGGCACGGTGAATGCGATGTCCTTCTCGGTACAGCCGACGCACGGCGCGCCGATGCCGATGGGCCAGCAATCCACCACTTCGTTGAAATGCCGCGTGGAGCACGGGGCATGGGTAACCGGCCCCTTGCATCCGAGCTTGTAGAGGCAGAAGCCGCTGCGATGCCCGGCATCGCCGAACTGCGCAGCGAAACGCCCGGCATCGAAGTGCGCGCGACGCGGACAGTGATCGTGGATGGTGCGGTCGAACGCGAACTTCGGACGTCCGAGGGCATCGAGTTTTGGCACCTTGCCGGTGCTCGCATACTCGAGGATGGTAGCGAGGAGGACGTACGGATTGGGTGGACATCCGGGGATATTGATGACCGGCTTGTTCTTCACTATGGAGTCGACGCCGGTCGCTCCCGTGGGATTGATGTTGCTCGACGGGATACCACCCCACGCCGAGCACGAGCCCATGCTGATGACGGCCGCGGAGTGGTTGGCGACGTCTTTCAGCATGTCGATGCCGTTGCGCCCGGCGATCTTCAGATACGCGCCGTTGTCTTTCGTTGGGATCGAGCCCTCAACCACCAGCACGTACTTGCCGTCGTTCTGAGCCATGGCATCTTTCAGCGCAAGCTCGGCGTCGGTTCCCGACGCCGCCATCACCGTCTCGTGATAGTCGAGCGAGATGACGTCGAAGATCAGCGTGGCCAGGTCGGGCTCTGAAGTGCGCAGCAGCGTCTCGGTGCATCCAGTGCAATCCTGCATGTGCAGCCAGATGACGGATGGCCGTCGCGCGCGTCCAACCACGCCCGCGACTGCTTCAGGGCTGAGGTAGTTGGTGATGGATAGGCCGAACGGGGCCACCACCATCAGCTTTCCACATAGCGTGATGAAGTTGCGACGGCTGGTTCCTGACCGCCTGAGTTGCTGCGCGATGGTAGGTTGCAGAATCATGCGCCCTCCTTCAGCCTCACAAATCGCTGTGAGGTCAGGTTTGCAATGTAGGCGTCATTGCCGGCGTGCAATGTGCGAAGACGCACGGCACTTGGTGCGTTTGCACACACCACGGTGTGCCGGTCTGGCCGGTGCGTTTCGTCTCGTCTTTCCCGAAAGCTTTACTCTGGCTACAATTGCGCCCGCTGCCACTCAGGCGGCACAATGCAGCAACGATCAAAGGAGGTCCTGAATGGACTATGGAAAAAGACTACCGGCCATCGCGTCGCTGATCACACTGCTCATGCTCGTCGCCTCTGTTGCGCTTGCAGCCCCGGGTGCCGCCGAGACCTATAAGGCAAAATGCGCAAGCTGCCACGGCCCCGACGGCAGTGGACAGACGGCAGTCGGGAAGTCGATGAAGATTCGTGATCTGCGCTCGGCGGAAGTGCAGAAGCAAACCGACGCGGATCTGGAGAAGATCATCACTGACGGCAAAGGAAAGATGCCGGCGTACAAGGCGAAACTGAGCGTCGCGGACATCTCGTCGCTGGTCGCATACGTTCGCGGCGTGGCCAAGAAGTAGGAATCGCATTCCCTCGGCGAGAGGGGCGAAGTAAGGGTGAAGGGTGAAAAGAAGAAGGATCAGTGGCTCAGATCCTTTTCACTCTTCACCCTTCACCCTTCACCCTTGCTTCATTGTGCGGGACGTCACACGTGCCTGTGCCGCTCGCCATCCCGCTGAGACGCATGGGGGCGCGACAATTCGCCGCATGGCGAACCAGACACTGCGACTGAACACCAGGGCCATTCACGGGGGCCTCGACCCCGCAGCGCATCACGGCGCGGTCTCGGTGCCGATCTACCAGAGCTCGACCTTCGCATTCCCCTGCGCCGAGGAAGGAGCCGCGCGGTTCGCCGGCAGCCCGGGCCCGATCTATACACGGATGGGAAATCCGACCGTACAGGCTCTCGAGTCGTGCGTCGCGGATCTGGAGGAGGGTTGCGGCGCCGTAGCCACGGCTACGGGAATGGCGGCAGTCAGCACAGTCTTCCTCGCGCTCCTGCGCCAGGGCGACCATGTCGTCGCCACGCATCCCCTCTACGGCGCGTCTCGCATCCTTCTGACGCGCTATTTCTCACGCTTCGGCGTGACCTCGACGTTCGTCGCCGCCGCCGATGCTGCAGCGCTCGCCGCGGCTATCCGGCCCGAGACACGTCTCGTGTACATCGAGACCCCGGCGAATCCGACTCTCGATCTGGTCGACCTGGCCGCAGCCTCGGCGGCGGCCAAAGGTGCTGGCATTCCACTCGTCGTCGATAACACCTTCGCCGGTCCGCATCTTCAGCAGCCCATCCCATGGGGCGCAGATATCGTGCTGCACTCGATGACGAAATCGCTCAACGGTCACAGCGACGTCGTCGCCGGGATCGTCATTGCAGGCGAGCCGGCGATGCTGTCTGCACTGCGCGATGCCGCGATCACGTTCGGTTTGACCATCGACCCCCATCAGGCCTGGCTCGTGCTCCGCGGCATCCGCACGCTCGGGATGCGCGTCGAGCGAGCGCAGGAAAACGCTTCGGCCATGGCCCGCTGGCTCGAGCAGCACGAAGAAGTGGCCTGGGTCCGATACCCGGGCCTCCCCTCGCATCCGCAGCACGACCTCGCTCAGCGGCAGATGTCGGGGCCGGGATCGGTGATCGCGTTCGAGCTGCGCGGCGGCACTGAAGCGGGACGGCTTCTGATGAACAACGTCCGAATCATCACTCTAGCTGTCTCTCTGGGCGGGGTGGAATCGCTCATCGAGCATCCGGCCTCGATGACTCATAAGGGGATTTCGGAAAGCGAGCGGCGGAATCAGGGCATCACGCCCGGTCTGGTGCGCCTCGCAGCCGGCTGCGAAGACCTCGACGATCTGCTGGCCGATATGACGCAGGCCCTGGCCAGGGTCACAGCGGGTACCAGAGCGAACTCGCTTTAAAGACATTTCACTCCTCTCACCGGCCATCACATCGACGTGCGCCCGCCGTCACGCCTCAACGTGTTGCACCCCAACGAGCGTAAACGTCGTACCAGTCCAGTTCGTCTTTCTGGTTGAAGTTCAACTCAGAGCGAAAGGATGAACGATGAACAAACGATGGATTCCGATTGTGGCAGTTGTCATGCTGCTGTGCGCAGTAGTCGCGCCGGCACAAATGGTAGGCACACCCTCGAAGCACGCCGGGCGCGCGGCCGCGCTCGCCGACTATCTGCAGCTCACACCCGAACAGGTCAAGGCGTGGGAACAGGTGCGGAACGACACGGCCACAGACATGAAACCTCTGGCCCAGGATGCGCGAGATCTGCAGAAGCAGCTCAACGCAGCGATGAATGCCACTTCTCCTGATCCGGCAACGGTCGGCAAGCTGTCGTTGGAGCTCCGGTCGCTGCGCGCTCAGGTGCGCGCCGTGAAAGAGACATCCACGGCGAAGTTCGTCGCCACCCTCACGCCGGAGCAGAAGGTAAAGTTTGATGCCTTCCAGGCGGCCGTCAAATCCCTGAGGCAGCGACGGCAGGCTGCGAGAGGGCCGGCGTAGGCCGACAACGGACGTTCTCATGACCACCGCCTCGATGCGCGATAGAGACACTGATGCGTGGCGAGCGCGGTGGTCATGCGTCTGCGATGACGGCGGGGATCGTGGTCAAGTGCCGCTTAGGCACGTGAGCGCGTTCGCCTACGAGAGTTCGACCACATTAAAGGCCGTCACTGCTCAATCTCTCACTCGTGGGCAACCCGCGTACAGCCGGCTCTGCCTGACCTACCCCTGCCTGATCTTCATGGCCACGGCCACGAGCGCCGCCAGGATCACGCCCAGGGCGATCAGCAGTCCGCGGCGGCGATAGGCCAGCTCATCGAGCGAGTGTTGGCCGGACTCGAGCGCGGAGTGGGCGTGCCCTAGTGCCTCCTGTTTCTTTTCGGCGAAGGCGCCCGCCGGCGAGAAGGAATGCACAAGGGCCTCGAGCTCGATCTGATTGTCGATCGCGGCGTCGAGCTCCGGCCGTACGGCGCGCACTTCGACTCCGCCGCGCTGGGCAGTGAGGAGGATGCGCTCGGATCGCGCGATCATGCTGGTCACGGCGCGGGTGTCGGACAGCAGCGCTCGTGAAGCGTCGCCACCCGGATCGCCGGAAGGGCGATGGCAGTCATTGCAGCGGCGCACCGCCACAGTGACATCGTGGCCGGTCGAGGTATCGCGATAGGTGTAGTGCGTCTTGCCGATGCGGAACTTATCGAAGAGACGCGCGAACTCGGGGCGAAGCTGGGGCTTCTCCCCGGGGCCTGTTTGAATCCGATGTGTCGAGAGCTGCAGCGCCTGATCGACCAGCCAGTCGAAGCGCGCGTCTCCCTGCAGATGAAGCTTCTCCGCGGAAGCGAGCAACGCCGTGCGCATCTGCGCGAAATGTTCGGCCTTTGCTTTCGGCTCCTGAACGAATCCT
Organism: Thermoanaerobaculia bacterium; assembly: GCA_017883265.1. GTDB lineage: Bacteria > Acidobacteriota > Thermoanaerobaculia > Gp7-AA8 > Gp7-AA8 > JADGNX01. Next base: position 8,936 of record JADGNX010000015.1, read on the forward strand.
GCCAGAGGTCCGACGCCTTCATGACAGAACGCGCACGGCGTATCCGGAAGCTGGCCCAGCATGGCCACGGTCGGCCGCAACACAGCGTGGTTCTCGTGACAGGTCAGGCACGAGCTGAACTCCTTGAACTGCAACGAGGCCCGCGCGTCATCGTGACATGTCCCGCACTTGCCATCCGGAGCGGCAGCCAACAGCTCGTTGTGCTTGTCCCATCCAGCCGCCTTCGGGCTGGCCCGGAACAACTCCGCCTCGCGGGCATGACAACTGCCGCACACGAAGCGAATGCTGCCGATTCCCGGCGGCGCGGCCCCGTGATTGCCATGGCAGTCATTGCACGTCGGCGCGGTGAGATCGCCTTTCTCCAGCAGGGCTTTGGCATGAACGCTCCTGCTCCAGCGCGCGTATTGATCGACCGGAAGCGATCGCCCGTTCGCGGACATCAGCTTTGCGTCGGAGTGGCAACGGCTGCATGTCACAGCCACGCGCGTCGGATAGACCGGCGAATCAGGATTGCCTTTCCTGCGGATGTCGTGGACGGAATGACAATCGATGCAGGTGGCCACATCCGTGACGCCGCTCTTCAATTTCTGACCGTGATTGCTCGTCCAGTACTCGCTGACCTCGTCCACTCGCGCCGCCGGATTGAAGCGCTTCATGTACGCCGCCGATGAATGGCAGCGGCCGCAGAGCTCCGGAATGTCGGTTCGCTTGGGCTTGCCGATGTATGGATTCGGTTTGTACTTCGCATCCATGGCGCCAGCGAGATCGTCACCCAGCTTCGGATCGGGATTGCCGCCGTGACAGTCGTGGCAGGAGAGTCCGACCTGCGAATGGACATCGATGTTGAAGTGTTTGACTTTGGCTCGTGCGGCCTCATCGAACATCTCGCCGCCGTGACAATGAATACACGACGTTTCCGCTCGCGACGCAGGCGCACGAGTCGGAGTCGGCGCCGGCGCCGGCGCCGGAGTCGGCTTGGCGGCCAGAGCGGAGAGCGAGACCAGGGCGATGCCGGCAGCTACGACGGCGGTTCTCATCGATCCTCCGCTTTCCCGCTTCCGCGTGTGATGAAGGCGAAGAGCGAGAGGAGAATCGCGCTGATGAATACGACATAGAGCGGTAAGAGTGAGGCATATCCCCAGCAGGTCATGCCGACCACGAAGAGGAGCGCCGCCACTCCGGCCATCGACCATCCGGGACTTCTCCCTTCCCTTGCTGCGCGACGATCGAGCAGCGGCACCAGCAGCAGCAACAAGCCGGCGGCGCTGAACAGGAGGATCGGGATCGCTTCGTACTCGATCCCCGCCACCTCCCCGCCGGGAACGAGCTTGAGGGTCTGAAACATGAAGACGAAGTACCACTCCGGGCGGATGTTCTCGTAGGCCGGAGCGAAGAGATCGGCCTTCTCGCCGAGCTCCCACGGAAAGAGCGCGGCCAGGGCCGCCAGGACTCCGAGGGCGAAGATCCAGCCCGACAGGTCGCGCAGAGCGAAATGCGGGAAGAACTTCATCGACGGCCGGCGGCGCGACTCTTCCTCCCCCGCTGCAGGAACGCTCATTCCCTTCAATTGGACCAGCGCCAGATGAACGAAGAGAACGACCGTGGTGATCGCCGGAAGCAGCGCCACATGCCAGCCGTAGAAGCGCGACAGCGTACCTCCCGACACTCGATCGCCACCGCGCAGGAACCGAACCATCCAGCCGCCCATGACCGGAACCTTGCCGGCGATATCCGTTCCCACCTTTGTGGCGAAGAAGGCCAGCTGATTCCACGGCAGGAGATAGCCGGAGAAGCCGAATCCCAGAATGAGGAACAACAGCAGCACACCGGTGATCCAGGTCAGCTCGCGGGGCGGACGATAGGCCTTCAGAAAGAAGACGCTGATCATATGCAGGGCGGCGAAGAACACCATGAGGTTCGCCGACCAAGAATGGATCGAGCGAATCAGCCAGCCGAACGGGACGACGGTCATGATGAACTCGATCGACTCGAAGGCCTCATTCGACGAAGGGCGGTAGTAGAGCATCAGCAGAACGCCGGTGCAGACCTGGGCCAGGAAGAAGAACAGCGTCATTCCGCCGAGGTAATAGAAGACGCTGAAACGGTGGACCGGAACGGTCTTGTGCGATCCGAGCTCGATGAGCTTCGACAGACCAAGCCGATCGTCGAGCCAGCTTCGCGTCCGTTCGATCATCGACGGTCCTAGGCGCGGGAGACGACGATCTTCGCCGGCTCCGACCCTTTCGCCAGGAGGTTCACTTTGAATGCGGTGAGTGGTCGCGGCGGCGGACCGGAGACATTTCTTCCGTTCAGGTCGTAGGCGCCGCCGTGGCAGTTGCAGAAGATCCGGCTGCGGTCCTTCTGAAATCCGACGATGCAATCGAGATGCGTGCACGTAGCCGAGAAAGCGCGATACTCGGCATCAGTCACTTTCAACAGGATCACCGGCTCGGCCCCGAAGCGAATGATCTTGAATCCCTTCGCCATCAACAGCGGGTCCGACACATCGCCTGCCTCGACCTGGCTCGTGGTGGCCTCCGGAATGCGAGGTGGACTGGCGAAGCGGATGACGGGATAGAGAACACTTGCCACGAGGGCCCCGAATGACGTGCCGAGGAACCAGTTCAGAAAGCGGCGCCGGGGGAGAACTGCCAGATCTTCCATCGACATTCGCTCCTTCAAGCCTGACGAGGATGTCATTTGTATTGTACAGCGGGAGCCGGTCGTGTGCGTTCCAACACTTTCCCCAGTGCGCTGCGACACTGAAAGATGAGACTCCCGGATGCTTGGGTGACTACCATATGGAAGTCGATCAGCGGCTCGACGCGGTCGATCAGCGACTGCAGCTGATCGAAGAGCGTCTCTCTCGGCTGGAGAACGCTCCGCTGCCGCGAGCCGCCGCTCTGCAACACCATGTCGACGCCGACTCACCACAGTCGTCCGTCGGCGGCGAGGACACTCCCCTTCTCGCTCTGGCCGGCAAATCGATCCTCATCCTCGGCGGAGCGTTCCTGCTGCGGGCGGCAACCGAATCGACGGCCTTGCCGCGGCAAGCCGGAATCGCCCTGGGGCTCTTGTATGCCGTGGGCTGGATCGTCGCCGCGGCCCGCGCCGCCCGCGCCGGGCGCCGTCCGGCCGCCATCTTTCAAGCGGCGGTGGCAGCGATCGTGGCGTATCCGATCGTATGGGAGGCCACAACCCGCTTCGGCGTGTTTTCCCCCGGCGCCGCGGCTCTCCTGCTCGTCGGCCTCAGCGTCTCACTGCTCGTCGTGGCCCATCTCCATTCGCTGCAGTCGCTGGCGTGGATCGCCGCGGCCGGTGCAACGATGGACGCGCTGCTGCTGGCCTTTGCCACAAAGGAGCTGTTCCCGTTCTTGATCGAGCTGACGTTCGTCGGAGTGGTTGCCCTCATTCTTTCCATGAGCTACGTGGGCTGGCTTCTGGCCGTCGAGAGTGATCTCTTCGCTCTGGTCCTGATCATTCTGACGGTGGTCGACCCATCGAAGGACGGCCGATTTGCCGCGGTGACCGCGCTCATGCTGTTCGTCCTCTTGTGGACGACCATGATTTCGCGCTGCAGCGAGCAGGTCGCCGCAGCCTCGCTGATTGGCATCGCCGGCAGCTCGGCACTCGTTCTGTCGCCGTCAGCGACGGCGATTCTGTGGGGTTGCGCGGCCGTGGTGGCTGCGGAGATCGGACGGCGCGGTCGATCGCCGGCTTTCGCCCTTCAGAGCGTGACCTGGGGGATCCTCGCCTCCATCATGGGCGGCCTCTTCTCGTTCGCAGCGGCCACGCTGGTTGAGAGCAAGGAGGTGGCCGCGGGCATTCCGGTACCGGCGCTGATCGTCACCGCGCTCTGTCTCATGGCGTTCCTGCGCCTCGACTTCGCGAGGCTGCCGCTACTCGCGGTGGCGACGTGCGGCCTGACGGCGATCATGATCCATGCCGCTCTCACGGCCCTTGGCGGCGAGCCGGCAGCCACGCACGCTCTCGTGCGAACCGTCATCCTCGCCGCAACGGCTGTCGTTCTGGCATTGATCGGACGGAGCTGGAACATGCGTGAAGCATCGCAACTCGCCGCTGCGCTGCTGTTGATCACCGGTTTGAAGCTGGTGGCGCAGGAGCTCCGCACCGGTTCGGCAGCGATCCTGTTCATCGCCTTCGCCGTCTATGGAAGCGCCATGCTTGCCATCGCCCGGCTGCGCAGGGCGCCCGCTACTTCTTGAGGGTGCGCACGAAGGCGATCACGGCCTTCATGTCGGCGGCCGGCAACTTGCTCTTGGGCATCTTCCCCTTGCCGTCCGTGAGGACCTTCGTCATGTCGGCATCGCTCTGCTTCTGAACTTCCGCCGAGCGAAGATCGGACACCTTGAGGTTTTTGCCAACCGGTGTCTGTCCGCCGCCATCGGCTCCGTGGCAGGGGGCGCATTTCGCCTTGTAGAGGGCGGCGCCCGAATCGTCGGCTCGCGCCGGCAGAGACGGCAGAAACAGGAGTGTCGACGCCAGGAAAAGCGCCGTGCGGTTTGCGGAAGTGGATCGGGACATCAATTTCCCCTGTATTTGAATGTTGTGGAACCGCGTCGGGCTCCGATTTCCACGGTGAGAGGCGACAACGTGCGTTTCACAGAGCAGAGAGACCTGCGATTGGTATTGTGCAAGACGTTGACCAGCACTCAGCATATGTCATCGACTGAGAAGTTGCTGAGGGTCGACGTTCAACCTCCGCTCATTGGCTTCGAGCGAGGCCTGTCGGAGCGCCAGGGGCTGGCGCTCCGACACCGTTTTCTCGCGGCTACGGCGTAACCACTACCTTCATGACGCCGTCCCGGCGTTCGCCGAAGAGCGTGTAGGCCTTGTTGATGTCGGCCAGTTTGAAGCGGTGTGTCAGCAGCGGGCTGAGGTCCAGCTTTCCGCGGCGCACCATCTCCATGAGCCGGCGCATCCGCTCCTTGCCACCGGGGCAGAGTGTGGTGACGATGCGGTTGTCGCCGAGACCGGCGGCAAACGCGTCGTAGGGGAGCTGCAGCTTGCCGGAGTAGACGCCGAGCGACGAGAGCGTGCCGCCCGGACGGAGGACTCGTAATGCGGTCTCGAATGTCGGCTGTGTGCCGAGCGCTTCGATGGCCACGTCGACACCGACGCCGCCCGTAAACTTACGGATCTCGTTGACCACGTCGACCTTTCGATGATCGATGACAACATCGACGCCCATCTTCCGGGCCATGGCGATGCGGTTGTCATCGCCGTCGACCCCGATCACCACCGAGGCTCCCATCAGCTTCGCGCCGAGAGAGGCGCACAGTCCGATGGGCCCCTGCGCGAACACCGCGACGAAGTCGCCGATTTTGACTCCGCCCGATTCGGCACCACCGATGCCGGTCGAGGCGATGTCGGTCAGCAGGACGACCTGTTCGTCGGTGACGCCGTCGGGAATCTTCGCCAGATTGGCCTGGGCGTTGGGGACGAGGAGGAATTCGGCCTGCGCGCCGTTGATGGTGTTGCCGAAGCGCCAGCCGCCCATCGACTCGTAGCCGGCGCCGTGACCGCACTGCGACGACTTGCCGGAGAGACAGGCATTGCACTGACCGCAGGGGGTAATGGCCGGGACCATCACACGATCGCCGACGGCGTAACCAGTCACTCCGACGCCGAGCTCGTCGATGACGCCGACCGGCTCGTGGCCGATGACCAGGCCCGGTTTGACCGGATACTCGCCGCGAAGGATGTGCAGGTCGGTGCCGCAGATGGTGGTCATGGTGACGCGGATGACCGCTTCACCCGGCCCGGCGTGGGGACGTGGAACCTCTTCGATGCGAATGTCGTTGACACCGTGAAAGACGGCTGCGCGCATCGTGGTGGTGCGAGTGGTTGGAGTTGTTTTTTCCTCTGTTGCGAAACCTGTGGTCATAGGCTGAGTCTCCTTTTCATCGACGAATGATCGTCCGCGACGGCGGATCATCGTCCGCGATGAGGGTCGCCGCTGTTACCTCTGTTACCGATGGATGTGCGCGTCATCACCGGATGGTCGCCGCCGTCCGTGTTCTTTTCCTCCACTGGCGGATGCGTTCAATTCACGGCGCCAGCACTGACCCGTCGTGGGTCAAGGCTCGTTCCGAGGGTGCCAGCGCCACGCGCTGAACAAGGCGCGAAAGGAGCGGTAATGAAAGGGTTTGTGCAGGACATCGAAGATCTCGCTGTTAAGAATGATGAATTTCGCAATGTGCTCTACACCGCACGGCACTGCCAGCTGGTAGTCATGGCCTTGAAGCCGAAGGAAGAGATCGGGGCGGAAGTGCACAAACTCGATCAGTTCTTCCGAGTCGAGGAGGGAACCGGTGAGGCCGTTCTCGACGGCGTTCGGACGGCGATCCGAGCCGGCTTCGCGGTCGTGGTCCCGGCTGGAACGAATCACAACATCATCAATACCGGCACCGTTCCCCTGAAGCTTTACACCCTCTATGCGCCTCCGAATCATAGAGACGGCGTCGTCCACCATACCCGCGCAGAGGCGGAGGCCGACAACGAACACTTCGACGGCAAGACGACCGAGTAACGGAAGCCGCGCCGATCCCTCAGGGGAGCGCGCTGACGAAACTGGCACACGGCTCGGGCGAAGGTCGTCGCTTCAGTGGCATTCCGAAGGCTGATAAAATAACGACAGGCATCTGCAAGGCCAGGCGTGAGCGCCGCGGTGTAGTGACGGATGAATCAGGGGAGGGCGATCTCTGTTGGCTTCTAGAACTCCCGTCCATCTGCCACCCCTCGAAGACAAGGCCTTCCTGGCCCTGGTGATCGCGATCTCGGCGGTATTTGCCTGGATCCTCTGGCCCTTCTATGGGGCCATTTTCTGGGGGACGGCCCTGGCAATCCTGTTCATGCCGCTTTATCGCCGGCTGCTGCGGTCTCTGTGGCATCGACCCACTCTTGCTGCGCTGGCTACACTGACGATCATCCTGGTGATGGTGATTCTGCCGTTAGCGCTGATCGCGGCGCTGGTGCTGCAGGAGGCGTCCGCGGTCTATCAACGGATGCAGTCGGGCGAGCTCAATTGGGGCACCTATGCTCAGCGGGCCTTCGATACCTTACCTCAATGGCTGGCCAGACTTCTGGATCGCTTTGGATTGACAAGCGTGGGCCTGGTGCAGGAACGATTGGCTGCTGCTCTGAAGAAGAGCAGCCAGTTTCTCGCCTCCCACGCTCTCAATGCCGGCCAGAACGCGCTCGACTTCCTGGTCAACCTTCTGGTGATGATCTACCTGCTCTTCTTTCTGCTGCGCGACGGCCAGCAGCTCGCAAGACAGATCAGGGACTCGATTCCTCTGCGCGCAGATCACCAGCGCGAGCTCGCGAGCAAGTTCACCATGGTCCTTCGTGCCACAGTCAAAGGCACCCTCGTCGTGGCTGCCGTACAGGGAGCGCTCGGCGGCCTGATCTTCTGGATTCTGGGGATTCACGCGCCCGTCCTATGGGCGGTGTTGATGGCCTTTCTATCCCTGCTTCCGTCGGTAGGAGCGGCCCTGGTGTGGCTGCCGGTGGCCATCTACCTTCTGGTGACCGGCTCGACCTGGCCGGGTATCGTTCTTCTCGCCTACGGTATGTTGGTCATCAGCCTGATCGACAATGTTCTGCGCCCCATCCTGGTCGGCATGGAGACTCGGATACCGGACTACGTCGTACTGGTCTCCACCCTGGGCGGCATCGCAGCTTTCGGTATCAACGGTCTCGTGATCGGTCCGATGATCGCTGCGATGTTCATCGCCGTCTGGGATATTTTCTACAGGTCGAGGTCGGCCATTGAGATTAGCCACGCCGGTCCATGAGGCGGAGCATTCAGCCTTGAACGTGTCCCCATGAGTGCAGCCGGAAAAAGCGCCACGAATCCGGACAGCGCCTACCGCCAGAAGGCCGAGGAGGTGCTCGCCGCGCTGGCCACGGACGCCAAAGCCGGATTGAGCGATGGCGAAGCCCGCACGCGGCTCGAACGCTATGGCAGAAACGAGTTGCAGCTCGAGCGCGGCGTGCCGCCGTGGAAGAAGTTTCTGGCGCAGTTCAAGGACGTACTGGTCATCCTGCTGCTGATCGCTACCGCCATCTCAGCGGCACTCTGGCTTTACGAGCGCGATTCGGCGTTGCCGTACGAAGCGCTGGTGATCTTCGCCGTGGTGCTGCTCAACGCCATTCTCGGATATATCCAGGAAGCTCGCGCAGCGTCGGCGGTCGCAGCGTTACGCAAGCTGGCAGCGGCCCGGGCCAACGTCATCCGCGGCGGCGAACGGAGAAGTCTCGACTCCGCGGAAGTCGTGCCGGGCGACATCGTGATGGTAGAAGAAGGCGACACCATTCCGGCCGACGCCCGGCTGATCCACTCCACCGCCCTGCAGACCGCGGAAGGCGGGCTCACCGGCGAGAGTCTGCCGGTGTCGAAGGACACGCTCCCGATCGGTGAGGAAGCGGTTCTCGGCGACCGGCACAACATGATCTTCAGCGGCACCGCGGCCACGTATGGGCGCGGAAAGGCAGTGGTGGTTGCCACCGGCATGCAGACCGAGATGGGGCGCATCGCGGGAATGCTGAAGGAAGCTCGGACGGAGACCACGCCGCTACAGAAGGAGCTCGACCGGGTTGGCAAACTCCTCGGCGGCATCGTCGTCGTGATCGCCGTGGTGATGATCGCCACCATCATCCTGGTCGAACACGTGCGCGGTTTCTCCGCGATCTTCGACGTTCTCATCTTCGGCGTGGCTCTGGCAGTCGCGGCGGTGCCGGAAGGCCTGCCGGCGGTCGTGACCGCGGTGCTTTCGCTGGGCGTGCAGAGGGCAGCCCGCAGAAACGCCATCGTGCGGCACCTCTCTGCGGTCGAGACTCTCGGCTCGGCCAATGTCATCGCTTCCGACAAAACCGGGACGCTGACACGGAACGAGATGACCGTGCGCGTGGTGGTCACTGCCAGCGGGCGCGTCGGGTTCGGCGGCACCGGTTACTCGCCGGAGGGTGAAGTGCATCGCCGTGACGGGGGTGCAATCGATGGCCCGTTGCGCGTCGAGCTGGAGCGCACGCTTTCGGCCGCCGACCGCGCCAACAATGCCGTCCTGCAGGAGCGCGACGGCCACTGGACGGTGCAGGGTGACCCCACTGAGGGGGCCTTGATCGTCGCCGCGCGCAAAGCGGGGCTGGAGGGCCAGGTTCTCACCAGACGCTTCGCGCGACTGGCCGAGGTCCCCTTCTCGTCCGAACGAAAGTTGATGAGCACGATTCACAGCGACGCAGAACGACAGGAGCGGGTGCTCGCCTTTACCAAGGGAGCGCCTGACGTCCTGTTGTCGCGTTGTTCGGATGAGCTGGTCGGTGAAGAGATCAGGCCGCTGGACGCCGCCCGTCGCGCCGCCATCGCCATCGCCAATGAAGAGCTGGCCGGTGAGGCCCTTCGCACGCTCGCTGTTGCTTTTCGATCGCTGCCGAAGAATACGTTCGACGCCGAGGACGTCGGCGAGGAGCTCGAGGTGGAGCTGGTATTCCTCGGCCTCATCGGCATGATCGATCCTCCACGCGACGAGGCCAGGGATGCAGTGGCGCGCACTCGCGCTGCCGGGATCCGCCCGATCATGATCACCGGCGACCATCCCATCACGGCCAGAGTGATCGCAGAAGAGCTGGGAATCGCAGAGCAGGCCCGCGTCGTCAGCGGCGCCGAGATCGGGAAGATGACGGACCAGGTTCTCGATCAGACGGTTCAGGAGGTCTCGGTTTATGCCCGCGTCAATCCCGAGCACAAGCTCCGGATCGTTCAGGCCCTGCAGCGCGGAGGAGCCGTGGTGGCCATGACCGGCGACGGCGTCAACGACGCCCCGGCGCTCAAGACGGCCGACATTGGCGTGGCCATGGGCATTACAGGAACGGACGTTTCAAAAGAGGCCGCCGACATGGTGCTGGCCGACGACAACTTCGCGACCATAGTCGCGGCTGTGGAAGAGGGTCGCGCGATTTACTCGAACATAAGGAAGTTTCTTCGGTACCTGCTTTCCTCGAATATCGGGGAAGTGATGACGATGTTCTTCGGCGTGGTGTTCGCCGATGCCATCGGCCTGACCGCCGGGAAGGATGGCGTCGTGGTGCTGCCGCTTCTGGCGACGCAACTACTGTGGATCAACCTGGTGACGGACGGGGCGCCGGCACTCGCGCTCGGGGTCGACCCGGCCGATCCCGGTCTGATGCGCATGCCCCCTCGCCCGCGCCAGGAGGGGGTCATCACCCGGAAGATGTGGGGAGGCATCTTCCTGGTCGGCGTGGTCATCGCCGCGGGAACGCTGCTGGTGCTGGATGCCAGCCTTCCGGGCGGCCTGATCGAAGGGTCAGGCAGCGTGCGTTACGCGCAGACCATGGCCTTCAACACTCTCGTTTTCTTTTCCCTGTTCACGATCTTCAACGCCCGATCGGATGAACGGAGCGCGTTTCACGGAATGTTCACGAATCGGTGGCTGTGGGGCGCGATCGCGCTGTCGCTCCTGTTGCAGATGGCAGTGATCTACATCCCTTTTCTGCAGCAGGCGTTTTCAACGGTGAGCCTGAGCCTCAAAGACTGGTTGCGCTGCGCAGCGGTCGCCAGCTCGGTGTTGTGGCTTCGTGAATTGAGCAAGATTCTCATCCGGGCAAGAGCCAGGGGCTCACGCCGATGATTCAATGGCGTCCTGCCCTCGTCGAGGAGGTTTTTCTTGATCGTCTGTGGAACTGATTTTTCGAATGCATCGCGTGACGCACTGGATGTCGCGGCTTCATTGGCCAGCCGCCTCCGCCTGCCGCTCCTCATCGTCCATGTCTTGAGGCCGCCAGACGATCTCGGCGTATCCGTGCTCGAAGCAGCGGACCAAACCGCCACATCCCGCATGCATGATGAGGTGATGCGTCTGGACCAGAGTAACCCCGGTCTGTCGGTGGAGGGCAGAACAGTCACCGGGTGGGCCGACGAATCGGTCGTCCACATCGCTGAGGTCGAAAAGGCTTCGCTCCTGGTCATCGGTGCAGTCGGCCATCGGCGGGGAACACACTGGCTCACCGGCAGCGTGGCGGAGCGCGTTGCCCGGACCACGACCGTCCCCCTGCTGCTGGTCAGAAACGGCGCGACCTTGATGCCCTGGATCGAAGGAAGAAAGAAGACGCTGCGGCTTCTGATCGGCACCGATTTCTCCGCTGTATCCGATCAGGCCCTCCGCTGGCTGCCCTTTCTGAGGGCTATCGGATCCTGCGATCTCACCATCGTCCACATCTCAAACCCGGTGGCTGAGAACGCCCTGCTCGATATTCCGGGCCCTGTATTTCACAGCCGGCTTCATCCGATCGCGGAGGAAGTGCTGACCCGCGAATTGAAGAAGCGCCAGAGCGCAGTCGACCTCGGAGGAACGATCGAGAGCGAGGTGAAGGTCTCCATGCGAATGCCGGCGGTTGAAATCGCCCGAATGGCGGATGAAAAAGAGGCGGATGCAGTGGTGGTCGGCCTTCACCAGCGCAGCGGCATCGATCGGCTCTGGTTCGCGTCGCAGGCTGACGGTGTGATCCACCGATCGAGCACCAACGTGTTCTGCATTCCGTATCACACGGCCGACGAGCCATTGCGTGCGCTCGAAGCTCCCAACATCGGGATCGTGCTTGCTGCAACCGACTTCTCAGCCACAGGCAACCACGCTGTGGCCTGGGCCATGGCTGCGCCGCCCGGAGCCAGGGTCGTGGTGATGACCGTTGTCGAAGGCCAGAACAACCGCGCGGCCGCCGCAACTGCGCTCGCCGCGATGACTGGTCCGGAAGCGTGGCCGGAGAATGTACCGGTCTCGGTGGAAGTGGTGGAGAGTGAACACGTGGGCCGCTCCATCTGCGCGACCGCAGAACGGATCGGAGCCGATCTCATCATCGCCGGTTCAAGCGGAGAGGGCGCCTCCCCGTTCCTCGGTTCCGTAGCTCGGGACGTCCTGCATGGAAGCGAGCGGCCGGTGCTGATCGTGCGCGAGAAAGTCTAGCGAGGCTGGTTTCTGGTTTCTGGTTTCTGGTTTCTGGTTTCTGGTTTCTCAGCCCATCCTCGCGCCGGGGATGAGCCCGAGCGGCCGGCGCTGGAGGCGCTCGAGCGCGTCGGTCCGGCCGGCCTCCGCCAGCAGCGTCAGCTCGAACGCGCGCGCCAGCCGGTCGACCCAGCCGCGGGCCCTCCGCTCCTCGAGCCCTGCGAACGCGGCGCCGATCGCCTCCGCCTCATCGGGGAATTGTTTCCCGATCCGCGCCAGCAGAAGCTCGTGGCCGCGCTCCTTGCGCGCCACGCGCACCGCATCCAGCACGAGGATGTTCGTCGTCCCTTCCCAGATCGGAAGCACCTGCGCATCGCGCAGAAGCCGCGGCAGAGGCGACTCCTCGATGTAGCCGTTTCCGCCGATCAGTTCCATGGCCTCGGATACGCACGGCACCGCGAGCTTCCCGGTCACCGCCTTGACGATCGGGACGAGCGTGCGATGCGCGCGCGCCGCTTCGGCGTCGCCGCCGTCGGCGCGATCGAGCATCTCCACGCACTCGAACGTCATCAGCAACGCCCCGAGGTGCTCGGCCTCCAGGTCGCGCAGCGTCTCGCCAGCCAGCGGGTGCTCGATGACGGCGCGCCCGAAGGCCTGCCGCCTCCCGGCGTAGTGACGCGCCTCGTGCAGTGCCCGTCCGATCACCGCCACGGCTGCCACCGAGTTGTACAGACGCGAGAGATTCATCATCTCCAGCATCGCCCCGAATCCGCCGACTTCTTCGACCTCTGCCTCGCTCAGCCGCACCTCGCCCGTCGGCATCGAGCGCACCCCGAGCTTGTCCTTCAGCCTCTCGATCTCGACGCCGGAGCTCTCGCGCGGGAGCAGCAGAAACGTCCGCAGGCCCTTCGTCCCGCCCGCTGCTCCCTCGGGGCGGGCCGTGACCAGCACTGCCTGCGCGTCGACGTTCGAGCAGAACCACTTCTGGCCGCTGAGCCGCCACCTTCCGTCGGGCCCGCGCCGGGCCATCATCTCGTTCGCACCGACATCCGAGCCGCCGGCGCGCTCGGTCACGAACATCGCGCCGGTCCAGCGGTCCGCCGCGTTCCGCGCCCCCATCCGCGGAACCACCCGCGCCACCTGTCCGGCCGTGCCGTGACGGGTGACGATGCGCGCCACGCCGTCGGTCATGCAAAGCGGGCAATACAGCCCCATCTCGGCCATGGCGAAGAGGTAGCCGATGGCGAAGGTCACGAGGTGGATCGACGAAGCGTGGGCGGCGAGCGTTGCCGGCTCGTACTTCATCGCCACCATGCCTGAGCCGTAGGCGATGCGCTCCATCTCGCGGTACGAGGGGTGGTAGTCGACGCGGTTGACCGGCTCGCCGGCCGGCGTCCGCGTGACCAGCCGCGGCGACTCGCGATCCGCAATCGCCGCCAGCGGAGCCACCGCCCGCGCCGCAAGCTCTCCCATCTCGCTGAGCTGCGGCTCGGCCCACGCAAACTCCCCCGCCGAAAGCTTCCGCTCGAGAAGCTCGCGAAGAGCCGGAGAGGCATCCCAGAAGGAAACCTCAGGAGGATCCGGAATCGGGGCGTTCATCAACTAGTCGAGTGACAGCAGGCGCGCGGCGTTTCCGCCGAGGATTGCGGCCCGTTCCGTGTCGGAGATCGCCAGTGCGTTGATGCTGCTGATCATCTTCGGCAGGCTGCCGATCTGGTGCGGGTAGTCGCTGCCGGCCACGATGTGGTCGGCGCCGGCAAAGTCGATAGCCAATTGCAGGGCGTGGACGTCGAAGCTCACCGAGTCGTAGTAAAACTCCTTCAGATATTCGCTCGGCGGGCGATCGATGTTGGCGCGGCATTCGGCGAAGGCGTGGAATCCGCGGTCCAGCCGCTCCACGAGGTAGGGAATGGCGCCGCCCAGGTGGCCGAGGACCCAACGGATTCGGGGGAAGCGGTCGACCACTCCGCTGAAGACGAGGCTGGCCGCGGCCAGCGTCGTGTCCAGCGGAAAGCCGACCAGCGGCATCAGCCAATACTCCTTCATCGCTTCGACCCCGACAGGCGATGTCGGATGGATGTGAATCACCGCTCCGAGATCGTTGGCCTTCTCCCACACCGGCCGGAATCGAGGATCGGAGAGGGCCACGCCGTTGATATTGCTGAAGACCATCGCTCCGGCGAAGCCAAGCTGTTTGCAGGCCCGCTCCAGTTCCCTGGCCGAAGCGTCCGGATCGCACAGGGGAAGCGTAGCCATGGCCAGGAAGCGTCCCTTGTGATCGGCGACGATCTCCGCGAAGCCGTCGTTGACCAGGCGCGCCAGCGTGACCGCCATCGCCGGTTCCTCCACATGCGTTCCGGGTGTTGTCAGGCTGAGGAGCTGCGTGACGCCGAGCTCCTCCATGACTCCGGTGCGATAGGCGATGTCGCGATGGCCACGCACCGCGATGTTGTAGTCGCCGGGGTAGTGCAGGCGGGGGTTGCCGTCGTCGTCGATGGTTACCAGCACCCGGCTCGAGCCGGAGCGGAGCGCGTTGAGATAGGCGGCGGGATAGAAGTGATTGTGGAAGTCGATGATCATTTGGACCAGAAGTAGTACACAGGCAGGCCGGCCATGACAAGCAAAAGTCCGGTCATGCTCTCCCGCGGCTCGGCCACGATCTGATTGCCGACGATGAGCGCTGACGAGACGATGAACAGGAGTGGGACGATCGGATAGCCCCACGTCCGGTATGCCGGCGCGTAGCCAGGTCGCCGGCGAAGAATGAACAGTCCCGCCGCCATGAGGCCGAAGAAAATCCACTCGGTGTACACGACGCGCGTGAAGAGACTGCGGTAGCTGCCGGTGGCCACGAGCACGGAGGCCCACACGGCCTGCAGGATGATGGCCACATGCGGCGTCTGAAAGCGCGGATGGGGGACGCCGATCCAGCGGAACAACAGCCCGTCGCGGGCCATGGCGAAATAGACGCGTGGGCCGGCCAGGATCACGCCGCCGAGCGCGCCGATGGCGGAGACGATGACCACGATCGAGACTGCGGCCCCGCCGCGCGGGCCGGCCACTACCGTCGCTACGTCGGCTGCCACGCGTTGGGAGTGGATCACTTGATCGAGCGGCAGCACCGAGACGTAGGCCGCGTTGAGTCCGAGGTAGCAAAGCGTCACGATGGCGATGCCGATCATCAGCGCGCGCGGAATGGTCTTCTGCGGCTGGCGCGTCTCCTCCGCCGCATACGTCACCATATGCCACCCGCCGTAGGCGAACAGCCCTGCGACCATGGCCAGAACGACCTCGTGGAGCGGCGCTGGCGCAGGCGGTGATGGGGGCGGATGCGCAACGGCCGTCCTGTGCGGAGCAAACAGGACGACCATGACGAGCAGGATGATGATCGCCGCGACTTTGGCCACGGTGAAGAACGTCTGCACGGCGCTTCCCTGCCGGACGCCGATGACATTGATGGCGGAGAAGACGAGAATCGCGCCGATGGCCACCGCGCGTACGCCGCCCTCGCCGAGTGGAACGAAGAAGCCGGCGTACCGCCCGACCACCACCGCGATCGCGGCGACGATCCCGGAGTGCATGCTCCAGAACATGGCCCAGCCCCATAGAAAGCCGGCGGCTGGGGAGTAGGTCTCTTTGAGGAAGACGTAGACCCCGCCTGTGCTCGGAAATGCCGAGGCCAGCTCCGCGCAGACCAGGGCCCCGAAGAAGGTCAGAACGCCGGCCAGGAGCCAGACCACGAGGATGCCGGAGACCGTGGGAACATGCCGGGTGATCTCCGACGGCTGAACGAAGATCGAGGCGCCGATGATGATTCCGACCACCATGGCCGTGGCGCGAAACAGACCGATCGAGCGTGTCAGAACTGCGACCGTATCACCACCCATCGCACTGTGTCCGGACGAATCCGAAGCGCCTCGGTCTTTGCCAGTGTCGCGAGCTGCCAAAGCAAGACTGTCTGCAACAGCAAATAAACGCTGAGGATAAAACCAAAGCCGAGATAGAAGTCGAAATAGGTCCGGCTCATTCCTCCGGCATCAAAGCGAAACGATTGCATCGCCTTGAGCACCTCAGTCTCCCCCACAGGGGACCACGAGTCCACCCCTCCGAGGGAATGGCCAACCGCAAGAATCAGCGTGATGAGAGACGTGATCCGGAGCACGACAGACGGCTTCATTCAGATTCTCCCACCTGTAGCTCACACATCTTGCGATGTAGGACTCAATCGCGTCGCCGGTGTGGCCACACCTTTGATGAGCAGCCACAGCGCGAGCACGATTTGGAATACCAGCGCCGGCAGCCACTGGTAGTATCCGGTCAGCGGCCCTGTGGAGAAACCGGCGAGCTGCAGGGGCAGTGTCACCGCGAGCAGGCCCGACGCGAACACGCCCAGCCATGCGATTGAGACTGGGACCATCCGTCCGCGCAGGAGGAGATAAGAAAAGATCAAACTGCCCACGGCAAAGAAGATCGAACCGATGGGGACGCTCGGGCCCGGCATCAGCAGAAACGCGCGCAAGGCGTTCGTTGTAGGGATGTCCGGGACACCCGTCCCGACCCCCGCCTTCGCCAGCCACAGCAGTCCCAGGTAGCCCGGGATGTTGTTGACCGAACCGAGCACGCCTTCAGCAAGGCGACAGACCAGGCCCAGCATGGCAAGCTCGCGGTCCTCGTCGCGCGTGATCGCGTAAAGCGTCACGCCCAGCACGAGGGACGAGAAGCATTCGAGCAGCGTGATCAGGATGGAAAGCCGCACGTTTGTCGCGTACTGCCCGATGCGGGCGATCATCGCGGCACCATCGTAGCCGCCCCTGGCCTGGTGCATCAGCAGCTCGATGCAGATACCGATCGCTGCGTAGAAAAGGTACGTGAATCCGGCGATTTTTGCGTTCGTGTTGCGTGTCATGTCAACTCCTCCGTTAGACGGCGCCCTCCTGTGCTGACCCGCTTACTCGATCGGGCGCAGCTCCGGAAGGCGGTAATCCCCTCAGCAGGAGCCAAAAACCCATTGTCAGTTCGAAGAAGAAGATAGGAGCTCCATAAATCTCAACGGAGATAACCTTCGCAAGCTCTGGAAAGATGATGAACGAGAATGCGCACGCTCCCATCAGAGAGGACGCAACCATTCCCCATGCCGCCAATGCTCTTG
>JADGNX010000398.1 GCA_017883265.1 Thermoanaerobaculia bacterium
TGATGCGGCGCTAGGGGCTCAAGTTACCAAATCTGGTGGTGCTCGGCATCCTCAAAGCGAACGTCCCGGTATTCAATCCGTGGACCAGGATGCCGTGAGCACCCGCGGTCATCCTACGTGCCATGCATCGTTGCCAGCGGCGCCGCGCCGCTGGTGGCCGAGTCGCTACCTTCCCAGCTCGTATAGATACTCTACGAACGACATCGCGGCGCCGTCGATGCCCTGCACTTTCGGGTTCGCCGATTCGATCACGTAGTACTCGTCCGGGGCGTGGGCACCGCTGCCGTGGCCGAGGCCGAAGTGGCCTGCTGCGAGAGCAAGAGGCGGGCCGGTGAAGATGTAGCCGGGGTACGAGCCGGCGTTGCGCGGCCACATGAGAGGATCGATGCCGGCGCGTTTCAGCACCGCCACCTGCGCCTGGATCAGCGGTGCGGTGGCCGCGGTGCCGGTCGGATCGTAGCCACCTGTCACGTTCACTTCGATGTCGCCGAACCCGCGCTTTAAGAGATGCGCCTTGAGCGCCGCGACGGCATCATCAACTTTCATGTCGGGAACGAGGCGCATATCGATCTTGGCCACCGCGCGGTGCGGCAGGATCGTCTTGCCGCCCGGGCCGGTATAACCACCGACCAGTCCCTCGATGTTCACCGTCGGCTGCGACTCCAGCCGCTCGTTCGCCTCGAGCCACGGCAGATCACCGATCCAATGCTGCACGCCCAGCTGCTTCTTCGATACCGCCTCACTGCGCCGCTTCGAAGCCACGGCGATCATGGCCTTCTCGTCGGCGTTGAGCGGCCGCGGCGTCGGATAGCCGTCGATGGCGATTCGGTTCCCGTCCTCCGATACGAGCGTCGACAGCGCCTTCACCAGATGCCACGCCGGGCTGTCCACCATGGCCTTGAGCGATGAATGAATATCCTTGGCCGGACCGCGGCCCCACTTCTCACCGCTCGATACGAGCTCGAGCTCCACCACGCCCTTGGCGCCGAGGCTCACGGTGACGATGCCGTCGAGATCCTGCGACGCCGCCGGCATGAAGACGCCCGAGCATTTGCGGAGCGCCGCCTC
The DNA here is from genome assembly GCA_017883265.1 of Thermoanaerobaculia bacterium. Lineage (GTDB taxonomy): Bacteria > Acidobacteriota > Thermoanaerobaculia > Gp7-AA8 > Gp7-AA8 > JADGNX01. The sequence continues at coordinate 1,069 of JADGNX010000398.1, forward strand.
CACTTCCGGGCGGTGGACGAGCTGACCGATATGCGGCGAGCCAATCTCTTCCTCTCCCTCAGCCACCAGGACCAGATTCACCGGCACCTTTCTGCCCGCCCCGCGAATGGCATGCAGCGCCGCCAGAAACGCCGCCTCCGGCCCCTTCTGATTGACCGCGCCGCGGCCGACCATCACCTTCCCCAGAGCCGCCTTGTCGACCAGCCGCGCCTCCAGCGGGGGCGAGCTCCACTCGGCCGGATCGAACTGCTTGACGTCGTACATGAAGTACAGCCCGACCGTCTTCGCCGCCCCCGCGTCGAGCGTGGCGAAGACGCCGGGCTTCCCGTCGGTATTGAGGACGGTGGCCTGCTGAAAGCCCGCGTCACGCGCCAGCTGTGCCATGGTTGCCGCGCCGTCCGGATAGCCGCGATTCTCCGCGGCGATCGAGGGGAGCGCGATCCAATCCTGCAACCGCTTGACGGCTTCACTATGCCGCTTCGCCACCTCGGCCCTGATGTCGTCCAACGCATTCTCGGCTGCAGGGGAGTTGCTGGAGCTAGCGAGAGTGGCCAGTGCCACGATGGCAATCGCAATGGTCTTCCGCTTCTGGAAAAGCATAGTCATGCTCCGCTCCGTAATTTTGAGAATTTGGCAGGTGATGTTACTCGCTTTGGTCACGGAAGTAGCGATGTGGCGTTGCGTCACCGGTAGATTGCGAACAGCATGGACAGGGCGGTGAGCTGGCCCGCTTCCGGCAGAACGACACGGACGCGATCGCGGTAGGCGCGGAGCTGTTCGGCCAGGCCATCGAGCGCGGCGCCCTCAGCCTTCGCGATGCGCTCGAGGTCAAGGACGAGACGCTCTTTGCGCTGGCGCAGGCCATTCACCAGATCGCGGGCCAGACGCTCGGCGCCGTCCGCGCTGAGCGTTCCGGCGACACTGACCCAGACAGTCGACTCGGATCGCAGTTCGACTCGGACACTGTGGCCGGCTTTGTCGTCGCCTTGCGGACGACGCCAGACGCGTGCGGGCAGGGATTCGTCCGGCATGCGGAACGTGTGTCGCGTCAGCTTCGGGTGCTGGAAGATGCCGAGCTTTAGAGTCACGCCGGTCCATGCCGCGAGTCCGAGTGCGGCCCATGAGCTGAGGCGCTCGAAGAGATTCGGCGCGCCGAACACGTGGTGAATGCGACGTTCCAGCTCGGCGATCGAGTCGCGGACTGTGAGTCCGCGCGCGAAGACCTTCCCGGCCCGGAAGATCGGATACGCGCGACGGATCTCCGACGCGAAGCGCGCGGCTTTGAGGCGCAGCGTCGCGTTCGAAGAGTTCTTCAACTTCTCGTAGCCCGTCAACCACGTCTCCACCGACCGGAACATCGACGGACCGAGCCGTCGCAGATCCTCGGCGAAGCAATGCGCCTGGGCCTTCTCGATTTGGGCGGCACTCATGGTCGGATGCGTCACCATGGCCTTGAAGCCGGTGCAGTTCCGGTAGTAGCGCTCGCGGTCATTCGCGAGATCCTGGTGAAGGCGCTTTTCACGCATGACCTGCTCGTAGAACGGCGTGCCCGGAGTGGGACCATAGATAAGGAACTGGCTAAGCGCGGGCTGGAGATCGAGGAGACCGTTCAGCTCTTCTTCGATGATGTCCGGCGTCTGATACGGAAGCCCGACGATCATCGAGGTCAGGATGCTGATTCCGTGTGCGCGCAACTCCCGGAAAAGCTCCGCCACGGGACGACCCATCTGCTTGGTGTAATCGGACCGCGTGCCCTCGTAACCGATCCAGAGGCCGTCGATGCCCATCTCGAGAATCTCGGTGACCGTGTACTGGCTGAGGGCCTTGACGCTGGCGAACGCGAAGATGGAGAGCGCACGTTCTCCTTCGATCACGCACTGGCGCAGTTCCATGGCCCGCCTGCGGTTGAGGAGAAAGTCTTCGTCCAGCACGACGATCGACATCGAAGGCTCGATCTCCTGGTAGCGGAGGATGACGTCGTAGATGTCACGCCCTGTCTCGAGCAGGCGGATGTGCTTCCGCTTGAAGAAGTGCGACGTGCAGCAGAAGTCACAGCCGTTCGG
>JADGNX010000016.1 GCA_017883265.1 Thermoanaerobaculia bacterium
GTCGTCGTCGCGGAACGGATCGGTTATCCCGTGGTGGTCCGTCCGTCTTACGTGCTGGGCGGACGGGGCATGGCCATCGTCTACGACCGCCTGGCGCTGGGACAGTACATGAAGTACGCCGTCGAGGCGGCTCCCGGACATCCCATTCTCATCGACCGCTTTCTCGAGGACGCCTTCGAGCTGGACGTCGACGCCATCTCCGACGGGAAGAGCGTCATCACCGCCGGCATCATGGAGCACATCGAGGAGGCCGGCATTCACTCGGGCGATTCGACGACCGTGATTCCGCCGTACCTCGTTTCGCAGCGGGACCAGGATCGGATGCGCCGGCTGACAGTCAAGCTGGCCACAGCGCTCAACGTCATCGGCCTCATGAATGTGCAGTTCGCCATGAAAGCGGGAGAGATCTACGTCCTGGAAGTGAATCCGCGAGCCTCCCGGACCGTGCCGTACGTCTCGAAGGCCACGGGCGTGCCGTTCGCGAAGCTTGCAGCGCGAGTCATGGCTGGTGAGTCCCTCGCCTCGCTCGGACTGACGTCGGAGCCTCGCGTCCAGAGTTACTTCGTAAAAGCGCCGGTCTTCCCGTTCAATCGTTTTCCAAGCGAGGACACGCTGCTGGGGCCGGAGATGAAATCGACCGGCGAAGTCATGGGCAGCTCACCCAACTTTGGCGAGGCCTACGCCAAGGCCCTCCTGGGAAGCGGCGCCCGGCTGCCCCTTACCGGCACGGCCTTCATCTCGGTGAACGACAACGACAAGCCGGGAATCGTGCGGATCGCTCGTGAGCTGCGGAAGCTCGGCTTCAAGCTGATCGCCACCGAGGGGACGCTCGTCTACCTCGAAGACAACTCGATCGATGCGACGCTCGTTCTGAAAGTGCACGAGGGACGCCCGAACGTGGTCGACCGGATGATCAATCACGAGGTCAGTCTGGTGATCAATACTCCTCTGGGCCGCTCGGCGTTTCACGACGACACCTACATCCGCCGCGCGGCGCTGCAGAACGGAATCCCCTGCATCACCACGCTCTCGGCAGCGGCGGCCTGCGTCGAGGGCATCCGGTCAGGGCGCGATCGCATCAGCACCATCGCCACCATTCAGGACCAGCACGCGGTCATCGCGACCTGAAGGTGGCCAGCCCGCCCGCCGCCTGGAGTTTGGCGCCCTCGTCGCTGTAGCACAGACACTTCGTCTGTGCACGTCTGGACTACAGGACGAGCGAAGAGGCGCACAGACGGAAAGCGCGCAGGCAGAAGACGCACAGACAGAAGTGTCTGTGCTACAGCGGCCCCCGTCAGACGATCGACAGGATCGGATGCGCCACGGCGAGCTGGCTCTTGAAGAGGTTGAAGCAGCGAATCGTGTATTGAATCTGGACCGGTCTGATGGGCCGTACCGCGGGGCCCGAGATCTGCCGATGAGGCCGGGCGCTCCCTGGCTTCTGCGATTTGAAGGATGTCCGGCCGAACGGGCTCGGCTTGTCGAACTCGATCACGATCTCGTCGACAACGACATCAGCGCCGCCGATGTAGTGGAAGTCCCATTCGATGCCTTCGCCCGCTTTGATCTCCAGCCGCTCGGGGTTGATTCCGATATAGAAATGGCCGGCACCCTGTTCGATGGCCACGCGGACCGGAAACGTCCGGATGGTGGCCTCGCCATCGGAGAGGTCTTCAGGGCGAACGAGGCGGTCGGAAGAAGCGGGCGGCGCGGCGATGAGCGATGGCGCTTCGGCGCGCGGAGGTGCCGGGATGAAGGACGACGGGCGCGGCTTCTCGCCGATGTTGAGCCAGTTGGCAACCGGGACTCCATCGGATTGAATCCGGAGGCGCGGGCGTCGCGCTCGCGTCGGCGCCTTGGCCGCAGCAGCCGGTTTCGCCGCCGGTTTGGTGGCCGATCTGGCGGCTGAAGGAGCCGGTCGCAGCGGACGTCCAGCGGGTGCTGGATTTCCGGAAGGGGCCGCGACGGTCCTGACCGGCGCTGCAGTTTTCGAAGCCTTCTTTTCAGGAACCTTTGCCGGGCGGGCGGGTTTCGCCGGGCCCGAGGATTTCGTTGTGCCGCCTTTCGCGGAGGGCCAACGAACGGCCCCTTTCGAGGGCGCCGCGGGAGCCGGCCGTCTGGCAGATGCCACCTTAGACGGCTTTTTCACCCGATTCGCCGGTTTGGTAGCTTTACTGGATGCAACCGCCTTGCTCCTGGGAGAAGGTTTTCCGGCCGCCGGTTTCTTAGCAGGCGACTTACCCGGTTTGGCCTTGATGCTGCCGGATGGCTTCACCGACCTCGAGGGCGGCCGGCTCTTACTCGAACGCGGACTCTTCGGCGCACTCTTGCGCGCCGCTGTTTTGCCCGGTTTTTTCCCCTTCACACTCGGCATTCGCCACCTTTCAGAAGCCCCGGTAAAAATGAATTGCGCAATATAGCAGCGGGACCCCTCTTCCGCCAGACGTTTTCGGCTGATTCTTCCAGAAATGTGTCGTCATCGAGCCACATTCCAGGGAAATTGGAGGGCAGAATGCCCCAGATACCGGGCCGTGCGGCAGGCGTTATGGTTACGCGCGTCGCCTCGGCCGCCGCGGCCCCGGATCCCGCGCAGGTCATCCTGGGAGCGGGCGCCCCTCCCACTCCTCTCTGGCATTTTGGAATCGAGGTACAACCGCCGATTCCCGCCGATTCCCGCCTCAGCCGATTTCTTCCGCCAGTGTCTTCCGGAGCCGCTCGGCAACGGTTTCGATCTGTCTGCGGTCCGTCCCCTCGACCATGACGCGCACGAGGTTCTCGGTGCCCGAGTAGCGAACGAGGATTCTTCCCCGCCCTCTCATTTCCCCTTCGGCCGCGGCGAGGTCGCTCGTGTAGCGGACGAGTGAATCCAGCGGCGGCTTCGAGCCGACCCTCTGGTTCACGAGGATCTGGGGAAGTGGGGTGAACGTCGGCATCTCGGAGAAGGGCAGCGGCTGGCTGGTCAGGAGCTCGCCGAAGACGAGCGCGGTGTGCAATCCGTCCCCCGTCGTGTGCAGGAGCAGGTCGATGATGTGCCCCGATTGCTCGCCGCCGAGGATCGCCCCGCTGGCCATCATCTGTTAGAGCACATATTTGTCGCCGACCTGGGCGCGAAGGAGCTCGACGCCGTCCGCGGCGAGCTGTTTCTCGAAGCCATAGTTCGACATCACGGTCGTCACGACGCGGTTGCCCCGCAGACGATTGCGACTTTTCTCGCGTTGGGCCCAGAGATAGATGATCTCGTCTCCGTCTCGAATCCTGCCGGCGTCGTCGGCGAAGATGGCGCGGTCGGCGTCTCCGTCGAAGGCCACGCCGAAATCCGCCTTCTCCTCGACCACCCTTCGAGCCAGACCTTCGGGGTGAAGCGCTCCACACCCCTCATTGATGTTGCGGCCGTCGGGCTTGTCATTCATGACCACCAGCTCGGCGCCGGCGCGGCGGAAGACGCGCGGTCCGATCTCGAAGGCCGCGCCGTTTCCGACGTCGATGACCACCCGCCTCCCCGACAGTGCTCCACTCTCGATCCCGGACACGAGGAAGTCTTCGTAACGGGCCACGAGCGGGAGGTTTGGCGTCAGCGGGCGCGCAATGGCAGTCGCATCATCACGCCGGATGGCCAGCAGCTCGTCTTCGATCTCCTCCTCCAGAGCATCGGAGAGCTTCATGCCGTCGTGACCGAAGATCTTGACGCCGTTGTCGTAGTAGGGGTTGTGCGAGGCTGAGATGGAGATCGCGGCGACGGCGTCGGTGACGCGGCAGAGATAAGCGGCAGCGGGAGTCGGCGCGACGCCGAGGAACTCCGCTCTTCCTCCGCGGAGATCCAGACCTGTGGCGAGAGCATTGGCGATCTCCGGGCCTGATTCGCGCGTATCCATGACCAGCAGCACTTTTGGATTCGCCGCCCTTGCGTTGAGCCGGTCGGCCAGGGCCTCGCCGAGAGCGACCATCGTCGCGGTATCGAGCGGGTATTCGCGCGCTCTGGCTCGAATGCCGTCGGTTCCGAACAGAGTTCTCATCGTTCCTTCCGATCGCTCGCCTTCGCAACGGGCGGTGTGACTGAATTTTCGGGCTCTGCACCGGTCGTCGGGCCGGTCAACATCGGGACGGTGACCTGCGCAGTTAGCGGCTCGATCACGCGGACGAGTGGTGAATCGGCCACCAGGCCGACGTTCTGCACGAATGTGGCCGTTCGGCCGGCCATGATGACGCGCTCGGTGGCCACCTCGGTCACGTTCCTGATCTGGGAGGCCGGCCCTGACACGAGCGCTTCAGACGGGTTGATGGTCGGATCGCCGGCCGTATAACCAGCGCTGGGCACTCCGACGAGGAAGGCGCGGATCGGCACGACCTTCTGCCGCAGCCGCTCGAGACGGAACTTCACGCGCGTCGGGTCGATGGAAACGACATCGATGCCGGACGGCACGTTCAGCGCCTGGGGCCTGACCGTCAGGATGAAATCGCCCGGCTGCGATGAGCTGAGGTCGACAGTGGCCTCCAGGTTCTGGGACGAAAGAGAGCGCAAGGCGGACGAACGGCCACGGAGTCTGACGTTGATGTTGTCCGGGACGGGCGTGGTGATCACCAGATCCCGCGGCACCCCGACGAGCGCCAGAGGAACCGCAAAGGCTCGCTCGAAGAGCCGCTCGCGCCGGGGCGCGGAGACCACGAACCAGGCCACGAAGGCCAGAAAGAGTGCCAGCAGCTTCGTCCCGGAGTGATCGAAGATCGAGATCAGCCTCATGCTGCGGCGGCTCCATCCCGCGGGGCGTCGAGCAGGCGCGCCAGCTCCTGGCGCTTCAGGTTCTCGAAGAGCCGTCCTTCCCGCGACGCTGCGACCTGTCCGTTCTCCTCGGAGATGACGATCACGAATGCGTCGGTCTCTTCGGTCAGGCCGACCGCTGCATGGTGACGGGTGCCGTGACTGATCGTTTGATCGGGCTTGCCCGACGGGAGCGGAAGGAATGCACCCGCGGCGGCGATCCGGCCCCCCTGGATGATGACCGCCCCATCGTGCAGGGGCGCCCCCGGAGTAAATATGTTGACCAGAAGGTCGCGGCTGACGACAGCGTCGATCTCCTTACCGGTCTCGATATAGGCGCGAAGGCTTTGTGAGCGCTCGATGACGATCAGAGCTCCGATCGCTTTCTCGGCCAGATCGAACGAGGCATCGAGAACGGGATCGTAGATCGATCCCCGCGAGCGATGAGACAACAAGGCGAACACCGGGTTCGATCCGACGCGGGCCAGGGCTCTGCGGATCTCCAGCTGGAAGAGAACGATGATGGCGAACGGCAGATAGAAGAGGATCTCTCGCGAGATCGCCTCCAGCGCCGGAAGGTCGAAAGCCTGAGCCACGAAGTAGGAGCTGGCAAGAAGAATGAGCCCGATCGTAATTTGCATGGCTCTGGTGCCTCGAATGAGAGCCAGGATGTTGTAAAGGACGACCGCGACCAGAAGGATATCGATGGAATCCCGCCAGGTGAACTGCATGGCGCCAAGACGCTCGATCAGGCTGTTCAATGGCACCTCCTGTTCAATGGCACCTCGGAGGTCGCAAGATCGATCGGAGCATGGTCGTCATTTTGCCATCATTTGAAGCGCTTCAGGTCGAGCGGATGGCGCAATACACTTTGAGAAAGTCGACTGTCTCCGGCACGTCATGAGTCCGGATGATCGCCGCCCCGGCATCCGCAGCCGCGGCCGCGGCCGCCAGCGATCCGGCCATTCGGGGAGCGCCGGACTGGCGGCCCGTCAGGCGGCCGATGAAAGCCTTGCGGGACGCGCCGATGACGAGAGGAGCGATCGATCGGAAGCGCGACGACGCCGCCAGCAGCTCGAGATTCTGCTGAAAAGTCTTGCCGAAGCCGATTCCCGGATCGACGAGGATCCGCTCCACGGCGATGCCGGCCGCGATTGCCGAGGCCGTGTACGTCTCCAGCTCGGCCGCCACCTCGCCGACTACGTCCGTGAAGTCGATCGTCTTCTGCATCGTGCGCGGAGCGCCGCGCATGTGCATGAGGATCACTGGCACTTCGCGCTCTCGTACCACCTCACCCATCGCCGGGTCGAAGCGCAGGGCCGTCACGTCATTGACCAGGTCCGCCCCGGCCGCAATCGCCTCTGACGCCACCTCCGCTTTCATCGTGTCGATGGAGATCGGGATGTCGCTGCGGCTGCGGATCGCACCGATCACCGCGATGGTCCTGTCGAGCTCTTCAGCAAGGGCCACCGGCTCCGCGCCGGGGCGGGTCGATTCCCCCCCCACATCGACGATGGCCACGCCGGAGGCGACCATGGCCATGGCCGCTTCGATGGCCCGGTGTCGATCGAAGTGAACACCGCCATCGGAGAAGGAGTCCGGAGTCACGTTGATGATTCCCATGACTGCCGGACCCTGGCCGTAGTCAATCGACCGGCCGCGCGGAAGGAGGATGGACGAGCGATTCATTGCCGATGTCGCCCCGTCCGGACGACTCGGCCTCGGCAGGCGCTCATGTCGCGCCGCTCACCTGTCTTCTTCGCGCACGATGCGCGCGCCGAGAGGATTGAGCCGCTCCTCGATTCGCTCGTAGCCGCGGTCGATCTGGTGGATGTTGTGAATGACGCTCTCGCCCTTGGCGCACATCGCGGCGAGGAGCAACGCCATCCCGGCCCTTATGTCCGGGCTGGAAATTTCATTGCCGTAGAGGCGGCTGCCTCCGACGATGATGGCCCGATGTGGATCGCAGAGAATGATGCGCGCGCCCATCGAGATCAGCTTGTCGGTGAAGAAGAGGCGCGACTCGAACATCTTCTCGAAAATCATCACCGTGCCCTCGGACTGGGTAGCCATCACGATCATGATGGAGAGCAGATCGGCAGGGAACAGCGGCCACGGGCCATCGTCGATCTTCGGCACTGCGGCCCCGACGTCGTAACGGACCCGGAGCTCCTGCGACTTCGGCACGCGGATGTTCTGGCCCTCGACGAAGATCTCGACACCCAGCTTCTCGAGCATCAGCCGCACCGAGTAAAGGTGCTGCGGGACAGCGTCCTGGATCACCAGCTCACTCCGCGTCACTACAGCCAGGCCGATATACGAGCCGACCTCGATGTGGTCGCTGGGGATGCTGAAATCGCCGCCATGAAGCTCGTCCACGCCGTGGATGGTCAGCGAGTTGGTGGAGATCCCTTCGATCTGCGCGCCGAGAAGGTTGAGAAACCGGCAGAGATCCTGAACGTGCGGCTCGGCCGCCGCGTTGTAGATCGTCGTCAGCCCTTCAGCCAGGACGGCGGCCATGATGGCGTTCTCCGTCGCCGTGACCGAAGCCTCATCCAGGAACATCCGCTTCCCTCTGAGCGCTCGGGCACTCATGCGGTATTCGTAGGCCGAAACTTCGATCTGGGCCCCCAGCGCCTCGAGCGCCATCAGATGGGTGTCGATCCGCCGGCGGCCGATGGCGTCGCCGCCAGGCTTGCTGATCGTTGCCGCGCCGCAGCGCGCCAGAAGCGGACCGGCAAGGAGGATCGAAGCACGAATTTTCTTTGAGATCTGCGGATCGGGTGTCGAAGAACAGTCTCCCGAAGTCTGGATCCGGACGACGTTCTGCTCGAGGCGGGTCACGCTCGATCCCAGCCCCTCGAGGATCTCCAACATGTGCCTTACGTCCTGGATGTCGGGGAGATTGCGCAGGGTGATCGGCTGATCGGTCAGGAGGCAGGCAGCCAGGATCGGCAGCGCCGCGTTCTTGTTCCCGCCGGGACGGATGGTGCCTTCGAGCCGCCGCCCTCCCTCGACAATGAATCGTTCCACGGGCGGCATTATGAAGGATGAAGACGAATTTCATGACGCGCGCTGTGGCAGGGGCATCCCGCGCAGAAGGACGTGGAGGCGCCTCCCGACCAGGCACCTTCTCGCTGGACGGGACGACCGCTTGGGGTTTACCGTACAAGAGACATGATCGTTGCCCCCCTCGGATCCGGAAGCGCAGGAAACTCCTATTATTTCGAAGACGGCGGGACGAACATTCTCGTCGATGCCGGCCTCGGCCCGCGGGAGACGAAGAGACGGCTGGCCTCGGTCGGGGCGAGCTTCGACTCGATCGAGGCGATCGTCATCACCCACGAGCATTACGACCACATCCGTGGGGCCGAATCAATCGCCCGCAAGCTCGGCATCCCCATTCATCTGACGCGCGGCACCCTCGACGCCAGCCGGATCAACCGCGCCAAGACTTCCACCATCATCTTCGAAAACAACACCTCATTCCGGATCGGCAACCTCAACATCCATGCGCGGCGGACCATGCACGATGCGGCTGATCCGGCCTGCTTCGTCGTGGAAGCAGGCGACGGGACGCGAGTCGGCATCGCCAGCGACCTGGGATCGGTCGACCAGCCGGTTCTCCGGCACCTGACGAACTGCGACGGCCTCCTGTTCGAGTCGAATCATGACCTGGACATGCTCCGGCTCGGCACCTATCCCTGGAGCCTCAAGCGCCGCATCATGTCGGCCTATGGTCACCTCTCGAACGACGACGCCATGGCCGCAGTCACCCGGATGATCGGGGCGTCGACAAGCATGCTCTGCCTGATTCATCTCTCCGAGAAGAACAACCACGAGACGATCGTTCGCGATCTGGCCGCGGAGCTCCTTCGAAAAGTCGGCGCCCGGCTGGATCTCCAGGTGGCCCGTCAATCCGAGCCCCTCGGCCGGTTGCGCCTGGCACGGCGCGGGGTGCGCAACTCGATGACCCCGCCCCTGCACGTACAGATGCCGCTCTTCAGTTGATGCAATTGATAATTGACAATTGTTCATCGACAATGCCGAGGGGTTATCGATTGTCAATCGTCAACTATCAATTGTCCATCGCTTCTCCGCTGGAGCAATCGTGAAAGCCACGGTCATCGTCGAGCTCAAGCCGTCGGTCCTCGATCCGCAGGGAAAAGCGATCCAGCACGCTCTCCATTCGCTGGCATTCACCAGCGTGGAAGATGTCCGCGTCGGTAAACTGTTCCGCATCTCGCTGACAGACAGCAACCTCTCACGTGAAGACCTCGAAGAGCAGCTTCGACAGATGTGCCAGAGACTCCTGGCAAACACTGTCGTCGAAAACTTCTCCTACACCATCGAGTAATCGCCTGGCTGGAGGCTCCGGCCCGCGTGCTTCCGTGCTCACAGCGCACGCCCCACGCGCGCCCCGCCGGCATTCAGGATCCACCAACGCTCGTGCTCTGGCGGCGTTCTTTTCTTTCCAGATCGTCTCGACCCTGATCGTCTCGACCTTGTCCGCTGCGACCCTCGCTCCGATCCCGAGCCGGGACATCAAGGTCGTCCGGCGATGGACCCTTCCGGGCGATCCCCGTGGAGTAGCGGTCGGCCCGAAAGGGATTGTTTACGTCGGACTAGCTCGGAATCAATCGGTCGTGGCCATCGATCCTGCTACGGGCGAGGTGCTTCGTGAGGTGGTGCTCGACCATCCTGAGATCGCATCGACCAAGGAGCTGGTCACGCTCCGCACGACACCGGACCTGTCGCGGCTGCTCATAGCCAACGGGAGCGATGAGAGCGCGACGATTCTCTCTCTGCCCCAGCTCGGCGTCCTGCGGGAGATCACGATCGAGGGAGAGACGATCCGCGATGCGGTTCCCGATCCGGCCGGCCGCTACATCTTTCTTCTCGGCCGTCACGTCCACGTATTCGATGCCGCCGGCGAAACAGAACTGCGGACACTCGACATCGCCGACCCCATGGCGCTGGCCGTCAGCTCCAACGGATCGATTCTCGCGGTCATAGGAAGTCACGACTTCGGCAACGGCGCGGTGACTGTGGTAACGATGGTCGAGACGAGCGATTTCAGAGAGATCTCGAGCGATCCGCTGCAGACGGATCGGCGCATTGACGAAGCGCTCTTCGGAGCGAGGGATCGGGCCATCCTGGCGCTCGGCAGCCAGTGGCTTTACGAGAAGCCTTTCACAACTACTGCGCCCGCCCCGAAGCAGCTCCAGGGCGGCCCGGCCGGCGGGGCCCATCTGCGAATGACGCTCGACTTCGGGGACCTCGTCAACAGCCAGCGGATCTGCCTCCCGGACAACAGCGGTCCTCAGATCGGCGTCCTGGCGGCGCCTGAGGTGCTCATCTACGCCGAGAAGCGATGCACCGGAAGCGGCCTCTTCACGGGGTCTGCGAGGAGAGTCACCGCGGCCTCGATCTACGGCGTCAGCGCTTATGCAATGGCCTACGATCCCGCGGCAAACGTCGTCTATGCCACGGACCGCTCCGGCTCGCTTACAATCTACAAAGTACCAAAGGCCAGGAACCCGCAGCCGTAATCATCCCTGGTCACAAAACTATGCGCTTCGGCATCGTCATCCTTCCCGGCTCGAACTGCGATCACGACGCCCTGCACGTCGCAGAGACGATCATCGGGGCCGATGTGGTCACGCTTTGGCACAAGGAAACCGATCTCAAAGGGAGTGACTGCGTCATCATCCCGGGCGGTTTCGCGTACGGTGACTACCTGCGCGCCGGAGCGCTGGCGAAGTTTGCTCCCATCATGGAGCCGATCCGCCGTCACGCCGCTGGCGGAGGTCTGGTCCTCGGAATCTGCAACGGCTTCCAGGTCCTGACCGAGGTAGGACTTCTCGCCGGCGCCCTCATGCGGAACGAGCATCTGAGGTTCATCTGCCGCGACGTCCACGTGCGAATCGAGCAGGACGATACGCCCTTCACCAGCGCTCTCTCCCTGAATACCGTTCTTCGTCTCCCGATCGCGCACGGCGAAGGCAACTACGTCGCCGATGACTCCACGCTCGACCGGTTGGAGAGCGAAGGACAGGTCGTCTTTCGCTACTGCGACGCGGAAGGAAGAGTGACCCGCGAGTCGAACCCGAATGGTTCCAGCCGCAACATCGCCGGCATCTGCAACGCCGGGCGTAACGTCCTCGGCCTCATGCCCCACCCGGAGCGTTGCGCCGAGGCGCTCCTCGGCAACGACGACGGTCTCGGCATCTTCCAAGCAATCGCCCGATCGTTCGCGCCGGCCTAGCGCAGACGGGAAACGGGAACAACTTCAATGTCAAAGGGGCGTACTCGCGCGTCGCCCTCCGTGCCGGCAATCAGACCAGCGAGTTCACGATTCAGATGCAGTTCTTCTACTATTGACGGACAAAACCAGAAACCAGAAACCAGAAACCAGAAAAAGCCGTTCTGATTTCTGGTTCTGGTTTCTGATTTCTGGTTCTGATTTCTGGTTTCTGGTTTCTGGTTTCAAGAGTGCGCCTTGGCCTTCTTCACTTCGTCGGTCAGAGCCGGAAGGATGGTAAAGAGATCGCCCACGACGCCGAGATCGGCGATGCGGAAGATGGGAGCTTCGGGATCTTTGTTGATGGCGATGATGTGCTTCGAGGAGGACATGCCGGCAAGATGCTGGATCGCGCCGGAAACGCCCGCTGCAATGTAGAGATTCGGACTGACCACCCGACCGGTCTGACCGACCTGATGTTGATGATCGATCCAGCCCGCGTCGACCGTGGCCCGTGAGGCTCCGACCGCGCCGCCGATGGCATGAGCCAGATCGCGGATGTAGGAAAAGTTCGCCGCTTCCTTGAGCCCGCGGCCGCCTGTGACGATGATGTCCGATTCCGTGAGGCTGGCTTCGCCCGCTTCCGGCGCCTTGGTCTCGACAACCTTCACCGTGCTGTCGGTCGAGGTGCTGATGTTGACCACTTCCGGTGCGGAACCACTCGCCGGCTGCGACAGCGGGAGTGCGTTGGGCCGAACGGTGGCCATAGCCGGAGAGCCGGTGACAGCCACCGTCGCCAGAGCCTTACCGGAGTAGACGAAGCGCCTGGCCACTAGGCGGCCATCCGACCACTCGAGCGAAGTGACGTCGGAGGCCACCCCGACGTTGAGCCGTGCCGCCAGGCGAGGCGCCAGGTCGCGGCCATTCGAGGTGCCGGGGATGAGGACGATCGATGGAGCAGCCTGCCTGACGGCCTCGGCCATCGCCGCCGTGTAACTCTCGGTCGTGTACTGATCGAGCGCGTTGTCGGCCGCCACAAAAAGGCGACGGACGCCGTACTGTCCGCATTGTTCCGCGGCCGCCTGCGCCGAACTGCCGGCGACGAAGGCACTGACCTCGCCGCCGGTGGCTGAAGCGAGCGATCCGGCGGCGGAGAGACACTCGCGGGCACCCTTCTTGAGCGTTCCGTCCTGAAGTTCGCAGAAAACCAGCACACCGGCCATATTCACGTCTCCTTTTGTGGCGTTGCCGCGATTCCCGATGCTGCCGGCGATCTGTTGTGACAGCGAAGGGAGGCATCGGAGGGATGACCCGGCGGCAGCAAAACCGCGGTCAGATCGCCTTCACTTCGTCGCGGATGTAACGAAGAATTTCCTTCGCCGCTGCAGCCGGATCGGCGCCATCGACTTTGCGCCCGCCCGTCTTCTCCTTCGGCAGTTCGAGGCTGACGAACTGCACCCGCTGTCCGAATACCTCGCTGTCAGAAAGGCCGAGGTCAGCGAGCGATCGGCTCTCGATGGCGATCTTCTTGGCGGCCATGATGCCCTTCAGCGAGGCGTAGCGCGGCTCGTTCATCCCCTTCTGGGCGGTAACGATTGCCGGAAGGGGAGCCTCCAGCACTTCTTCGGCTCCTTCAGTCTCGCGATGGGCGGTCAGTTTCCCTTCCTGCACGTCGAGATGGGTGACGACGTTGACCTGCGGGTAACCGAGGAGCTCGGCCAGCATCGGGCCGACCAGAGCGTTGTCGGTTCCTACCCCCTGCTTGCCGAGAAAGACCACGTCGTGAGGAACGGACTTGATCGCCGCTGCCAGAACTTTCGCGATTCCAAGGGAGTCGGCTTCGGATGTTTCCCCTTTTACGTGGAGAGCCTTCGTTGCTCCTCGGGCCAGGCACTCCCGGAGCGCCTGTTGAACGCGATCGGGGCCGAACGAGACGACGGTCACGTCGCCTCCCTTCGATTCCTTGAGGCGAATGGCTCCCTCGAGCGCATATTCATCGTACGGCGAGACGATGAACTTCATTCCGGTCTCGTCGACGTGGCGCCCATCGGCGCCGATCCTGATTCGAGACTCGGTGTCCGGTACCTGGGTAATGCAGACGACCGAATTCAAGGAAACCCTCCAGAGCCGCAAAAGCGCGAATTCTATGGATTTCGATCCTGCCTCGCAAGGATAGGCACACAAGGCACGAGCTTCGCAAGCAGGGCCCAGGTATCCGAAAAACTTAGAATGCGCCGCACCAGGTCGTGGGGAGTTTCCAAGGTGACGGCATTCGTTCGGCGGCGATCGGACAGTTGAATGAAGTTGGGTACGCGGCATCGGCGAAAACGCAACGAAACGTCGAATCCGCTTCTGGACAAGGGGGCTCATGATGCCATTTTCCAACCGTTCGCACGATCAGCCCGATGGGAATCGCTCGACTCAGCCCCGGAAGTCTTTCCGTACCACGATCACCGACTTCAAGCGCTCACCGAAGAGCGGCCCTCGCAGTAAGCCGGCACCCCCGGACAATACGAACGCGGAGAACTTCTATTACCTCAAGCAGATGAACTCGAAGACGCCGATGGTCATCGTCATGACGGACGGCGAAGAGATCCGCGGATGGATCGAGTGGTACGACAAGAGCTGCCTGAAGGTGAACCGCGAGGGCGCTCCCAACCTCCTGATTCAGAAGCGCTGCATCAAGTACCTCTTCAAGCAGGAAGACCTGTAAAGAAGAGTGGAAGGGTAAAGAGTGAAGGGTGAGGAGTGAAAAGAAGGTGACGACCACCGTTTCACTCTTCACTCTTCACGCTTCACTCTTCTCTTCATGACCCATCCTTCCGTCGCGGTCACCCTGGGCGACCCGGCCGGCATCGGACCGGAGATCGTGGCGAAGGCGTTGGGCGCGCTGGGGCCGCAAACGCCCCTCCTCCTGATCGGCGACTGGCAGATGGCTATGGAGGGACCGGGAAGTCAGGTCTTGCGAACCCTGCCGCGAGTGCGCAGTGCGTCCGCCTTCACGGCGCTCCCTGCGTTTCTCGACGTCGGACGCGACGGGGCAACACCGCTTCGCCATGGCGTGGTCGACGCCGCGTACGGGGCCGTGGCCCTCGACTCGATTCACGCGGCGCTCTCTGCCATCGACACCGGTATCTGTTCGGCGCTCGTCACGGCCCCGATCCAGAAACAGTCGATCGCCGCCGCCGGATCACCCTTCCCCGGCCATACCGAGTTGCTCGCAGCGCACAGCGGTCTCCGGCGATACGGGAGCGATTACGCCATGTATTTCGACTCGCCATCGTTGCGTGTGGCCCTCCTCTCGGTCCATCTCCCTCTCCGCGCGGCTATCGAAGAAATCCAGGCGGACGCCATCGCCGCATTGGCGCGGCTGGTCGACCGGGAGTACAGGAAAATGGAAGGAGTGGCTCCCCGCATCGGAGTGGCCGGCCTGAATCCTCATGCCGGCGACGGCGGCTTGTTCGGGGACGAAGAGGAACGGATTCGGGAAGGAGTGGCGATCGCTGCCGCGGAGGGACTGACGATCGCCGGTCCCGCAGCGGCCGACACGATCTTCCGATCGGCGCGCACGGGAAAGTATGATGTCGTCATCGCCATGTACCACGATCAAGGGCTCATTCCAGTCAAGACTCTTCACTTCGATGAGTCGGTCAACATCACCCTGGGACTTCCCTATCTGCGCTGCTCGGTCGATCATGGAACGGCCTTCGACATCGCCGGCCGCGGAATCGCCGACGGCGGACCGATGACCTGGGCCATTCGATACGCGCTCGTGAGGAGCGGGAGAGACGCATGAATCGATGGGTCGTGCGGATCTTCGGTCTGGTCCTGATTCTGGTTCTTGTAGTCGTCCTGATCAGCATTCAGAATCAGCTCAAGCAGCTCGCTGCGTCGCGCAAGCCGGCGGCGACGACGACGAATCCCTGACGCACAGACAGAAGTGTCTGTGCTACATGGCCCGCTGACCCCGCTATAGAATGGACCCGGGTGGGAGAGCGATGAAACCGAGAATCCTCGTCACGAACGACGACGGTATTTACAGCGAAGGGCTCCGAAAGC
The DNA here is from genome assembly GCA_017883265.1 of Thermoanaerobaculia bacterium. GTDB lineage: Bacteria > Acidobacteriota > Thermoanaerobaculia > Gp7-AA8 > Gp7-AA8 > JADGNX01. The sequence continues at coordinate 15,060 of JADGNX010000016.1, forward strand.
TTGCCGACGCCCTTCGCTCCGTCGGCGACGTCGTGATCGTCGCCCCCGACCGCGAGCAGAGTGCCGCTTCCCACGCCCTGACGCTCAACAGGCCGCTCCGCCTCCTGGAGCTTGCGCCGGACGAGTGGATCGTCGATGGAACACCGACCGACTGCGTCAACCTCGCGGTCCTCTCCGTCCTCAAGACCCGCCGTCCGGACGTCGTCGTGTCCGGCATCAACTTCGGCCCCAACCTCGGCGACGACGTCACCTACTCGGGAACCATCTCCGCGGCGTTCGAAGGAGCGCTCCTGAGCATTCCGTCGATCGCCTTTTCAGCCCTTGTCGGACCCGGCTTTTCCTTTGACCGCTGTGCCGAATTCGCCGCACGCGCTACGGCGTACATTCTGGCTGGCGACCGCAATCCCCAGGTGGTTCTCAACGTGAACTTCCCGGTCGGCGAATTCGCCGGAGTGCGCATCACGCGATTGGGAAAGCGCGTCTACAGCGAAGGTGTCATCGAACGTCTCGATCCGCGGGGGAAGAAGTATTACTGGATCGGCGGGGAGCCGCCTCTCTGGCATCCCGGCGAGGGAACCGATTTCGCCGCGGTCGAGAGCGGCTTCGTCTCCATCACCCCGCTCCACCTCGATCTGACGCATCATGAATCGATACCGAAGCTGAAGATACTCGAGGAGACTCTTGATCACGCGCCGAAAACGCGATGAACCGCTGCTGGAAGACTCGAAGGAGTTCGCACATCAGCGCGCGTTGATGGTCGACCGCCACGTGGCCTCCCGCGGAATCACCGACGCTCGCGTACTGGCCGCGATGCGCGAGGTGCCCCGGCACCTTTTCGTCCCCGCAGTCGTCGCTTCAAAAGCTCACGGTCCCTCGGCGTTGCCGATCGGCTTCCGGCAGACGATTTCGCAGCCGTACATCGTCGCACGGATGATCGAGCTGCTCGACCTGACCGGTAGCGAGAAGGTCCTGGAGATTGGCACGGGAACCGGATATCAGGCGGTCGTGCTCTCGCGACTGGCGGCGAAGGTTTTCTCCATTGAGAGGGTCAACGAGCTGGCCCTGCGCGCGGTGGAGATCGTGCGCGCCCTGCGGATTCACAACGTCAGCGTGAAGGTCTTCGACGGGACGTACGGCTGGTCCGATCAGGCCCCCTTCGACCGGATCATCGTGGCCGCTGCTGCGCCTGAAGTGCCCGAGCCTCTGGTCCAGCAGTTGGCGCGCAACGGCCGCATGATCATCCCGATCGGTCCGGAGGGCAACCAGCGTCTGGCCCGGGTATCGCGCGTCGGCACCCGAACGCAGATCGAGGACTGCGGAACGGCTGAGTTCGTTCCGCTGGTTGGACGTTTCGGCTGGAAAGAGTGATGGCGTATCGCCGCCTGCTGGCTCTCACCGCAATCATCTCTTCGCTGATCGGAGCCGTAGTCGTCTATATGGTCATCTCCATTCCGAACGACCTGAAATCCGACACCCTGCTCAAAGAGGCCCGACACCAGTTGGAGAAGGGAAACCGGGACAAAGCGCGGCAATCGCTGTCGCGGATCGTCCAGCAATATCCGAGGACTGACGCCGCAGCGGCGGCTACGATCGCCCTGCTGACGATCTCCGATCAGGACGTGCGCGAGCTGCGCTCGCAGTTCACTCAGGTAAAAGCAGAACACGAGGAGGAGCGCAAGCAGATCAACGCTCTGACCAGACAGGTCAGCGATGTCCCGAATCTCGTCGCCGCCGCGATTCCGTCGCCGGCCGGGGCGGCAGCAAAGGCGGACCCGCCATCCCCTAGAAAGAAGACGTCTGCTCACCACAAGAAGAAGGCGACGCGGCGCCGACGGTGATCGAGAGACCTGCAGTCCCTGGTATGTCTCTCGATTGTCGCCGGCCTCCCTCTACACTTCGTCAGCAACCCATCGCCCGATAAAGTCGGTATGATTCCCAGAGTCAGGAGAGGCGCGCGGGATGAAGGAACAGCGAATCATCCGGATCCATGGGAAAGTGCAGGGTGTTGGCTATCGTTTCTTCGCGACACGGGTCGCGCGCCGGCTAGGGCTCAAGGGCTCCATCGCCAATCTGCGCGACGGTACGGTTGAGGCGAAGGTTGAGGGAGAGACATCGGCCATCGACGACTGGCTCGAGGAGTTGAAAGAGGGTCCCCGGTATGCCGAGGTCACGAAGATCGACCAGGAGTCCCGCGGTTTCACCGGGACTCTCAGCGACTTCGATGTCCACTTCTGACATGCACGTGACGGACCTCAAACTCTTCATCCGGGACGTACCCGACTTTCCGAAGCCGGGAATCATCTTCAAGGACATCACGCCGCTGCTGCGCAACGCCGCTGCGTTCGATACGGTCATCCAGCAGCTTGCCGGCCGCTACTCGGACGAGGGGGTCACTCAGGTAGTGGCCATCGAATCGCGCGGCTTCATCTTCGGAAGCGCCGTGGCCCGAAGCCTGGGAGCCGGCTTTGTCCCCATCCGAAAGCCCGGCAAGCTGCCATGGACGAAACGGCGCAATGAATACATCCTCGAGTATGGATCCGATGCCCTGGAAATCCATGACGACGCCCTCGATCCCGGCGACCGGGTCGTCATCATCGACGACGTTCTGGCCACGGGCGGAACGGCGCTGGCCGCTTCGACCCTGGTTCGCGAATTCAGCGCTACCCTGGTCGGCGTCGGTGTAGTCATCGAGCTCGTGTTCCTCAACGGCCGCGAGAAGCTGGGCGGCGCCACCCCCGTACAGTCGCTGATCCGATACGATTGAAACCGTCCGCGGCGTCGGACGGGCCCGGAGGCAGTGAGCTATGGGAGAGCAGTCTTACGATCTGATCGTGATCGGGTCGGGCCCGGCCGGCGAAAAAGGGGCCGCCCAGGCCGCCTGGTTCGGCAAAAGGGTTGCGATCGTCGAGCGTGAGCCGGTGGTCGGGGGAGCATGCGTGAACACCGGCACGATCCCCTCCAAGACTCTACGCGAGTCGGCGCTCCACCTTTCCGGCTTCCGCCAGCGTGGCTTCACCAACGCCGTCGACCTCTCGATCCACAGGAAGGTCTCCGTCCCCGATTTCATGTACCGCAAGCAGCAGGTGGTGGAGCGAGAGTGGAAGCGGATCGATGACAACATCCGCCGACACAAGGTGGACTTCTATCGCGGCCAGGCCCAATTCGAGTCCGACCACAGGATCCGAGTGACGAATAGCGTCGGTCAGGAACAGCTGGACGCAGACGTCTTCCTCATCGCAACCGGCTCTTCACCCCACCGGCCATCGAACATCCCCTTCGACGATATCCAGATCTGCGACAGCGACTCCATTCTCCACCTGGACATGATTCCGTCGAGCCTGGCCGTCATCGGAGCGGGGGTCATCGGTTGCGAGTATGCCTCGATCTTTGCGGCACTCGGCGTCAAGGTGTCGCTCATCGACGGACGGACCACGCTTCTGCCTCACATCGACCGTGAGATCGTCAAGATTCTCCTGGGCCAGATGCAGAACCGTCTGGACGTCGATCTCTATCTCGGAGACGATGTGGCCTCGGCGGAGATCATCGATGATGACGTGAAGCTCGTGCTGCGCGACGGCAAGACCCTCATCGCGGACAAGGCCCTCATCGCGGCCGGCCGTTCCAGCAACACGGCCGAGCTGGACCTGGCAGCGGCCGGAGTCATCAGCGGAAAACGCGGCGTCATTCCGGTCAACGACCGGTATCAGACCAACGTTCCGAACATCTACGCTGCCGGAGACGTCATCGGATTCCCGGCCCTGGCCTCGACCTCTATGGAGCAGGCGCGCGTGGCCATGGTTCATGCCTTCGATCTCAAATACAAGACGCACGTCGCGGCGCTTCTCCCGTATGCCATCTACACGATTCCGGAGATCTCCACCATCGGCATGACCGAAGACGACTGCCGCGAGAAGGGAAAGTCCTGCGAGGTTGGACGGGCCTCCTACAGGCACAACGCGCGCGGCCAGATCGCCGGCGACACGACCGGCCTGGTCAAGCTCGTTTTCGACCCTCAGTCGCTCGAGCTGCTTGGGGTGCATATCGTCGGAGAGAATGCCTCCGAGCTGCTTCATGTCGGTATGATGGTCATGCAGTTCGGCGGTACGATCAACGCATTCATCGAGAGCGTCTTCAACTACCCGACGCTCGGCGACGCATACAAGTACGCGGCGTACGACGGGCTCGGCAACGTCGCCCGACGAAATCAGTCGAAAGGAAAGGCCATCGTATGATCCAGATCCTCGATTTGATCGAAGGCAAGCCGCTGATTCACGTGCAGGCCACCGACAGGGTCCGGGACGTGGCCAGAACGATGAGCGAAGAGAATATCGGCGCCGTGGCGGTGCTCGATTCAGGGGGCGTTCTGGTCGGCCTTTTCTCCGAGCGCGATCTGATGACGAGGGTCGTCGCCCCGGGGCTCGATCCGGAACGGATCTCGGTGGCATCAGTGATGACGAAAGAGCTGGCCATAGCCGATCCGGTCGACGACATCGATCTCTGCCTGCAGAAGATGACGGCCCTCAATTGCCGGCACCTGCCGGTCGTATCCGACGGAAGTCTGGTCGGAATGATCTCGCTGCGCGACCTTCTGAGTGTCGAGAATAAGACCAGCCGGGCCCGTGCGTCCTTCCTCAACGAACTGGTCATCTACAGCCCGGACTACGAGACCTGAGGCAGGCGAGACACAAGGAAGCGTGGACCAGCCCCCACCCCTCGGCGGCCGAAGCGGCCGCCGCTCCACCAGGCCCCTCGCCTGGCAAACGTGGCCTATCCGCCTGTCCTGGTGATCCGGAGCGTCGGCGAATCTGCCGTGACGTGAACGGGCGCCTTGAGCTCGATGCCGCTCTCATCGCCTGCGCCGTCGGCCGAGGCGGCCAGTAGAAGGAGACGAGCCAGCTCCTTGAGACCAGCAGCGTCTCCTGAGATTCGGACTTCCCCATGGGCCGCTGCGACCCGGAGGGGCGACCGCGTCAATCCGTCGAGGGCCATGATCGCAAGGTCGTAATTCATCGAGACCCCTTCGCTGGCAAGAAAGATTCCGCCACCTCCGGCTCGTCTTCGCCGCGGTAAACGACCGAGTTCTTCTCCGTTTCGTGGAGCACGATCTGATGGAGAGCTCCACGATCGATGGCCGGAGAAATCTCACGCCAGAAGGCCATCGCCAGATTCTCGGCCGTGGGGATCACGCCCAGGAGGAAATCGACATCCAAGTTCAGGTTGCGGTGATCGACGCGGTCGATCACCCGCTGGCGCACAATATCCTTCAGACGTTTGAGATCGATCAGCATCCCTGTCTCCGGATCGGTCGCTCCGCGCACGCTGACCTCGATCGAGTAGTTGTGCCCGTGTCCGCCCGGGTTGTCGCACTTGTCATAGACCCTGCGATTCCATCCGGCGTCGTACTGGTCGTTGTGCAGGCGATGAGCAGCGGAAAAACCGAGTTTCGCTGTGACGATCATTTCCCTGATCTACCTCGCTGGATCGGCGGCTCCGGGAAGATACCGGGGCCGCTCATTCGTGATATATCTCTTCGGTTCGCCGAGGAACCGATGGCACAATCCGAGATGATCTTCGTACCGTGCCAGAATGGCATCTTCAATATTCCGGAAGAGCTGGTCGAATCCCTTGCCGCGCTCTCGCCGCGCCGCATCGTATACCTTCGCGACGACGAAGACTCCATGACCATCGCTTCGGTTCCGCTGGCGGATGGCCGCCGCCGGCAACTGAATTCGCGGTATCGCTCTCCGATGTTCCGGATGGCCACTCGGTTGGCCATCGTGGACATGAAGGAGTCGCTGCGCATCATGGCCGTGGAATGGCGCTAGCGGTGTGTATCGGTTGAATCTCCCCAACTCACAGGCCATCAGAGCTTGACGCGCAGCAGCGCCGACTTGATCGCTTCCTGTTGGGCCACAAACGAATCGCGCACGCGGCGAAATCCGGGATCGCTGCGCAGATAGCCGAAGAGAGGGTCGGATAGTACGTAGGTGGCCGTGGGCTCGCTGTTCTTCAGCGCTTTCTCCAGGCTGGCCACAACCCCTTTCGTGTCGGCGGTCATCGCGGCGATCTCAGCCGCGCTGGTGTAGAGATCTCCACCGATCGGTGATGACTTTGCCGCCATCTGCAACTCGCTTGCGGCCCTTCCGCTCTGGCTGCTTTGCGCGGCGATGTAGGCTTCGAGAATGTGAGTGGAGTAATCGGGGTCGAGCTTCTGCAGCTTCTTCAGCTCGATGTCGGCGATTGAGGCGCTGTGCCGCAGCACGGAGAGCCTTCCGATCTTGAGCGCCAGGGCCGGATTGTCCGGCTGTTTGAGCTCGATGTCGTAGTACTTTTCGACAGCCGCATCGATCCTGCCGGATGCCACCAGGAGATCGGGCTCGTGAAGCTCGGCCAGATTCGCAGCGCCTGCCTCGCGCAAGCGGACAAGAGCGCGTTCGAAGACCGAAGGGTCGTTGCCGGCCAGCGCGAAGCGGCCCAGCGCGTTGATCGCGGCAATGTTCTTCCGATCGTTCTCCAGGGTCAGGTTCCAGTAACCGATGGAGCTGACGGCGTCGCCGACCGCGGACGAGATCCGGGCCATCATCTCCAACGCGTTCACGTTGCCCGCATTGCGGCTCAACACCTGTCTGGCGGAGTCTGCAGCGCGCCGGATGTCGCCGCGCTCGCTGTAAACGCGCATTGCGAACAACTGGGCCGGAACAAACGCCGGGTCTGCGCTCAGGGAGGACTTCAGCGAACGGTCCACTACGCTTTCCGGCTTCTTCGCCGTGTACGCCGCCAAGGCATCAGCGAAATCGTTGACTGCCTCTTTCGATGCGCTCATGGCCGGCGGCGGAACACGGAGTTGCGTACAGATCCACGCGACCAGCGCCTGGGCCCCGGATGCCGCATCGGCGAACGTTGCGACCTTCCCGGTTCGCAGTTTTCCGGCGGTGTGAAGGGGGATGATCTCATCGCCCGCGGCGGTGCGCCGGACCCGCCCTCCGAAGACGTCAGCTCCGTTTCCCGCTTCAGCCGCCACCCGCAGCTGGGGAAGGGAGCGAAGAATCTCGATGGCCGCTCCGCGCGCTTTGGCAGCACGATCGCTCAAGTCGGAATCGGAGACATCGCTCGTCAGTGATGAGAGGGCGATGGTGTGAGGATGCGACGGCGTCGGCGGCGAATCATCGTCCGCGATCGCCACTGCTGGCACTGGAGGCTGGCGATGCGACGAGAACCAGACGACGGTGGCCGAGAGGGCGATGACAAGTGCCGCGGCCGCGCCGAGAATCCGTAGATGCGATCCAGAAGCCTGAACGACGGTGGTCAGGTCGGCCGGATCCTTGGCCACCGACAGCCTGTCGGTCTGCTGGACGGCCATCGTGGCATTCTCGTCGGGGGCGGCCCCGTGCACGGCCACAGACTGCGGATCGACCTGCTCGCCAGGAACGCCCACATAGAGCGAGCCGGAGATTCCCGCCGCCCGTTCCGTATTCAGGATGCCGCTGCTTCGCGACACGAACTTCTGCGTCATGAAGAGACGGCCCGGTGGCACGGTGGTCAGCGTATCGTCGAGCTCCTCGACGGCATCGCCGGCTATGGAGGCGTCGGCCGGATTCAGCGAGCCTGCGTGGAGCAGCATCCGAACCTGCGGCTTCGGCTCGCGGCCGTCGAAAACGTCCGCCAGGTCCTGCTCCCCCTTGCGCCCGGCCTGGTATGCGCGGCTGACATCCGGCATTTCAGCGATCATTCGCGGGCCGGCGACGTCCGATACGGTGCCGTCGAAGAGGTGGGCCGCCTCTCCCAGGATCTGCTGCATTCTCGCGGCGACCTTGCGGCCCCGCGACGGCTCATCGATCTCCAGCTCGGAAAAGTTCGCGAGCTCGGCAACCCAGATCACGCCATCACGACCCGGAGAGGAAGGGGGAGCGACGGAGGCCGAATGGCTGGCTGCAGGAGGAGTGGCGGCCACCCTGGCCTGTCGCAGCAGGTCGCTCGAGTCGATCGGCAGGCCGATGGCAGGAGGGGTTGCCTTCGCCTCTCCCGGCAAGTCGTTCGAATCAATCGGCAGATTGATCGAGTAGAGCTCAGGCGCCACCCTCAAAATCGCCCGGCGAACCTCTCCGGCAGTCGCCGGCCGTCTCTCCGGGTCTTTGAACAGGCACATCCCGATGATGGCGACCGCCTCGTCGTCGACATCGGATCGGATCTTCTTCGGCGAAGCGGGCTGCCCGCTGATGACCGCGTGCGCAATCTCCTCAGCCGTCGTACCGGCAAAAGGGGGGCGTCCGGTCAACGCTTCATACAGCACGCAACCGAACGAGAAGAGGTCGGAGCGAGGATCGAGGGCAGCTCCGCGGATCGCTTCGGGCGACATGTAGGCTACGGCCTCTGGATCGAGGAGACGCCGCCGGGCCCGCTCCTGGCCCCCCTCATCCAACAGGTTGGCCAGGCTGAACCCAACCAGTTTCACAGTTGCATTCCTGGTCAGAAGCACGGTTTCTCCCCCGACGTTTCCATGGACCAGGGGGCGCCCGTGAAGATACTCGAGTGCGGCGATCAACTCGTAGGCCAGTCTGAAAAGCTGAATGCGATCCGGAAGTCCACGACGAAGGATCCGAGAGAGAGGTTCTCCCTCGACGACTTCCATCGTCATATACAGAATCTCACCTGCTCCACCGACGTCCCGGATCGATACCAGGCAGGGATGGCGGAAGGCGGCCCTCTGCCGCAACTCGTTGATGAGATCCTGCCGGCGCATGAGGTTGGTCGAAAGATGGCGGCTCAGAATCTTGAGGGCCACCGGGCTGCCGGTACGGCTGTCTTCTGCCCGCCACAGATCCGGGGAGGAACCGATCGGCTCCAAAAGCTGGTAGTCCTGGAGCTGAGATCCGGGAACGAGCGAGATCGGATTGGACGACATCGATCTTCAGATTATAGCGACTGCCTCTGCTCAACTCTCGAGGTGGGCCAGTTCGGCACCGACTTCGACCGTGTCGCCGGGCTTGACGAAGAACTCTGACAGGATGCCGTCGGCTGGCGCCACGATCTCGTTCTCCATCTTCATGGCCTCCAGAATGAGCAGGCCCGCGCCGCGACAAACAGCCTCGCCAGGTGATACGAGGAGACGAACGACCCGCCCCGGCATCATGGCCCGAATGGTTCCACCCTCCCCCGCCGCATCGTCGCTTCCCCCTCGTTTCAAGGCCAGGGGATTGAAGAGCTCGACGTGAAGTGTCCGTCCCCCAAGGGTCACCCGATGACGGTCGCCATCGCGCTCATGCACGAGCGCGAACTGCCGGCCGTCATCGAAGCGAAGGGAGTGGACAAAATGACCGGCCTCGATCAGATCGATGTCCATCCGCCGGTCGCCGATCGTCACCTGGTAGCCGCTGCCATGCCGCTCGACCTCGACTGCCACTTCATTGCCTTCATGTCTGGCGACGAACTTCATTCGCGCCACCGTCCGGTTCCTTCCGTGCGACCGGCTCGCTTCCAGGCCGAGTCGGTGACCTCCGGGAGGCGGATGCGCTGCGATTCCTCGAATGCCAGGATGGCGGCGACAGCGATGGCCGCATCCGTCACCGATTCCACCGCAGGGGGATCCTCTTTCATGCGCGGGATGATCCGGTCGATGTAACCGGTGTCGAAGCGTCCGGCCTGGAAGTCGCCGTCATCCATGATCCACGAATAGAACGGAATCGACGTCTCGATTCCCTCGATCCGGTACTCCTGGAGCGCGCGTTTCATCCGCCCGATCGCTTCATCCCGCGTCGCTGCGTGGCAGATCAGCTTGGAGAGCATCGGATCGTAGTAGACCGGCACGGTGTAGCCGCCATAGACCCCGTCGTCATTACGCACGCCAGGGCCATGCGGCAGGCTCATGAAGCGGATGAGGCCGGGCGAAGGAGCGAAGTTTCGGGAGGGATCCTCAGCGTAGACCCGGCACTCGATGGCATGTCCGGAAGGAGCGAGCTGTTCCTGCACGAATGAGAGCCGCTGGCCCATGGCGATGCGGAGCTGCTCCTTGACCAGATCGACCCCCCAAACCATCTCGGTCACCGGGTGCTCGACCTGGAGCCGGGTGTTCATCTCGAGAAAGTAAAATCGGTCCGAGGGATCCATCAGGAACTCGATGGTGCCGGCCGAGTAGTAATCCACGGCCGCGCCGGCTCTCACGGCAGTCTCGCCGAGTTGCCTTCGAAGCTCCGGCGTGACCACCGGCGACGGACACTCCTCGATGACCTTCTGGTTCCGCCGCTGCAAGGTGCATTCGCGCTCGCCGATGTAGACGAGATTGCCGTGCTGATCGCCGAGGATCTGGACCTCGATGTGGCGAGGCGACAAAATGAACTTCTCTGCGTAGACGGCATCGTCGCCGAAGAACGACAGCGCCTCACTGCGCACGCGGTCGTAGGCGCCGGCCAGATCCGCTTCCCTCTCCACCAGCCGCATCCCCTTCCCGCCCCCACCCGCACTGGCCTTGATCATGATCGGGAATCCGGCCTGGCGGGCGAAGGTGGCAATCTCGTCCACGGACTTGACCGCTTCGGAGAGGCCGGGGACGACGGGCACACCGGCCGCCTGCATCCGCTGCCTGCTCTCGGTTTTCGACCCCATCGCCTCGATCGAAGCCGGGGAAGGCCCGATGAAGATCAGTCCCGCCTCGGCGCACTGGCGCGCAAAGACGGCATTCTCTGCCAGAAACCCATAACCGGGATGAACTGCCTCCGCGCCGGTCCGCCGCGCGGCCTCAATGATTCGATCGATTCGAAGATAGCTGTCTCGGCTGGGGGCCGGGCCGACCGGCATCGCTTCGTCCGCGTAGAGAACATGCATCGCAGCCCGATCGGGCTGCGAGTAGATGGCCACTGTCGGGAATCCCATCTCGCGGCAGGCGCGCATGATCCGAACAGCGATCTCACCTCGATTGGCGACGAGCACCTTCATAGCGCGTCAATCGGAAGGGTGAAGGCC
>JADGNX010000399.1 GCA_017883265.1 Thermoanaerobaculia bacterium
TAAGCCTCGCCGCCGATCTCGACGGCCTCCGCCGACAGGACTGCATGCCCAGGTTCGCCGTTGGCTCGCGGAAACTCAAAGTGGAAGTCGCGAACGAAGCCATGGGCCGCCATCTCCCGCTGGAACCGCTCCTCGTCCTCTGGCGACTGCCACACCGGGATCTCCCGGCGATGGTGGCCGATGACCTTTTCCCTGGTCAGCCGGGTCGCCTTGAGCCAGGCATCATTGACGTCGACGACGAGGCCGTCGGAGCTGCGGAAGAGAGAAACGGCATCCCGGCTGGCCCGCCAGGCCCTGAGGAGGAGCTCACTGGCCACGCGCGCTCGCTCATCGGACTCATGATGTCTCATCGCAGCGACCGACACGCCGACCATGCCCCTCATCGTTCCATCCGGCCCGGTCAGCGGACTGGTCGTCACATCGATCCGGAAAGTCGAGCCATCGCGCCGTTTCACGTCGTACTCGCCGGAATAGGTCTTGCCTCTCCGAAGCGCGTCCATGATCGTCATCGCCTGATCACGCGAACCTTCGCTCGGGATGATCTCGATGAGGTCGTGGCCCAGGACCTCCTCGGAAGACCATCCGTAGAGCCCCTCGGCATACCGGTTCCAGAAGGTGATCCGTCCTTCGACGTCCGTGGCGATGATCGCCTGCTCGATGCCGTCGAGGAGCGATGACGGATCGAATCGGTCGATATCTGAGCTGGGAGGCTGCATGTGTCGACTGCTCCTCGCCGTGCTGACCGGTCCATACCGGAAGGATTTCGAGATTTCCGGCCGGATCAACCTACAGCGCCATCCCCCCTTTGACAAGAGCGGATTGGTACCGCTGCGCGGTGGGTCTCAGAAGCCGAGCGGTCTCCCGCATGTACGCGGACCGGTCCAGCGCGTCATATGCCGCGTCTGTCAAACGACAATATATGAGAAGACGGGTGGGGCCGATCGACTTTCCGCTGTTTCCTTTACACTGCGCCCCGACCGCGCACGACGTCGCGATATCGCGTCCGGCCGACGACGAGATCTGATGCTCCCGACCTCATGGCAAACTCCTCGCTGGTTGCTGCGGGCGAACCGCGCAATCGCGCGATCGCCGGCCGCTCTCGTGGTTGCGGGCGGTGGTCTCCTGTCTCTTGCGGTGATGCCGGCGCTGCCGCTGCTCAAACCGCTCTTCCACGTGCCGGGTAATGGCGTCGGGGCCATGACCGTGGCCGGCTATCCGAAGGGTTGGGATTACGCGGTTCTGGTGATCCTCTTTCTGATTGCTGGCGCAGGCGGGCTGATCGCCGCGTTTCTGGCCGGCCGCATCCGTTCCGAGGCCGCGGAATCGGATGGCGATGATCGCGTCGACCCACTCATCGCCCGGCCGCACGGCCGGATGATCACGATGGCCATCGCGTCGGCCATCGCACTGGCCATGCTTCCGGTCAGCGACCATCCGTATCAGCTCGTCGATGCTTACCATGAGGGAGAGAATCTTTCACCGGCGTCAGTGATGATGGCCGGCGGGCGACCGTACCGCAACGTCTTCTTCATGCACGGTCTGGCCACTGATGGCGGCCTCGACCTTCTGGTTCTGGGATCGCCACCGAATCCGGTGCGCTCTCGCCGGCTGAGGGCGGTCCTGACCGCGATGACCCTCGCGCTGCTGGTTCCGATCGCGGCGGAGATCTCTCCAACGATCCTCGGCGTCATTCTGGCAGCACTGGCCTCGCTGGCCGCTCTGGCCGCGGGTGAATTGCCGGCGTTTTCCTACTTTCGCCTCCTGCCGCTGCTCCTCATGGTCTGGCTGACGCTTGCATTTCTGCGCCGCGGCAAGCCGCTCCCGTTGATGGCGGCCGCGGCCTTCGCCGGGGCAGGCCTTTTGTGGAGCGTCGATGTCGGACTCTTTGCCGTGGCGGGATTTTATGCGTGGCTCTTCGCACGCTCGCTGCTTCCGGGAGAACGCCGTCCGATCGTCTCCGCGAAGTTGATGGCGGCGTCAGGGGCCATCACTCTGCTCGTGCCGCTCCTCATCCTGATGAGCGTGCATGGCGACATCAGTCGATTCTTTCGCGACACGTTCCTCCGTCTGCCCGAATGCTTCGATGCCGTCTATTCGCTCCCGGCGCCGCCGCTGGCTTCGCCGGCTCTGCTGCTCCATCCGCTCGAGGCGGCCGCGTGGCTCGACACCCCGTCGGCCCGGTACTACCTTCCGATGATCGGGTGGGGCCTCCTCGCCGCGCTGGCCTGGCGCGCTGCGGCGCGCGGCAATCGGCTGCGTGCTGAGGCCATGCTCCTGGTCGCCGTGACCGCGTTCTTCGAGATGAGGACCGCAGCCGGCCGGGCCGGCTGGGCCCACTCGAGGATGTGTGTTCCTCTCCTCGGAATCGCGCTCGTTTCGTTCGGACTCGAGCCGCTGGCGCGATCGCTCCGGGGTCGCTCTTCGCCGTGGAAGTGGGTTCTGGCGCTGTGCGGCCTTGTGGTGGTGGCGGGTGCGTACCGCTATCTCGAGATCCAGGCAAACGCCACCTATCTGACAAAGTACTACCGCACCTACCGACAGCGTCTTCGTCCGGACCCCTCGTTTGTCCCTTTCCCGAATCCGCGGGCAAAGGATCTCTACACCTACAAACAGGAAGCCGACGACCTCGGTGCACTCAGCCGCTTCTCCGACTCGCGCCTCCAGGGGCCGATCTTCGATTTCTCGGGCGAGAAGGACCTCTACTACATGCTGGACCGGACAGCTTCCACTCGCTGTCAGGACATCCCCTACCTGTCGGATCCCACATTGGGGAGAGAGGCTCTCCATCAGCTCGAGCGAAGGCCGCCGGTCTTCGTGGTCGTGCGAGGCCTGGAGGTCCTGCACAACGTTGACGGTGTGACCTATGAGCAGCGAACACCCTGGCTGGCGCGGTGGATCGACGAGCACTACCCGCAGCGGATCAAGGTCGGGAGCTTTGTGGTGGGACTGCCAAAAGATCAGTAGTCTGCGGAGTATCGATCAGGCAATCCAGTGGAGCTGGTATTACGACTACACGCCCGCACAACGAGCACGCTGAAGCCTTCTGAGGTGGTTAGTCAAGCATCAGCGGCGAGGCGTGCTGAGAGAGGTGACCCTCGGCGACAGAGCGCGGCGAGGTAGGCAGC
>JADGNX010000115.1 GCA_017883265.1 Thermoanaerobaculia bacterium
CGATGCCGGAAAGCGCTGGCCATGGACCCCGAGTTCGGGGGTGCCTATATCTTCCTTGGCAGGATTCACACCCAGAGGGGTCTGTATCGCGAGGCCCTGGCCGAGCTCGAGCGCGCCCGAATTCTTCTTCGTAATAGCGCGGAAGTGTTGTCGCTGATCGGATATACGTACGCGGTGTCCGGGCGTGCGGCCGAAGCGCAGCTCATGTTGGAAGAGCTGCATCGGTTGTCGCAGCGAAGATACATATCTCCGTATCACATGGCCATGATTTATGCCGGTCTCGGTGCACGGGATGAGACGTTTCAGTGGCTCGAAAAGGCGTATGACGATCGGGAGGGCAGGCTGACGATTCTAAGATTCGCCCCCGAGTTTGCCGCTTTGCGCTCGGATCCTCGCTTCAGAAATCTGCTGCAGCGGATGAACCTGATGTGATGGCCGCCGGAAAGGGAACACCAGTCATCGACTTCTTCGTGGCCAGCCGATTCCTTGCTCGGTCAGCTTGATCGTGTCGCGATTCGGTGCTCTCTCTCATGTTTTCTCCCGTGCTACTCTGAAAAATGTTCACTCTGACACTTGCCGACTTCCAGGAAGTACGCGCCCGCATCGCGCAGCACATCAAACACACTCCGCTGCTGACGTCGCGACAGCTGAGCGAGCGCACCGGTCTGGAAGTCCGGCTCAAAGCCGAGATGTTCCAGCGGGTGGGGTCCTACAAGATCCGCGGGCCGCTGAACAAGTTCGCGCTCATGCCCGCCGAGCAGAAGGCACGTGGCGTCGTCTGCTCCTCGGCCGGGAATCATGCGCAGGGCGTGGCGCTCGCGGCGAAGATTCACGGCATTCGAGCCGTGGTGTGTATGGCGGAGAATGCGACGCCGTCGAAGATCGCCGCCACCAGAGGCTACGGCGCGGAAGTCGTGCTGCACGGCACGATCTGGGACGAAGCCAACGAAAAGGCCAAGGAACTGGTGCGCACGGAGGGACTGACCTACGTGCATCCCTTCGACGACGAACAGCTCATTGCGGGGCAGGGAACGCTCGGCCTGGAGATCGTGCAGGACTGGCCCGAGGTGGACGCGGTGATTGTGCCGATCGGCGGTGGCGGGTTGATCTCCGGCGTGTCGATGGCGGTCAAGAGCCACAATCCCCGGATTCGGGTGATCGGGGTCGAGTCGTCCGATGGCCCGGCCATGAAGACCAGCATCGAGGCCGGGCGTCTGGAGACGATCGACTGCCGGACGATCATCGACGGCTTGCGCGTGCGCCGCGTGGGCGAGATCAATTTCTCGGTCGTGCAACGGTTCGTGGACCAGCTCGTGGCGCTGCCGGACCGCGAGATTTTCGACGCCATGATCTGGATCATGGAGCGGTGCAAGCTCGTAGTCGAAGGCGCCGCAGCCGCGCCAGTCGCCGCGCTGCTGAACGGCCTTGTGAAATTGCCCGCCGGCTCTCGCGTAGCGGTCGTCCTTTCGGGAGGCAACGTGAACCTCGACCAGCTCCGAACGCTGAGCTGGAACTGAATTGCCGCAGCGCGCCCCGGAGTGCGGCGGCCATGCCGCCGCTCCGGGCGGGCGGGCGGCCAACCGGAGTGCGGTCACCTCCAACCGGCCCAGCGGCGGCATGGCCGCCGCACTCCAACCGGCTCGTATTCGCGGCATGAACAATTTTCGTTCTGCCGCGAAAAATCCTAGGATGTACCGATGAGAGTCAGTGCCTGCATCCACGGTTCTCGATTGGCCCTCCTTCTCTTGCTCGCGGATGTCGCGCTCGCCGCGACACCGACGCCCGTGACGTTGTCGCCGGCGCCTAACGCCCTCCACTCGCTCGCCAACGCAGCGATCGACAATCCGCCGCCGGCCGAGGAGCGCGAGGACCTGGAGGGGCGGATGCGCGACTACCTGATGCGCCATGGCGACAACGGGACGATTGATCCGGAACTGTTGCTCAGGCGAACACGCGAGGTTCACGACCAGCTGGAGCGCGACACCCACGAGCTCGGGAAGATCGCACCGAATGCCATTCCCGGCAGCGCCTGGGTGAGCCTCAGCCCTACCAACGGCGCCGGGCGCATCCTCTCGGTTGCAACCGACCCGACGGTTCCGGGAACCGCGTTCGCAGGCTCTGCAGGCGGTGGCGCATGGAAGACGACCGACGGCGGTCAGACCTGGACATCGCTGACGGATACGATTCCGAACCTGGCCATCGGCGCCGTGGCCCTGGCCCCCTCCTCACCGTCCGTCATCTACCTCGGCACGGGTGAGGCCGGACCGAACGGCGATCGCATCCCCGGCATCGGCATCCTGTCGTCGAGTGACGGCGGCCTTTCGTGGACGCTTCCGCCATCAGTCCTCGCCACCGGCTTTCATCGCATCACCGTTCATCCATCGAATCCGCTGGAGCTGGTCGCCGGCACGAACCTCGGCGCCTTCCGTTCGTCGAACGGGATCAACGGTCCGTGGACCCAGGTGATCTCGTCTACGACCTACGGCGAGGTCGCCGATCTCGCTCGCGATCCTTCGAATCCACTTGTGATCTATGCCGCGACCTGGGACGGCGCAAATTGCACCAAGTCCGGCTGCACGAGCACGACGTTTCTCCCGTTCGCCTCGCCCACTGTCCTGAAGTCGACGGATGGCGGCAGGACGTTCGCGGCGGCGGCTTCCGGCCTTCCGGTGTCCACGACGAAGAGCCGTCTCAGCCGGATCTCCCTGGCCATCGCCCCTTCGAGCCCGCAGACCCTGTACGCTTCAGTCGCAATCCTCGACACCACCACAGGCGTCGACATCTGTCATGTCTACAAGACCACGAACGGCGGTACGTCGTGGGCCGACACGACACTTGCCCAGAACCAGGCCGTCAACAAGTACCTCTCGCCGCAGGCCGGATACGACAACACGCTCGTTGTCCACCCCTCGGATCCCGACACGGTCCTCGCAGGCGGAGTCCGCTATGCAGGAACGACAGACGGCGGGCAGACGTGGGTAGCGCCGGCGTTCAGCAGTGTCCCGGTACACAACGACGCGCACGACATGCGCTACGACGCCGGAGGCCTTCTCTACATCGCCAATGACGGCGGCATCTGGACCTCGACCGACAAGGCCGTCCACGTGACGCCGCGAAACGACGGCCTCGTGACGCGCCAGTTCTATTTCGTGGCCAACGATCCGGCGAACCCGAACCGGATCTTCGGAGGGTTGCAGGACAACGGGACGATCCGTCGCCCCGATACCGGCGGGACCTCGTGGGATTCCATGGTCGGGAGCGACGGCATCAGCTGTCTGGTCAACCCGGCGGCTCCCTCGGTCGTCTATGTCTCGACGCAGAATGGGAACCTGCTGCGAACGATCGAAGGAGGAGCGACGTCCCCGAGTTTTCGCGCCTCGAAGCCGCTCTTCCCCTCTGACGAGACCGTTCCCTTCCGGACCCTCATCGCCGCCGACCCGTCCAATCCAGCGGTCATCTACACGGCGTCCTACCGGCTCTGGAAATCGGCCGACAGCGAGGAATCCTGGATTCCCCTCCCGACCACGACCGTCGACGGGTCGACCTGGCGTACCGATCGCGCCATCGGCGCCATCGCCATCTCCAGAACCAATCCGAAGATCATCATGGTCTCGCTGAACGGCGCTGCCGGAGTCTTCCGTACCACGGACGGCGGAGCGACATGGAGGTCGACCGCAAGCGGTCTTCCGAACAAAGGTGTCACCAGCATCGCCATCGATCCGCTCGACCCGAATCGCGTCTGGTTGACGACCGCCGGCCTGTCGTTGCCGTCGGTGTACACAACCACCGACGCAGGGAGCACATGGTCCGGAGCGAGCAACGGTCTTCCCGCGTTCTCCGCGCAGACGATTCTCGTCGATCCGACGGACTCGAGCACGATCTATTGCGGGACCGACGTCGGTGTTTATCGCTCGACGGATGCAGGAGGGTCGTGGTCGCGTTTCGGCACCGGCCTCCCGGCCGTGAGCGTCGATGATCTGAAGGCGCTCGACGACGGCTCGGCCTTGCGCGCGGCCACCCACGGCCGGGGAATGTGGGAGCTGGCGATCACCGGCGTAACGAATCATCAGCCGGTCACTACCATCAACACCCCGGTCGCACAGCAGGCCATTCAGCGCGGGACGACGCTGGCGTTCAACGGAACGGCAACCGATCCGGACTCTGATCCTGTTTCGCTCTCGTGGATCTTTCCCGATACATGGGAAGTTGTTCCCGTCACCAACAGTACGCCGGCCTCGCATACGTTCGATCGAGCCGGGCGGTTTCCGGTGACGCTGCGGGCCATCGACGCGAAGGGAGCCACCGCTGCGTCCTCCGTCGAGATCGACGTGATGGATGCAGGCGATTCCTGCGAGTCGCCGATCGTGATTCCCGCCGCCGGGCCGTTTCCCTGGAGCGTGACCCTCAACACGGAGGTGGCATCGAGGCAGACGTCCGACCCGGTGAACGGTCAGCCGTGCGTCCCCTTTGGCCTTCAGAGGACTGTGTGGCTGAGCTTCACACCTGCCATCAGTGGGAGCTACGATTTTTCGCTCTGCGGCTCGAAGGCCAGCGCCACGATGGTCGGCTATACCGGCCCGGTGTGCGGTCCATACACGCCAAGCGGATTCTGCTACCAGAATCCATCCGCGGCGGGGCTGCTCATCGACGAGGTCCCGGCCGACTGCTCGACCGGGAGAAGAACCTCCGCGGTGCTGACGGCAGGAACGACTGTCCGATTCCTCGTCTGGAACTTCTATGCGGGCGACTTTGGACCGATCACACTCACCGTCACAGAGGGAGGCGTGCTGACCCCGGTCGTGACCTCGGTTTCACCAGGAACGGGCAGCTCGGCGGGCGGAGCTCCCGTCGTCATCTCCGGCGCCGGCTTTGTCCCGGGAGCCACCGTCACGTTCGGCAATGCGGTGGCGGCGAGCGTGGCCGTCCTGTCGCCTAACGTTCTCACCGCAGTGGTTCCGGCCGGCACGCCGGGCTCCTCGACGGTGAGCGTTCAGATCCCCGGAGGAGCATCGGCAACGCTGGCTGACGCGTTCGTCTACCAGAAACTGTCCGAACCACCGCCCCGCCGCCGCGCCGCGAGGCATTAGCCGCCACGGCCGGTTGACCGTTTGCGCGCAGAGATCCTGGGGCCGGTTCCCCGCCACCTTCCTGAGTGCGAAGAGACGACCTGAACCTCGCGAGCCTCGCCGAGGCGGCAGGCTGGAGCCGGTGCTCCAATGCGCCCCCCATCCGTCGCTGAACTTTTCCAAATCCGACCTCGTATTCACGTCATAATTTTCATATGCGTCGCACGTTGTTCATGGTCTCGATCGCGGTCGCCATCTCCAGCAGCGCCGCCAACTGGCCGGAGCACCCGGTGCTGCATGCCATTCGCGTCAAAGGGGCTTCGCCGGTCATCGACGGCGATCTCTCCGACCCCGCCTGGCAGCAGGCGCCGGAGTTCACGGACTTCACCCAGCACGATCCCGACGACACGAAACCGCCGACGATGCGGACGTCGGTGCGGATCCTCTACGACGACAACGCAATCTACTTCGGCGCCACGATGTTCGATCCGAAGCGGCCTACCGCCATCCTCCTCCGCCGCGATACCTTCGGCGACTTCGACTTCCTGTCCATCAACCTCGATACGCAGCACGACCGCCTCTCCGGCAACGCATTCACCGTCACCCCGGCCGGCGAACAGGGCGACACCGTCCTCTACAACGACATCGGGGAAGACCCGAGCTGGGACGGCGTGTGGGAGTCGGCGACGAAGATCACGCCCGACGGATGGCAGGCCGAGGTGCGGGTTCCGTTCTCGCAGCTCCGCTTTCCTGACAAAGCGGTCCTGGTGTGGGGAATCAACATCACCCGGAAGACCGTGCGCAACAACGAGACCGATCGCATCGTCAACACGCCGAAGGGGCAGACCGGATTCGTCTCGCACTTTGCCGACCTCGATGGCATCGAAGCCGTCCACCGCGGACGTGCGCTGGAAGTCGTCCCGTACACCGTCGGCCGCACCGACTTGCGCAGCGGACTGGGTGGCGATCCGCTGGTCGGCCCGCGCGAGACCGGCGTCGACGCCGGCGTCGATCTGAAGTACGGCCTGACATCGAGCCTCACGCTCACCGGCACCATCAACCCCGACTTCGGCCAGGTGGAGGTCGATCCGGCCGTGGTCAACCTCACGCAGTTCGAGACGTTCTACCCCGAGAAGCGGCCGTTCTTCATCGAAGGCTTGAACATCTTCCGCTTCGCCGACTCGCCCGCGCCGAGCCACTTCAATTTCTTCAACACTCCGACGATGTTCTACACCCGCCGCATCGGACGCGCGCCGCAGGGGACGATCGACGCCGGCTTCGTCGACGCCCCCGCACAAACCCGCATCCTCGGCGCCGCAAAGTTGACCGGCAAAGTTCCCGGCGGCTGGACCCTCGGGGTGCTCGACGCGCTGGCCGACGCCGAGCAGGCCCGCTTCGTCAGTGGCCCGACATTCGGCCGCCAGGAAGTCGAGCCGATGACCAACTACTTCGTCTCGCGTGCCACGAAGGAGCTCGGATCGTCCGCGCGCATCGGCGTTCTGCTCACCGACGTCGATCGCCGTCTTCCGGAAGAGCTGTCGTCCATGCGCCGCTCCGCGCTCACCGGCGGCATCGACGGCTATACCCGCCTCGGCCATCAGTCGTGGATCTTCGAAGGATCGGCATACGGAACGGAAGTAAGCGGAAGCGAGGAGGCCATCACCGCGACGCAGCAGGCCCCGGCGCGCTACTACCAGCGCCCCGATGCGCACGGCATCCACCTCGACCCCACGCGTACGTCGCTCTCCGGATGGGGCGGAACGGCAATGCTGTCGAAGGACGCCGGGCGGTGGCGGCCGATCGTGGAGGTGCAGGCGTACTCGCCCGGGTTCGAGACGAACGACATCGGCTTCCTGCAGCGGACGGACATCATCTCCACGCATGCGGTGATGCAGTACGTGAACGAGGACGTCACGCCGTGCTTCCGGTCGAAGAATCTTTGGCTCGGCGTCTGGCGCAACGGCAACTTCGAAGGCGATACGATCGAACGCGGACTGTTCGCCGAGTGGTTCGGCACGACTGCGAACTACTGGCAGCCCGATGTCTCGCTGATCGTCACCCCCGGCTCGTTCGACGACCGGCTCACGCGCGGCGGCCCGCTGGTACGATCGCCGCTCTTCTGGAGCTCGGATGAGAAACTCGCTACCGACACGCGGAAGAATTTTTCGGCCGCCATCGCCGGACATCTCGAGGGCGCCGACGACGGATCGTATGGGCGCTCGCTGTCGATCACATTGAACGCGCGGCCGAGGCCGAATCTGCAGTTGGCCGTCGTGCCGTCGATCAGTCGCTTTCACACCTCGACGCAGTACGTCACGGCATTTGACGACTCCTCCGCGGCGCTGACGTTCGGCCGGCGTTACATCTTCGCGCACCTCGATCAGCATTCGTTCGAGCTCGACACGCGCGCCGACTGGACAGTGACATCACGCCTGTCGTTCCAGCTCTTCCTGCAGCCGTTCATCGCCTCGGGCGACTATCACGATTTTCGGTCGCTTGTCGCTGCACGCACACGCGACTACGCGCCGGCGGCAGCGACGAGCAATCCCGATTTCAACTTCCATAGCCTGCGCGGCAGTGCGGTTGTGCGCTGGGAGTTTCGTCCCGGTTCGGCGCTGTTCGTCGCCTGGAACGAGAACCGCGCCGACACCCAGCCGTTCGGCGACTTCCGCATCTCTCGCGACCTCCGCGCAATTCCGGGCGCGCCGTCACACGACGTATTCCTGGTGAAGTTTTCGTACTGGCTGCCCTTGTGAAGAGAGGGAAGCCGACAATTCGAGACCTGCGCGAGCCCCCCGGAGTGCGGCGGCCATGCCGCCGCTCCGGGTGGGCGGGCGGCCAACCGGAAAAGCGCCGGCATGGACGCCGCTCTTGGCTACCTCCAACCGGAAAGGCGGCGGCATGGCCGCCGCACTCCGGGGGCTCAGTCCTCGGGCGGTATCGGGGCCAGGTCCTCCGCGGCAGACAGCCGGTCGGTCTTGAAGCTTGCCACGGTCTTCACGAAGGCCGGGCTCGCCGTGGCCTGAAACCATGCGGCCGAGCACCAGCGGTAGTCGCCGACTACAGCAGCCATCCGATGATGAACAGCGTTCTGATGAACGTAGTTGAGCCTCGTCAGGTAGGAACGCTGGAACGTGAGGCGCTTGTCCCAGAATTGGTACCACACCTGCCGTCCCACTGTGCCGTCGAGCCGGTTGATCTCGCGGCCGGAGGCCGAATGCAGATCGCGCAGGAAACCCCGCAGCGATTCGGCGTGATCGGGGGACATCGCGACGAAGTGATAATGGTTCGAGAAGATGGCCCACGCCTGGAGAAGCCAGCCGTAACTGGCGGCAAAGGTCAAGAGAAGTTCCTGCAGGCGATCGAGCCGGGCGCTAGACGCAAAGCGGTGTTCCTTGCCGTAGGTCGCGGCCGTGACGAAGTACGTCCCCGCCTCGTCGAGTATGTGAACCGGAGCATGCGGCCATTGCTTCACCTCTTGAACGTACCTCGGCAGCCCTTCCCCTGTCGAATTCTCTACATTACGTAGATGGCCTTCGGAGCCCCCCGGAGTGCGGCGGCCATGCCGCCGCTCCGGGTGGGTGGGCGGCCAACCGGAAAAGCGCCGGCATGGACGCCGCTCTTGGCTACCTCCAACCGGAAAGGCGGCGGCATGGACGCCGCACTCCGGGGGACGCACTTCGAAAGAAACGCCCCTAACGCGGGTCTGACCACCATCGGCTGCGGCAGCGCCGCGGACGACCTTGAAAGAGATGGCCGGCGCAGGAAGTTTCCGCTCCAGAAGCGCGCGAACATCCGGAGAAGCCTCCCCCAAGTGGTCCCGGGCGAAACTCCAACGAGCTCCTTGACAATGCTGTTCTCTCGACGCATACTGGTTTGCAACACAAACTGGTCTACGGAGGGATTATGGACGCTGCCGACACGCGACGACTCGAACAGATTCACGACCTGGCCGCCAACTACTCGGATCGCCAGGGGTTGCGTATCGTGCCCATGGCTCTGGTCATCCTCAGCCAGTCATCCCCCCTCATGTTTCACGCCCACATCCGAGGGGTCGAGGTCCTGCCGCTGCTGATCGTTGCAGGCATCGTTTCATACTTCTTGATTGGCAAGACATACGAGAGGCGTTTCGGCCGCATCGAGGAATTGTCGGCACCATCGATTTGGCTGAGCGCGCAGGTGCTCCTCTTCCTGCTGCTTTTGCCGTGCGCCATCGCCCTCGACTTCCTCTCGAATCCGCCAGTCTTCGTCTCCGGCCTCTTGCTTTCCGTATGGATCGCCGCGAATGCCTGGCCGGCGCGAACACTCCGCAAGAGTTACCTCACGTTCTGTCTGCTCCTCGCGCTGATCTGCCTCTTTCCCATGACCGGAATGCCGAGGGACCGTGTGGCGCAGGAGTTCGGGATCATGTTCGGCAGCTTCTTTCTCGTAGCTGGCGTGACCGACCACATCCGCCTCGTGAAGCTGCTGTCCGCCCCGGAGGAACACGATGAGCAGGCAGCCGTTTGAGGAGTTGGCCGAGCTCGACCGCCTCATTCACGAGCCGGCCCGGCTCTCCATCCTCACCGCACTGAGCGCGTGCAAGAGTGCCGACTTCCTCTTCCTGCAGCGGCTCACCGGATTGAGTAAAGGGAATTTGTCGGCGCATCTCAGCAAGCTCGAGACCGGCGAGCTCGTGGAGATCGCCAAGACCTTCGCGGGGAAGATCCCTCGAACCACTGTGAAACTCACGCGCCACGGCCGCACCCAGCTGGAGCGTCATTGGAATGAGCTCGACCGCCTCCGTTTCGCTGCGCGTGACTGGCAATCAGACGAAGAAAAGGAAAAGGAGAAGTCATGAAATCGAGAAGAACCAGAATCCTTGTGGTGGTAATCGCTGCATCAGTCGTCGTTTCGATCTTCATGAATTGGGATGACGTTGTTGAGGGAGCGCACGACGGTTTTAACAGCTACTACAGCTCGCCCCTCGAGCAGCCGTCGCAGCGTAAGGCCTGATCGCCTTGAGCGAAATTGGAGACAATATGAAAACGACGAGAACCAGAATCCTCATGGCCGTGATTGCAGCCTCGGTCGTCGTCACGACGTCGTGCACGACG
>JADGNX010000017.1 GCA_017883265.1 Thermoanaerobaculia bacterium
CAGCAGAGCAACTGGTCGCCGCAGGCGCCGTGGCTGCCAGCTCGCTGGACGATCTGACGGCCCGAATGGAGAAGCCGCGGGCGGTATGGATCATGGTACCGGCTGCGATCGTCGATTCGACACTGGAAAAGCTGACTCCCCTCCTCACCCGCGATGACGCCGTCATCGACGGTGGCAACTCCTACTATCAAGACGACATTCGAAGAGCGAAGTCGCTGGCTGCGGACGGCATTCACTACGTAGACGTCGGAACCTCAGGTGGCGTATTCGGCCTCGACCGTGGTTACTGCCAGATGATCGGAGGCGACCCGGTCATCGTAAAGAGGCTGGATCCGATCTTCGCCGCTCTCGCTCCCGGCGCCGGCACGGCACCACGCACCCCCGGGCGCGAGGGTCAGCCGTCTTCCGTGGAGCAGGGCTACATCCATTGCGGCCCTCCGGGCGCCGGCCACTTCGTCAAGATGGTGCACAACGGAATCGAGTACGGACTGATGGCTGCCTATGCAGAGGGGCTGAACATCCTCCACCGCGCCAATGTCGGCAAGGAGATGCATGAAGCCGATGCCGAGACCACTCCGCTTCGCGAACCGCAGTACTACCAGTACGATCTGAACCTCGCCGACATCGCTGAGACATGGCGCCGGGGAAGCGTGATCGGGTCGTGGCTGCTCGATCTCACGGCTGCGGCGCTCCAGGACGATCCGGATCTGAGCGGCTTCGCCGGCCGCGTCTCCGATTCCGGCGAAGGCCGCTGGACGCTGAAGGCAGCCATCGACGAAGGCGTTCCTGCGCCGATTCTTTCCCTGGCGCTCGGTCAACGCCTGAGCTCCCGTGGCGAAGCCGAATTCGCCGACAAATTGCTCTCCGCGCTGCGCTACCAGTTCGGCGGGCATTCGGAGAAGCCCTCGTGACGCCACCGGTATCCGACGCGCTGGTCTTCTTCGGAGCCACGGGCGACCTGGCGTACAAGATGATCTTTCCTGCGCTGCAGGCCATGATCCGGCGAGGGAACCTCAATGTGCCGATCATCGGCGTGGCAAAGGCCGGCTGGACCATCGAGCAGTTGCGCGAGCGCGCCCGCAACAGCCTGAAGGAGCATGGAGGCGGCGCCGATGATGCCGCCTTCGAGAAGCTCACATCACTCCTGATGTATATCGATGGCGATTACCGGGACGATCGAACGTTCGACCTTCTCCGACAGAGCCTTGGTCCATCGGAGCATCCGTTGCACTATCTCGCGATCCCGTCGAGCATGTTCGCCACCGTTGCCCACCAGCTGGGACGGTCCGGCTGCGCGAAAGGTGCGCGCGTGGTGATCGAAAAGCCGTTCGGACGCGACCTGGCGACAGCGCAAGCGCTCAATGGCGACTTACTGGAGGTTTTCCAGGAGCCGGCCATCTTTCGCGTCGATCATTACCTCGGCAAGGAGCCTGTGCAGAATCTCCTTTACTTCCGATTCGCCAATTCCTTTCTCGAACCGATCTGGAATCGTAACTTTGTCCGCAGCGTGCAGATCACTATGGCCGAGAACTTCGGCGTGCAGGGACGAGGACCGATGTACGAAGAGACCGGGGCCATTCGCGACGTGGTTCAGAACCATATGCTGCAGGTCATCGCCAGTCTGGCCATGGAGGCTCCGTCGAGTGGTTCGCCCGAATCGATACGCGACGCCAGAGCGCGCGTCCTCGAGGCCATCCAGCCTGCTGATCCCGCCAACGTCGTCCTCGGCCAATTCCGCGGATACCACGTCGAGAAAGGCGTCGCGCCCGACTCCAAAGTCGAGACGTTTGCGGCGTTGCGACTCGAAATCGCCAGCTGGCGCTGGGCCGGTGTCCCCTTTTACATTCGCGCCGGCAAGTCGCTGCCGGTGACCTGCACCGAGGTTCTGGTGGATCTCGACGCACCGCCGCTCTCTATCTTTCGGGAGGAGCGACTCACTCGCAGCGATACGAATTACGTCCGCTTCCGACTGGGACCCGATGTCGCCATCGCGCTCGGCGTTCGCTCGAAGGTTCCGGGAGAGGGGATGGCCGGCCAGCGAGTCGAGCTTCTCGCTGTCAGCAAGGTGGTCGGGCAGATGGGACCCTACGAGCGACTCCTCGGCGATGCCATGAAAGGAGACGCCACCCTCTTCGCCCGGGAGGACATGGTCGAAGCGGAATGGCGCGTGATCGATCGTCTCCTCGGAAGTTCCATCCCGGTTCACGAATACGAACCAGGCACATGGGGGCCGGCCGAAGCCGACCGAATCATCGACTCCTCCGACTCCTGGCACAATCCCACGCTCTCACCAAATTGAATGCAATCGAGTGCGACAATCCATTAGTCTGCCACCGGACCCCACGCTCCAAGGAGGATTCATGCGATTCATGCTCCGTTCTCTGGCCGTCCTTGTGCTGTTCATCGGCGTTCCAGCAATTGCTCAGGACCTGACGATCGTGTCGAAGGTGACGCGCGACGGTGGTCCGCCACAAACCTCCATCAGTTACATCTCCAGCGACCGCGTCCGAATGTCTCATGGCGGCGACGGGATAGACTCGATCGTCGACGTCAAAACGGGTCAGATGACAACGTTGAACACCACGAAGCAGACGTACTACGTCACCACGCGTCAGGACCTCGAGGCCATGGTGGCAAAGATGAACGAGCAGATGAACAGCCCTGAGGCGAAGAAGGGGCAGGAGGCCATGAAGAATCTTCCGCCCGACCAGCAGAGGAAGATGGACGCCATGATGGGCTCGATGTTCACGTTCGATGTACAGAAGACGGGCACCACCCGCAAGATCGCCGGTTACCGATGCGATAACTGGACGGTGACCATGGGTCAGTTCTCGAATTCCGAGGAGTGCCTGACCAGCGAGTTGCAGTTTCCGATGCATGCCTGGGACTCGTACAAGGGCTTCGCCGACAGCATGCAGACCATGATGGCCTCCATGGGACCGATGGCGAAGAACATGGCAAAGATGCAAGAGCAGTTCAAGCAGATGAAGGGATACCCGCTGGCGCGGACTACGACTGTAAGCATCATGGGGCACAAGTCTGTCGTGGCGACCGAAGTGACTGAAGTCAAGCGCGGTCCGATTCCCGCCTCGGCATGGGAGATCCCGGCCGGCTACACGAAGGTCGACAATCCGATGCTGAAGGCAATGGGGTCGCACTCGAAGTCAAGACCCTGACCCGCGAGCTCGAGGCCGCCCTCGACGTTCCCGCACGGCATCATTGGTGCCCGCGGCGCAGGAGCTCGCTCATCGTCCCGTCGTCCTCGTTTTGCGGATCGATATCGGAGACATCGCCGAGGGTGTCTTCGATATACAGCATCTCGATCAGCACGAGGAACACCGCCGTGATGGGCGTCGCCAGCGCCATTCCCAGGAGGCCCCAGATCGTGCCGAGGATCACCTGGGTGATGATGGCCAGCACGGGAGAGAGCGACATGGCGCGCCGCTGCAGCATCGGCGTGAGGAGGTACGCCTCCACGACGTGAATCAGCAGTGACAGCGCCACCACCCAGAGGGCCTTGGTCGGCGATTCCATGAGACCCATGAGGATCGGCGGGATGGCGGAGATGGTAGGGCCTATGTAGGGGATGAAGGTCAGAAGCGCGGCGATCAACCCGAGCGCGAGCGCCAGCGGAACCCTGAGAACGAGAAGGCCAACCGTCGTCATGAGCCCGATAACTGCCATGGATAGAAGGCGGATATTCAACCAGGCCCGCAGCGACAGGACGACGGCATCGATCACCTCTCCGGCCCGATTCCGGCGCGCCGGCGGCACCAGGCGCAGGATTCCGCGACGATAAACGTCGGGCTCGATCGCGCCATACAGGCCGATGAAGAAAACGATCAGGGCTGCGCCGATGAGGCCGAACAATGAGGTAAAGAATCCGCCGATGCGGCCGAGGAACGGACCGGAGAGCAAGCCGCTCGCGTCACTGTGATCGGCCACGAACCGGCGCGTCAGCGGGTATTGCGCGGCGTAGCTCCTCAGCCTCTGGACCGCCTCCGGAAATCTCTGCACGAACTGGTCGAACTGCTCGGTGACACTCGGTGCGGCGAACACGACGGCGGCGATCGTCAGTCCGGCCAGAAGGGTCATCACGACGAGCAAAGCCATCCCCTCACCGAGGCGCGTGCGCGAGGTGACGAAAGCCATCAACGTGCGAAGAAAGATTCCGAAGAGCGCTCCGGCGAACGCCAGCAGGATGACATCAGCCGTTCGCCAGAGGAGCAGGACGACAATCAACACACCGATCACGATCGCAGTGGCCTCGAGAGCCCTGGCTGCGAAGGGCGGCGAGGCAGGCGGCGCGGCGCGTTCCGTCATTTGCTCCACTCCAGTGAGACCGATTCGGCTCTATTGGAATGGAATCCTCGGTCCGGTATCGTTCACAACGGGGAACGAGCTGTTTGTCAGCCACATCTCCAGCAGGTTGAAAGAGAACGGATTTCCCGGAACCCCGCTCACTCCCCCTGGCAGGCTGGAACGACCCAGGAAGCCGTCGGGACGTGCCTCTCCCACGTAGCGACGGTTTGGTCCGCTCGAGAACATGAAGCCATTCACGGTTGCTGCACGCGCATCGTGCGTGGCCGCGTCGACCGTTGAGAGACCGCCGCTCTTGGCAATCCCGGGAAGTCCGGGTACTGCCGGCGGAAGCGGACCGACGCCTGAGCCGGGCGTGAAGAGTGCGCCGAGAAAATGGTCGAAGGTAATACGGTGGAGCTTTCCCCAACGGTAGTCGGCTTGATTGGTGGAACCGCCGAATGCAGGTGCAAACCCGGCGCTGGCCAGCAGCCCGAGGCTGTCTGCCACGCTCTTGAGAATGAGGATGTCGCGGCGCTCAGCGGGATCGGTAACTCCTGGCACGTTGAAGAAGTTGACGCCCGAGGTGCCGGCTCCGCCGTTCGTTGAGAAATTTTCCAGAAGGACGCGCAATGCGGCCAGCGATTGCTGGCTGGGCGGCAGGGGAATGGTCAACTGCTTGACTACTGGATCGATGGTATTCGCAAGAAACCGCCCGCGCCACACGCTGTAGAGCGTCGCCCCGACTGAGTTGTCGATCTCAGCCTGCGACGGCGCAGCGCGAACCCCGTTCGTGTCGGTCGGATCGTAGCCTTCGGCGATTCCGGTCGGCGTGGAGAAGTCCCATTTCGCCAGACGGCCCACGGCGCTTGAAACTCCCGGGTCGGCTCCCAATCCGGCCAGGAGCGGACTGGTGGCCGGGTTGGCCTTTTTGGCATTGGCAAGCGCCGCGGTGATGAACGGCGTGAAGACTTCGGCGTCCAGCAGGACGTTGTCAGCCTGGATATTCCGCATGTCGTCCGTGCTGATCTTTCCACCGTTGGCCAGCTTCTGCCGGATGAGCTGCGTGATCCGCCCGGCCCGAATCTGTTCGTAGCCGGGGGCGAGGTAGAAGATGCCGCCACCCGGGCGCAGCCTGTTCAGTACGTTGTTGTCGAGCGTGTTGCCAGTGGGGTCGTTGTTGGCGTTGACAAACCAGCCGTTTGGCGGATTGACGATCTGCGGCATCTCCGAATAGGGAAGAATCTCAAACGGGACGGCCTGATTCGGCTGGGCGTTCTTCACCGGAAGCCATTCATTGCCGCCGCTGCCGTTGCGGATGAAGTAAGGCGGCAGGCCGGCTACCGTCCCTGCCTGCAGGTCCTCGCGCACCGGCATCTCGGCGCTGGTGAGGTAGGCGATGTTGCCGTCGATGTCGGCGTAGGCGAAGTTCTGCGAGCCGACGTCGAAGAGCTGCAGTCCAGCCTTGAATTCATCGACATTGCGGGCGTCGTCCAGCAGCATGAAGGCTTCGAGCTCATGCGTCGGATAGAGACCGGTGTACTGCACGCTGATGGCTACTCCGTTTTTCGCGTCGAGCGAAACGATCGGCCCATGACGCGGCACGATCAGCGTGGCCGGAGGGATCGAGCCGGACGCCGGAAGCGTGATCAGATCGTCGCTGATGCCGTTGCCGATGTTGTTGATGCGGAAGACCTGCGGGATCGGGACGACCGCTTCCTTCGCTCCTTTGTAGATGGTGCTCAGACCGCTGGGCGAGGTCGCGTCGGGCACCAGGGTCTCCTGGTAATAGTCGGTCACATCCATCGGATGCACCGTCGAGCCCCAGGCGATGCGCGTGTTCTGCCCCTGAATGACGAATGGAGCGCCGGGGAATCCCATCCCGGTCACATTCGTCGCGCCGGCATGCAGCGAGATCGGATAGAACGTCGTCGGGGTCACCAGCGAGAGGTGTGGATCATTGGCGATGAGAGCGAAGCCGCTCGCGGAGTTCCTCGGTGCGATGGCCCACTCGTTCGAGCCGTTGTGCTGGTCGGGCTGGAACGTCGCCTTGAGAGTCTCGATGTCTCTCGCTTTGTCGAGCCATGCTC
Source organism: Thermoanaerobaculia bacterium (assembly GCA_017883265.1). Taxonomy (GTDB): domain Bacteria; phylum Acidobacteriota; class Thermoanaerobaculia; order Gp7-AA8; family Gp7-AA8; genus JADGNX01. The sequence continues at coordinate 6,390 of JADGNX010000017.1, forward strand.
GCGCCAGGGCCACCGTCTCCGGACGGATCACCCCGGCTCCATCGGCAGCAGTCTCCTGCCACCGCGGAGTGGCGCTCAAAGCATCGCCTTCCGTCCTGCGATGGGCCGAAGCCGCCGACGGACCTCCGGAGTCGGGAATGGTCGACGCCGGGTCGAACGGAGCGGATCGAAAGAGATCGTTGAAGAATAGCTTCGTCCCGTCGAATCCGACCGCCTTTCCTACGCCCTGGCTCGTCAGCAGCGCCACGGTGTTGGATGTATCGTCGGTGTCGAACGAGAGTCCGAAGGCGAGGAGCTTGCCGATGGCCACCGAATCGGTGCTCGACCAGGGCGCAATCTTCGTGACTTCGAGCAAACCATATTCGGGCGGAAGGGGATTCGTGGCCAGCCAGGCATTCACCCCCTCGCTGTAGGCGTCGACGGCGGCGCGACCCTGCGCTGAGAGCGTGGGCAGAGTTGCCTCGGCCGCGCGGCGCAGCCCCAGCGTGCGGAGCTGAACGTCGTTCGATATGGCCGGAGAGCCGAGCAGCTCGCCGAGCGTGCCGCTGGCGATCCGCCGGCTGGTATCCATCTGGAAGAGCCGGTCGTTCGCGTGCATCCAGCCGTTCAGGAAGTAGAGGTCGTGACGATTGAAGGCGAAGACATGCGGAATGCCGTTCGCCTCGCGCGTCACCATTCCCGGCAGCAGCATGCCGGGAAGTCTCGTGAGCCGCCCATCCTGCAGATCGGCGGCCAGAGCAGGAAAAACGACGAAAGACAGCGCGATCAGAGCGACGAGAGTACGTTTCATCGTTCGATGCCTCCTTACGTGGGATAAAGGCAGACAGTTTACGCGCCTCTTCCTCCCGGATGGGGCAGACTTTTTTTTGCGCCGCTGCGGGAGCATTTGGTCCTAGAATCAACGGCTGCCGGGAGCGCGCGCCGCGTAAAGCGCGCCTGGCCTCGAGGAGCTCGTCATGTCACTCCGTCCCGCGGTGATCGCAGCCGCTCTCGCGCTTCTCACCCTGCCGCTGGCGGCCCAGTCCAACGACCTGGGCTTTTTCGCGGTCAGCAGTCACGTCGCCAGCCCTGTCAGAACCGATCCGACCACCCAGCTGGAGTTCAAGGCGAAGATCGGCTACGGCCTGAGCTTCAATCATTTCTGGGGCCGGCATTTCTCCACAGAGCTGGCAGCCGACGTCACGAAGAACGATGCGAAGCTGACGATCGGAGGCGTCCAGGCCTTAGCCCTCGGACGACTCAAGCAAACCGTGATCACCGGTACCCTTCAGTGGCATTTCGGCGGAAGCACCGTCGATCCGTACCTGGGCCTCGGCGCCGCCTACGTCAAGACCGATGACCTTCGGAGCAGCGACCTCAACCTCGCCGATATCGGCGCCGTGAAGGTCGACAACAAAACAGCGGCGGTGGCCAACGCCGGGATCAACCTGGCCATGACACGAACGATGGCCCTGGCCTTCGACGCCAAATACATCCCCCTCAAACCGAACGCTGCCGGCATCAGCGGCGCCGGCCAGACGCTCAAGCTCAACCCCCTCATCTACGGACTGGGCCTCCGCTTCCGCTTCTAGGTTTTCTATCGCCGTGAAGGCGCGCGCTTGCGACGTGACGCCGGCCAACCAGCGCCGATCATGAAGAAAGCTGCGCTTGTAGTGGGAGGTCTCGTCGTGGCCTTGCTGGCGTGGCTCGCTGCCGGCACGCCTCAGGTGGCAGGCACTCGGCAATCCTCGCCAGTCGAGAAAGCGCGTACGACGAGGACGCTACCGAAGCGAATCCCGGTCGCTTCACGGGCTACGAGTCCCATGCCCGCCAAACCTGTGGCAGCTCCTGTAACCTCGTCTTCCACCCCCGCCAACCTCATCCCAGCGCCTGTCGATCCTGTGACGGTGCCTTACACCACGGTGGCGGCCACCGCCACGCCGGCCGATCCGGCGACGGCCAGGGGCGGCGCGTCGACTTCCACCGCAACACGTGCCAATGGCAGCGCGCCGCGCCCACTCCTCGTTCCGGTCTCCGGCATCGATCCGTCGTCTCTTCACGACATGTTCGACGAAGTCCGTGGCAACCGCCGCCATGAAGCCATCGACCTCCTCGCTCCGCGTGGAACGCCGGTGATCGCTAGCGATGACGGCGTGGTGAAGAAACTCTTCACCAGCGTCCCCGGCGGCCTGACCATCTACCAGTTCGATCCCGACGAGACGTACTGCTACTACTACGCGCACCTGGACCACTACACGGCCGGCCTGCATGAGGGACAGCATCTGCAGAAAGGAGAAGTCATCGCGTACGTGGGCACGACCGGTAACGCGCCGAAAGAGACGCCCCACCTCCACTTCGCCGTGATCCGTCTCGATCCGGACAAGCGCTGGTGGAAGGGAACCTACGTCAATCCCTATCCGCTTCTGTACAAGCCTGGCAAGCGATGACAGGGCATCCCTCTGCCGCCCGACCTCACAGCGAGTCTTCGAGCGTCCGCCGAATCTCCCCGATCATCCGATCCAAGGCCTGCAGAAACCGCGAGCTGTCGCGCTTTTGAAAAGGCGCCGGGCCGCCGCGGATGGTCCCGGCATCCCGCAGCTCCGACATCAGCTCTCTCGTAGCCATCGCGTCTCCGATGTTGTCGGAGTTGAATGGCTTGCCGGTCGTGCCCAGAACGCGAGCGCCCTTCTCCAGACAACGCCATGCCAGCGGGATGTCGGCGGTGATGACGATGTCATCGGCAGATACATGTGCCACGATCCAGTCATCGGCGGCGTCGAGTCCCTCTCTGACCACGATCAGCTCGATCAGCGACTCTTCGGCAACCCGCATCGGAGAATTTGCCACGACCGATACGAGCAGCTCGTATCGCGCGGCAACGCGATAGACCTCCTCCTTGACCGGACAGGCATCAGCGTCGATGAAGATGTGCAACACCAGTTCTTCCTTCTCGACACGGCTCGTTTCAGGCCCGCGATTGAAATTCGGGAATCGCGCGGATCATGAACTCGTCGAAGAGCGGCACGGTGAAAGCCATGTCTCCGTGCGCGGGGCTGTAGATCATCCCCTTCCTGATCAACTTCGCGCGCACTGGTCCGACGCTTGTAACCTTGACTCCCAACACGCCGGCTATGTCGCCAGTCCGTTGAGGACCGGATCCGAGATCGGCCATGGCTCGCATGAAATTCTTCTCACTGGGCGTCAGGCGATCGTAACGGACCCTGAAAAAGTTCTGATCGAGCCGTGCAATGACGACCTCTGTCGCCTCGCGAACGATCTTCAGCGTGATCGGACTCGATGGAGCGCGATTCCACGCTTGGTAGCCCCACTCCTGAAGAAAATAGGGGTAACCCCTGGTCAGGCGAAAAACTTCGGCGAGCGCCGGCGCCTCGAAGACCACTCCGACCGACCGCGCCGGATCCCCCAGGGCCTTCGCCGCATCCCCTTCCGAGAGCGCCCCGACGACAGGAAAGCTGAAGAGCCGCTCGGCGTACGACTTCGACTCGCCCGCCAGTCCCGGGAGTATCGGAAGACCGGCGCCGACGAGGAGTATCGGCAGCTGTCGCTGTTGCAACTTGTGCATGGCCATGATGAGCGCCCCCAGCTCTTTCTGACGGAGGTACTGGATCTCATCTACAAGGACTGCCACGGCGGACCCGCGATCTTCAGCAGCCTCGCCGATGGCCACGAATAGATTCGGCAGGTCGATCTCCAGGTCTCCACTGTCGGCCGACCCTTTTTCCGGATCGATATCCAACCCGATGGTGACGTCGTTCATGGTGAGCTGGAGCGCTCCCACGAAGCTGCGAAGGACCGCCAGTCCCCGCCGGACCTTCTCGCCCGCCCCGGCCAGCCGGTCGAGATCGAAGAGAAGGCGCCGGAGGTATGGAACGAGAAGCGCTCCGAGCGGCTTTTCCTCATGCGCCTCTACCGAGACCGTTCGGTACTCCGCAGCCAGCGCCATACGTTCGATCTCATTGAGCAGAACGGTTTTGCCGACGCCCCGCAGTCCGGTCAGCAGCATGCTTTTCTCGGGCCGCCGCTGGCGTATCCGCCCCAGCAGTACGCGCGCCTGCTCCAGGATTCGATCCCTGCCAACCAGCTCCGGAGGAGGGGCCCCGGCACCAGGCGCAAAGGGATTCCGGATCGGATCCATCCGCTGAGTATAGCAATCTATAGCGGCTTATACTCACTTTCATGTATAAATGGCTACAATCGCTCCTGCGCAGCGAGCCGGGCCTTCCCGACACTTCGCGCATCACCCGATTGGGCGGTAGCTGCTGATATCGCTCCGCCCACTGTTCCGCTCAAAGAAATGCCCACGCCGAAAATGACGTGGGCATTTTTTGCGGCGGGGGGTGACTGGCGAATTGGCGCGCGCTCCGCGTCGCGTAGCCGTCCGTGGCACCAGCCACCCCCGCCGCCCCCCCGCTGAGGAGGGACGGGAGGGCAGACTAAATCAGTGGTCTAGCTATCAATCTTGATCGAGGTGGCGAGGAGAGTGCCATCGGTCTGGCGGGTCGCCTTGATCTCGACGGTCTGGCCGACTTTGAGATCGCTCACCGACCCGCCGCCCTTCTTGTTCTCCACGGTCGTGGCGCTATTGATGGCCACGGTCACCGGCGAGGATCCGGCGGCGCCGACGGTCAGCGAGGTCGCTGAGACGGCAGTCACCTCGCCCTTCAATTCGACGGTCTGATCATGTCCGCTGCCGCTGCCAGCGCTCTCCGATTCGACGTTGATGCTGATGGCCTGCAATGTGCCATCGGCGGCACGTTGCGCCTTGATCTCGACCTTGTCTCCAACCTTGAGCTGGGCCAGGGTGAGTACGGAGTTTCCGCTGCTGATCATCGTAGTGGCCATGACCGTGACGACGGTTGAAGCTCCGCCACCATTGACGGTAATCGCGGAGCCGGCGATCGAGGCGATTACGCCGCTGAGGTCGACCTGTTCATTTTCGTGTCCGTGATTTTCGCTCTCGACCTGGATGCGAACCGCAACGTTGCTTCCATCGGCCGCCTTCATGGCCTGGATCTCGACCTGATCGCCGACGAGAACAGTCGAAAGGGCCACGATCTGACTCCCGCGGCGGATGATCGTATCGGCTGTGACATTGACTGCAACATCGTCCCCCGAGCGGGTCTGCACGTGCAGCAGAGATGCACCGACCGAGGTGACCGCGCCGTTGATCTCGGCAAACTTGTCGGCTCGGTCCACGTTGACGGCTACGGCGGCAAAGGTTCCGTCGGCATTCTGAAGCGTCTCGACTTCGACGCTGCTGCCGACCATCAGAAAGGCTGCAGTGCTGGCCTTGCCTCCGAGGGTTACGACGGTGGAGGGTGTGATGGCGATGACGACCGAGCTACCGTCGCGCTTGCGAACGGTGATCGATGTCGGCGACAAGGCGGTGATAACCCCTTCGATCTCACCGGCCTTGCTCTCGATCTTCACGAGCGTCGCGGCGAAGGACCCATCGGCAAGCCGCGTTGCCTCCACTTCGACGTGAAGGCCCGGAAGGATTGCCGTGGCCAGCGCCGGTGCATCGTCAGAGGTCACATGCGTGTCGGCCGTCAAAGCCACAGTGACATCGCCTGTGGCCGTCGTGACGGTGAGCGAGCTCGCGGTGACCGTTTTCACGACGCCATGAATGTCTTCAGACGCATTGTCCTCGACCTGGATCGAGACGGCCGTGAGGCTGCCGTCGGCGGCGGCAGTGGCGCGGATTTCGACCTGATCGCCGACCTTGATCGCGGTGACCGAGCTGGCCTGGTCACCGACTCGAACCTGAGTGGCCGTCGTGAGCTGAACGACCCGGTCGGCCTGATTCGAGCTGCGAATCGTCAATGACGTCGTCGAGACCTGCGTCACGATTCCTGCGAATTCCGATTCGGCCTTTGCAGACCGATGTCTGGCGCCCGAGTTCGGCGTGGCCGGGAGCGCGTACATGAGCGCGACGAGGACCATAACGAGGGATAAGGCCGTTGAACTGATGCGTTTCATTCGTTCTCTCTCCAATTTGACCAGCTAGAAAAAAAGAGGGGGCGTACGGTACGCCCCCTCGGAAGAATGCGGATTGATTTTCGGGTCAGCCGGTCATCAAGGCGCAAACATAAGGCCGCGTCGCACTACGGACTGTGAGCGTCGTCACATTCTTATTGTTCGTTCGTCCGAGGCCCTCAGTCTGCATTGTCGAAGCCGTTCACGCATCACTATGAATATGGAGGCAGCGGTTCGAATGCCTTCGCGGCTGTTTGCCTCAGGTAAATCGCGGGCCGCGAAATCCAGCAAGCTCACGCTCGGCACCCATCTGAGGCAGAATGCGGCGATGTCTCGCGTACCGCCCGGTCCCCGCTCGCTGGTGCCCGGCCGTTTCCTCCGACCTCTGCAGCGCAACCCCATCCCCTTCATGACTGCGCTGGCTCGCGACTACGGCGACGCGGCGCAGTTTGTGGTCGGGCCCCAGAAGATCATCGTCTTCAACCATCCGGACCTCGTTCGGGAGCTTCTCGTCACGCAGTCGCGCTCGTTTCACAAGAGCCGGGTCCTGCAGCGCGCCAAGGTCGTCTTCGGCGACGGCCTCCTCACTTCGGAAGACGAATTACACCGGCGGCAGCGACGCCTGGTGCAGCCCGGCTTTCACCGCGATCGAATCGCCGGTTATGCCAGGGTCATGGTCGACAAGGCTACGGCCATGCGGCAGCAATGGCGCGACGGAGAAACGCTCGACATCCATCAGGAGATGATGCGGCTCACGCTGTCGGTCGTGGCCCGCACGCTCTTCGAAGCCGACGTGGAGGGAGAGCAGGACGAGATCGCCGCGGCTCTCGGTGAGTTGATCGAGCTCTTTCCGCTGCTGATGAACCCATTCGCTCCCCTCCTGCAGAAACTGCCGCTCCCTTCGAGCCGCCGCCTCCGCGCGGCGATCGACCGGCTGGATCGAACGATCTATGCCATCATCGATAATTGGCGAGCGTCCGGGGAAGACCGTGGCGACCTGCTCTCCATGCTCCTCCTCAGTCAGGATGTCGAGGGCGACGGCGGTCCGATGAGCGATCAGCAGGTTCGCGACGAAGCGATGACGATCTTCCTGGCAGGACATGAGACGACGGCGAACGCCCTGAGCTGGACCTGGTATCTGCTGGCGCAGCACCCGGACATCGAAGCCCGGATGCACAGCGCGATCGGCGAAGTGCTGGATGGCCGGCTGCCGACGTCAGCGGATTTCCCGCGGCTTCAGTTCGTCGAGATGGTCTTCGCCGAATCGATGCGGCTCTATCCGCCTGCCTGGGCCGTGAGCCGTCTGGCGATCGAGGAGGTCGACATCGGAGGCTGGCTCGTGCCGCGTGGGGCAGTCGTAGTGGCCCCGCAGGCTGTTTTGCATCGCGACGAGCGCTTCTGGCCTGATCCGCTGCGATTCGATCCGCTGCGGTTCACCGCCGAAGCAAAAGCCGCAAGGCCGAAGTTTGCCTACTTCCCATTCGGAGCCGGACCGCGAATCTGCATCGGCGAAGGATTCGCCTGGATGGAAGGCGTGCTGCTCCTGACTACCCTGGCCCAGGAGTGGAGACTGGATGCGATATCGCACGACGTCGAATCGGTCGCCTCAATCACTCTTCGGCCACGCGGCGGGATCCGGATGCGCGCAAGGCGAAATCTCGAAGCCAAGGCCCGGAACGCAGAGTTGGAAATCTGAGGAAACAGGCGGAGCCAAACACCCGGCCTCTCCACTATCATTTCCGGCGTCTATCATCGGCGTCCATCAACATGGAAAGAGGAGTCCGCATGCCCAGAGCTTTCGTCGCCCTCGTCACGCTCCTGGTTGTACTACCCCTTGCCGCGCAGTCCCCGCAACCGACCGCCGAGGAGATCGTGGCCCGCTACGTCGAGGCGGCGGGAGGCCTGGCAGCCATCCAATCGATCAACACATTTCGCATGACCGGCAGATTCATCGGCGGAGGCGGCTTCGAGGCGCCGGTGATACAGGAGAACAAGCGGCCGAAGAAAGTACGCGAAGAGTTCACGCAGCAGGGACTGACCGGGATCAACGCGTACGACGGCTCGACCGGATGGAAGATCGAGCCGTGGTCGGGGAAGAAGGACGTGGAGTCGCTGAGCGAGGAGGAGATGAAGTCGATCATCGAGGATGCGGATTTCGATGGCCCTCTCGTCAACCATCGGGAGAAGAACAACACGATCACGTATGAAGGCATCGAGCCGATCGAGGGAACCGACACCTACAAGTTGAAAGTCACGGCGCCAGGCTCCGACGTCCGCTATTTCTTCCTCGACACCGACACAGCCATGCCGATCCGGGTGGAGACGCATCGGCTCGTTCGCGGATCCGAGCGCGTATTCGAGTCGACCCTCGGCGACTACAAGCGCGTCAAGGGTTGGTACTTCCCGCATTCGTTCGAGATCAACGTCAAAGGAAGCGCGAACCGGCAGAAGTTCTCGTACAGCCGCATCGAGGCCAACATCCCGCTCAGCGACAGCCGCTTCGCGAGACCTGCATCCGGCGGCTCCAATGGCGCAGCGATGCAGCTCCCGGACGCCTCGGAGACCGCGGCGAGCGGCCCCCAGGGGGAGGTGACGGCAGGCATCAAGGCGGAAGCCAGCGCCGCCACGCCGGCCGATCGCAGCGCAGGTCCGGCAGCCAGTAGCTCGTCGACGAGCGGCGGTGCTTCGCATCCCACCGGGCCGGCGCGATTCGATTCGGAGACCATCTCCGGACTCGGCGCGCGCAATATCGGATCGGCTGCCATGAGCGGTCGCATCGCGGCCATCGACGCCGTACGCGAGAGTGGCCGTCTCACGGTCTACATCGGATCGGCCAGCGGAGGCGTCTGGAAGTCGGTCAACAGCGGCACGACCTACAAACCGGTCTTCGACAAAGCAGGAACGCAGTCGATCGGCGCCGTGGCCATCGACCCGAAGAATCCGAAGACGGTCTGGGTCGGCACCGGCGAGTCGTGGACGCGCAATAGCGTCTCGGTCGGCGACGGCATCTACCGCTCGACCGATGGCGGCGACAACTGGACCAACATGGGGCTCCGCAATTCGGAGCGGATCGCAAAGATCGCCATCGATCCGACCGACAGCAATACCGTTTACGCATGCGTACCGGGCAAGCTCTGGAGTGACAGCGAAGAGCGGGGCGTGTACAAGACAGCCGACGGCGGTCACTCCTGGACGAAGATCCTCGCCGGCGCGAATCTCTCGACCGGCTGCTCGATGCTCTCGCTCGATCGTCAGAATCCGAAAGCGCTCTACGCCGGCATGTGGGACTTCCGGCGGAAAGGATGGATCTTCCGCTCGGGCGGCGAGAACCCGGAGGCGCCGAGCGGCAGTGGCCTCTTCAAGTCAGTCGACGGCGGAGCGTCGTGGCAGGAGCTTTCCGGATCGACGCCCGCCGCGGGTCTGCCTCCAAAGCCGTGGGGCCGCGTGGCGGTCACCGTGGCGCCGTCGAACCCGAACATCGTCTACGCCATGATCGAGGCGGTCGCTCCGAAGAACGGGCTCTATCGCTCCGAGGACGGCGGCAGGAGCTGGCAGGCTCGCGACCGTAGCCAGCTGATGATCTGGCGGCCGTTCTACTTCGCCAACCTGATCATCGACCCGAAGGATCCGAACAAGATCTACAAGCCCGACCTGGGCCTGATCGCTTCGTCCGATGGGGGCGCCACCTTCAGCAACATCACCAGCGGCGCCCACGGCGATTTCCACGACGTCTGGATCGATCCGGCTGACAGCGAGCACCTGATCGCCGGAGACGACGGCGGAGTCTGGTACTCCTACGACGCCGGGAACCGCTGGTGGAAGGCCGCGAATCTGCCTGTCTCGCAGTTTTATCACGTGAGTGTGGACATGGATCGTCCCTACAACGTTTATGGCGGTCTCCAGGACAACAGCGCCTGGGTCGGCACCTCCGCCTATCCCGGCGGCATCACCAACAGTCAGTGGGAAAACATGTATGGAGGCGACGGCTTCTGCATGTTCGCCGATCCTTCCGATCCGACCTTCATCTACGCCGAATCGCAGGGAGGCGAGATCGGACGCATCAACCGCAAGACCCACGAGGTCCGGCCGATCAAACCGCTTCCTCTCTACAAGGAAGGGAAGCTGCGCTTCAACTGGAACTCACCGATCTTTGTCTCTCCAGCTGGCACGCTCTACATCGGCTCGCAGTTCCTCCACCGCTCGACCGACCACGGACAGACCTGGCAGCGCATCTCGCCCGATCTCACCACCAACGACCGGCAGAAGCAGAAGCAGGAAGAGTCGGGCGGAGTCACGATCGACAATTCGTACGCGGAAATGCATACCACCATCTACGCCATCGCCGAGTCGCCAAAGAGCTCCGATCTGGTCTGGGCTGGGACCGACGACGGAAATCTTCAAGTCACGCGCGACGGAGGCAGGAGTTGGGCGAACGTCGCCAGCAAGGTCCCTGGCCTTCCGAAGAATGCCTGGGTCACCTCGATCGAGGCGGGGCATTTCGATGCCGGCACCGCGTATGTCACCTTCGATCTACACACTTTCGGCGATATGCATCCCTACGTTTATCGCACCACCGATTACGGCCAGAGCTGGACGCCTCTTACCGAAAGCGGCAGCGCGGTCCACGGGTACGCGCACATCATCAAGGAGGACCTCGTCAGCCCCTCCCTTCTCTTCCTCGGCACGGAGATGGGTCTGTGGGTCTCCATCGATGGTGGTCAGCAGTGGGCGCAATACAAGGGAGGCCAGCTCCCGAACGTGGCTGTCCGCGATCTGGCCATCCATCCGCGCGACAACGATCTGGTCATCGCCACCCACGGGCGCGGGATCTGGATCGTGGACAACATCGCACCGCTCAGGGCACTGACTCCAGCGGTGCTGGCCAGCGACGCAACGCTCATCTCCGGTGGTCCCGTCATTCAGCGTATTCCGGCTTTCGGCGGATGGGCCAACGGCGACGCGGCGTTCGTCGGTCCCAATCCGCCGGGAGACGCGGTCGTGACCTATTACCAGCGTGGACGCCACATCTTTGGCGACCTCTCGATGGAGGTGAGAGACGCCACCGGCAAAGTTGTGGGAACGATTCCGAGCAGCAAGCGGCGCGGCCTCAACCGCGTGACCTGGTCGATGCGCATGCCGCCGCCGCGAATTCCAACTGCCGCTTCGGCGGCCGATGGCGGCGACACAGGGCCGCGACTGCTGCCCGGCCCCTACAACGTCACGCTGACCAAAGATGGGAAGCCGTACACGATGCCGCTGGAGGTTGTTCCCGATCCGCGGTCGACAGCGACAGCGGACGACCGCCGCGCCGGGTTCGATCTGGCCACCCACATCTACGATCAGCTCGGCAACATGACGTACGTAGTCGATCGCGTCAACGGTATCCGCCTGGCCCTGGGCGCACGCGCCTCGAAACTCGCCGCGGGCGATCCGCTGATCGAACGGCTGCGCGGAGCCTCGTCCCGGATCGATGCGATCCGTAAGCGAATCGTAGCCACTACCGAAGGAGGGGCCATCACCGGGGAAGAGCGGCTGCGCGAGCATCTCGCTTCGGTTTACGGAAACGTCGTCGGCTATGAAGGCCGGCCATCACAGACCGAAGTGGAGAGTGCCGATGCTCTCATCCACGAGCTGAAGGACATCACCTCTGAGCTCGAGCAGTGGATCACGCGCGACCTGCCGTCCCTCAACGAGGCGCTGGCGCGCAAGAAGCTCTCCAGGATCGATCCTCTGACCCGCATCCAATGGCAAACCACGACAGCGGGCGGCGGTTCCACACAGACGAACGCGGAGCGGCCCTGGTATAGGAACTGACGTCGCCTCTGGTCAGTTCCCTACGCACGCTCCCAATGGAGGGGCGCCCGCTTCGGGCGCCCTCGCGGGGAGCGAGCTGCCGGCCCCTTCTGCCTCTATTTCTGCTTTCTGCTTTGCCTTCCTCACCACGCTATGCCGTAGTCTTCGCCGTGATTGCTCGAGCCGCCCCAGAAGGTGCCGTGCGCGCGATCGATCATGATGGCGTTGATCGGCCCCGAGGTTCGGGGCTCGAACGTCATCTGATAGCCCATCTTGCGGAGCTCACCGCGGACCCACAGCGGCGTCTGTTCGTTCAGCAGAATCCCTCCCGGCTTGATCTCGTGAGCGCCGAAGGAGCTGTGCATCTGGAAGCTGTTGAAGTTCGGCGCCTCGGTCGCTTCCTGCGGCGTCATCCCGAACTCGACGACGTTGAGAAAGAACTGCAGGAGATTCTGATCCTGGCTGTCACCTCCCTGAACGGAGAAGACCAACCAAGGCTTGCCATCCTTCAGAGCCAGCGTCGGCGTGAGTGTGACCCGTGGGTGCTTGCCAGGCGCCACGACGTTGAACGGCCCTTCTTCGGGATCGGTCACAAAGCTCTGCATCCGCTGGCTGAGACCGACGCCGGTATGGCCGGCGATTACGGCGGGCACCCATCCACCGCTGGGCGTCACCGAGACGGCCCACCCTTCGGCGTCTGTCGCCTCGACCGAAGTCGTTCCGGCATAGAAGGTCTCGAGGTAGCCATCGGTCATCGAGGCCTCCGAGCCCGGGCCCCCGAAAGGAGCGGATCTCGCGACGGCCTCGCCCGAAGCCGGACGAAGCGCGCCGGACGGCGTCTCAGAACCCCGGACGGCCGGCCTGGGTGCAGCGTGGTTCCAGCGCCTCAGGAGGTCGGCGAAGGGATTGGACTCGCTCTGATAGGAGTAGGGATCGCCCGGGCCGGCAGCTGGATCGTTTCGCTCCGGATCGATCAGCGCTGCCCGCTTCTTCGCATACTCCTTTGACATCAGGCCACGGATCGGCTTGGCCGGAGGCGTGTAGATGTCGCCGTAATAGAAGTCGCGATCGGCGAAGGCCAGGCTCATGGCCTGGTAGACGGTGTTGATGTAGCGCGCGCTGTTGAACCCCATCGACTTCACGTCGAAGTTCTCGAGGATGTTGAGCGCCTGCAGCATGGCCGGCCCCTGCGTCCATTCGCGCAGCTTGTAGACCTCGACGCCGCGATAGTTCGTCGACAACGGCTCTTCGAGATGCACCTGCCACTTCGCCAGATCGTCCGTGGTGAAGAGGCCGCCCTGCTCCTGAACGCCGCGCACCAGTTCGCGGGCGATGTCCCCTTTGTAAAAACGGTCGTATGCGGCGTACATCGCCTCCTTGCGACTCTTTCCCGCTTTGAGAGCCTGCTGCTCCGCCTCGACGAGCTTGCGAAGCGTTGCGGCGAGCTCCGGCTGCCGGAAGATCTCTCCCGGCTCGGGGCTCTCCCGCTTCGAGGTCGTCACCGCAGCGGCGGGACGATCGTGTGCCGGAGTCGGCCCGGTTCCTTCCGAGGTGGTAGCCGGCGAGGGAGAGGCCGCCTTGAGATGAGGAAGCATGACGGCGCGCGCGTAGGGCCACTGCTTGATGCGGCCCTTCTGTCTTTCGATCGTATCCGCGAGCTCACGTTCGATCGGAAAGCCGTCGGCAAGATCGATAGCCGGTTCGAGCACCTCCTTGAGCGACAGGGTGCCGTACTCGGCCAGCATGGTGATGAGGCCGCCCGCAGTTCCCGGAGTGACCGCCGCCAGCGGTCCGTATTCGGGCGGGTAGCTCATCCCTTTCGACTTGAAGAACTCCGGAGTCGCGCCGGTCGGGGCGACGCCGAGAGCGTTGAGAGCGATGACCTTGCCGGTGTGAGGATTGAAGATGAGAGCCTGGGTCTCACCGCCCCAGCTGAGCGTGTCCCACAGGGTGCAGGTCGCCGCAAGCATGGCCGCGGCGGCATCGACCGCGTTCCCCCCTTTCTGGAAGATCATCGAGCCTGCCGTTGCAGCGAGCGGCTTGCCGGTGACCGCCATCCAGCGCTTGCCGTGAAGAGGCGGCTTCTGTGTCCGAAACAGCTGTGCATGCGCGGGGAGGACCAGGGAAAGTGCGGTCGCGAGGGCGATGAGGGTCGGCTGCCGCGAAGTCATCGGAAGTATCCTCCTGAAAGATAGCGGCCACTCTCCGGCCGCCACGGCGGATCATGACATGTCCTGCGCCGGTGCCTCCCTTGATTCAGGGATCGTGAGAGCCGATAATGGCAATCGTCATCAGCAGTCTCTCTCTCTTCCGGCCTTCGCGCTCCCGCGTGAAGGCCTTTTTTTGGCCATTCGATACCATCGAACCAACCTCGAGGCCGCCGAGTGGAACCGAAGACTCCTGGCCCGCTTCGGTGCGGTTCGCTGTTTTCTTCATCAGCCGCCGGAGAGTTCGTCCCTCGACTTTGGAAACTCGTTCCCTTCCAAACTGAGTGCAGACGATTTTCGATTCATCGAAGCGTCGATGAACGAGTATTACCGTCAGCCGTCGCTGACCGCGATCTTTGCCTGCAGGTCGGCGCGGTAGGTGGTTCCACTCCGAGGCATTCCCGGCGTCCGGGCGCCGGGAGTGGCGTATGCTCGTGCGGGCCGTGCGTCAAGCGTCCCCCCCGGGCCAGGAGCCTTCTCAATTCATGGAACTGCAGGAATTACGCAAAGCCGTCGGCGACATCATGACCAAGGAACAGGACGTGAGCCGCCATGCCGCACTCATCGGAGCAATCCCCGACCACACCATCCGCCCCCTGCGCCGTGGAGATCCGCGAAAACCAGAAGCCGACCGGTACAACAGCTTCGGTTTCGCCCTCGATCTGGCCGATTCGGAGCGGCATATCGCCGTCGCCACTCACTTCCGGAACATTCACTCCGACAACGCCTTTGTCAGCTACCTGCTCAAGAACGGTGGCCTGGAAGAGGTGCAGCCCGAGTCGCTTCACAAGGGTGACATCGTCATCTACTTTCACAACGCCGATCCGACGCATGCGGGAAAGATCTTCGGCGATCGCGTGATCTCGAAGTGGGGACTGGGGAATCTCTGGGAACACGCGCTCTTCGAGATCCCGGCAAGTTACGGCGCGGACGTTCGTTATTTCCGCGCCCTGGGCGCCGGCCCCGCTGAAACCGCATTTCTCAAGTACGCGCAAAGCCGCGGCGTGCAGTTGCATCGGGTTCCGGGTTACCCGGCGATTCGAGCTAAGGCCTGATTTTGTAACCGGCTCTGCTGCTCCCGGCCTCGTGCTCAGCCACCGCAGACCACGGATTGCCCAGACGGGGGTCGGTCAGAAAGGACTGGTCGGTCAGGCTGTCGAGGAATGCGATGAGATCCTGCTTCTCCTCGGCTGAGATGGTGAACGGCCGCACTGCCACACCGCGGCCAGGCCGCTTCCCCGACAGGCGCGCAGCGCGACCGCCGGCTGCGTAATCGTCGATCACCTGGGAAAGCGTCGGCGTGCTTCCGTCGTGCATGTACGGAGCGGTCACTGCGACGTTGCGGAGAGCAGGGATCCTGAACTTTCCGACGTCACCGCGCGAGCGGCTCTTGCCCGACAGTCCCGGGTCCATCTTCCGGGAGGTCTTCCGGTCGTAGAGGCCGGTGTTCTGGAATTGCTGACCGTCGGCCGGAGAGGAGAGGTCGGCTCCGCCGTGGCAACTCGAGCAACGCAGGCGCGTCGAGAAGAAGAGGCGCATCCCGCGCCAGGCAGCCGGCGAAAGCGCTGTGGAGTCGCCGTTCAGAACGAGACGGTCGTACGGGGACCGCGCCGAGATCAGAGTCCGCTCGAACGTGGCCAGGGCCCGCGCGATGTTGTCGATCGTGATCGGTTTCTCCTCGCCGGGAAAGGCAGTGGCGAACAGCGCCCGATAGCGTGGATCACTCCCGATCCTTTGCAGGAGCAGCTCGTAACGACCGGCCATCCCCAGCTCGACCGGATGCTCGTTGTTGAGCGGAACGAGGACCTGCTGTTCGAGCAGACGCATCTTCGGGTCGGCCCAAGTCAGCGTCCGGCGGTACGCCACATTGGTCAGGCCCATGCTGTTCCGCGAGTGCTGCTGGCCTGTCGAACCGATGGCTCGCGGCCGATGATCCGAGAAGGCGAACTGCTGCTGATGGCAGGAGGCACAACTTTCGGTCCCATTGTGCGACAGGCGAACATCGTAGAAGAGATACCTCCCCAATTCGGCTTTCTGGAGCGTGAAGCGGTTGTCGGGAGGGGTGACAGGCGCCGGAAACGAAGGAGGAAGCGGAATGGCTGATTCGATCTTCGGGAGGAAGTGCGGTTCGTGCCGCGGCGCGGCGGTACAGGAGGCCAGCAACGCTGCCACCAGGAAGAAGACCGCGCCGCGGCCCGGGATCACCGCCAGGATCCTACCTTACCGCTGCCGGAGTGCGCGGCGATCTCCGTCCGCTGGGACAGCCAGGTGTTCAGTTGATCGATCGACTCCGGCGTTACTCCTGCCGGCTCGGACCGACGGCTGCTGACCCACTTCTGCATGGCCTCGGCAAGCTGCTGGGAGCGGGTGGCGTCGCCGCCGTTGTAGAGCAGCAGGTAGGTGTCGCGGGCCTCGGTTACCCGATTGAGACCGAGGTAGGCTTCGGCGCGGTACTCCAGAGCCTCGGCGTAGTTCGGCATGATGCTCAGAGACTTGTCGTACGCTTCGAGGGCCGCAGGGTAATCGCCGCCTTTCCGCAACGCGTATCCCAGCTCGGTCCAGGCCTGAAACATGTCGGGCTTGCTTTTGATGGCATCCCGCTGGGACCGCGCATCGGCCTCGTAGGTCTTGAGGATCTTCTGCCGCAGCTTGTCCTGCCTGGCCGGATCCTGTGTCGTCTCCAGCTCCTTTTCGAGCTTCCACGCTCGATCGCGGGCGTGGACTCCATCGTTGAACGACGTGACCGCCACGTCCTGTGGAGACATCTGCGAGCCCGAAGGCTGCATCGGGCGAGCTCCCGATGCAAAGACGGATGACGCTGAGACAGTGAGCAGCGCAGTGGCGAGATAACGGCTGATTCTCATGAAACCTCCCTTTTTGGTTGAGCGGATGATCTTACCGGAACCGCGGCCCGGATGAGGCTGTCAGGTTGTAAGAAGCAGGTCAGAAGATTGCCCGGAAACGGTCAGGAGGGGCTGCCAGTCATCGCTGCAGCCGGTAACCGACCTTCCGCGCGGTGAGGATATGGCGCGGATCGGCCGGATCGTCCTCGAGCTTTCGTCGAAGCTCAGCGATGTGCGTATCCACCGTTCGGGTGATGACCGAGTCCGAATATCCCCAGACATCGCGCATCAGCTGCAGCCGGGTGACTACACTGCCGGCCTGACGCAGCAGGGTGACGAGGAGCTCGTATTCCTTCGGAGTCAGCTCGACCGGTACGCCGGAGCGGGAGACGGTCCGCGCAGACTTGTTGATTTCGATTCTTCCAAAACTAACGGAGCTCTCCTCGGCCGACGAGACCGGGCTGGAGCCCGCTCGACGGAGCAGCGCCTCGACCCGGGCCAGAAGCTCCAGAAGGCCGAAAGGCTTGGTCACGTAGTCATCGGCGCCGAGCTTGAGGCCGCGAACCTTGTCCGCCTCCGCACCGAGTGCAGTGAGGATCAGGATCGGAACGCGGCTGCGGTCCTCCCGAAGTGCCCGCAGCACGTGAAAGCCATGCAGGCCCGGCAGCATGAGATCGAGTAGCACCAGGTCATAGGTCTCCTCTCGTGCACGGGACAGTCCGGAAGTGCCTTCGTGTTCGACATCCACCGCATATCCTTCGATCTCGAGATTGTTGCGCAGACCGAAGGCCAGATCGAGGTTGTCTTCGACGATCAGAATCTTCTTCATCACGACGTGCGCGCCTCGGCCAGACCACCGCGGATGTCTTCAGGCAGCGGTCCCTTCACTACCAGTCGGGGCAGCTGGATCACGAAACGCGCGCCGGTGCCCGAGGTTGTCTCCTCAACCCAGGCAGTCCCATCATGCAGCTCGAGCAGCTCGCGGACGACGGCCAGTCCGATCCCGGTCCCGGCGCGGTGGCTTTTGCGGTCGCGATCGAGGCGGCTGAATCTCTCCCAGATCTCATCGCGGTTGCGAACGGGCACCCCCTCTCCCTGGTCCTCGACGACGATCTGCACCGTCGACTGCGACTCCTCGAGCGACAACAGGATCCGCTGTCCATGGGGGCCGTATTTCACCGCGTTGTCGAGGAGATTGAGGATGACCTGGCGCAGCGATTCAGGATCGGCAGAGACAAACACGCCGTCGCGAGCCGTGATCTGCACTTCATTCGCGCTGGCTCGCGCAAGCGGCAGAAAACGCTCGACGGTGTCGGCAAGCAGCCGTCCGGTGTCGACCGGCTCGCGCGACACGCGAAGCTTTCCGCGATCGCTCTGGGCCACCCGGAGGACGTTCTCCACCAGGTGCGAAAGGCGACGGGCCTCCTGATCGATGATCTCCAGAGAGCGATACCTCTCCAGCGGCGAGCGGACGCGGTCGAGCAGGAGTGTCTCGGCGAACATCCGGATCTGTGTCAAAGGAGTGCGCAGCTCGTGCGACACACTGGCCACGAAGTCCGAGCGTAGCCTGGAGAGGGCACGCTCTTTATTGACCTGGCGGACGGCGGCGGCAAAGAGCGCGAGCGTCAGGCCGAAGACGAGGAGCAGGAGCGGCACCCGGCTCCGCGGCAGGCCGCCGACGACGAGCCGCGGGATAGCCTGGGCATCGATCGATGTCCGCATCCGGCCGCCGCTGAAAAGCTCGCCGGATTCCGGACCCAGCGGACGATCCACGCCTGTCTCCTGATAAAACCGCCCCGGCGGAAAGCGGCCTGGCGAGAGGAAGAGGGTTTGTCCGTTGCTGTCGAGAACCTCGACGAACAGGGCATCGTTCTCCACCCCCAGCGGTCTTGGAAGCAACGGCTCGCGCTGGAAAGCCGCGACAAAGTTGCGGCGAAGCGCGGCGCGATCGAGCTCGAAACCGGACAGGACCGGTGCGCCATTCGATGATCCTGTTTGAGTGAAGGCAATCATGGTGTGCGAAGGCGTCTGTCGAAACCACGTGTCGCGTTCATTGAGAACGTTCGGTCCGAGCGAGGCGATGAGCGAACAGGCCTCGCGGGCGACAGGTGATTGCGCCGGGGTGCAGTCACCCGACGCCGCGGTGTAGCGGAAGAAGAAGCGAGCAAGAGGAAGGGCCTGCCGCTGGCGCTCGTTGGAGGCGGCAGCGAGCTCGGCCGGCGAAGGGAGAGACCCGGCGGGGGCGTGCTGGTTGTATTCAGTGAGGGCGTGAAAAATCGGCGCGGCGCCGTAATACTCGACGTCGCGCTGGACCCTTGTCAGAAGCTCGGCGGAAGCGATCTTCACGTAATCAAGGACGACTCTCTCGGCCACTCCGCGATGATTCTGATCGGCGCGATAAGCCTGCCATCCCAGAACGGCTGCCACGACGAGGATGAGGGAGAGCAGCACGAGCGTGGTCCGGCTGCCGCTCTCTGCGGGACGTGTGGAATCGCTCACCGGATCACCATGGCTCACGGCGGCTGAGGGTGCAACCCGCGAATGCCGGGCAATCCTGAATTTCACAATATTCTTGCGTTTATGGCCGGCTCGCCTAATGTCAGGCTGGTCCAAGGGGCCGGAAGCGGCGCCACTTCCCGCTGGAACG
>JADGNX010000400.1 GCA_017883265.1 Thermoanaerobaculia bacterium
AAGCAGGTTCGCGGGATTGAATATCCCGGTCCCTCCACACGATCATCTTTCTGCGAGAAAAGAAACGATCGGGGATTGCCGATTGGACACCAACGAAACTCATCAAATCCCGCCGCCCGACCGAGTGAGCTACCCGTGCCCGCGCCCGCGCCCGAGCCCGGTCTTTGACTCTGAGAGAGAAATTCTCAGACTTGAGCGTCAAGTATCTACAGCACGCCGCTCTCGAGCGCTTTGAGCACGGCTCGCGTCCGGTCGCGAACTCCGAACTTGGAGAGCACGTTCGAGACGTGGTTCTTGATGGTCCCTTCGGCGGTGCCGAGAGCATGGGCGATCTCCCGGTTGCTGTAGCCGGCGGCCATGAGCCGGACGACCTCGATCTCGCGGTCGGTTAGAGGGTCTGGTCGATCGAGGCTGTCGAAGGGACGAAGCTGCGCGCGGCTCTCAACGAGGCGTTGGGTCAGCGCCGGATGAAAGACGGTGGATCCCGAGGCGACCGCACGGATGGCTCGCACCAGTTGCTCGAACGAGATGTCCTTGAGGAGGAAGCCGCGGGCGCCGGCGCGGATTGCTTCGAGCACCACCTCGGCATCTTCGAAGGTGGTCAGGACGATGGTCGGTGGGAGATCGTTGCGAGCTGCGAGGTGGCGCAGAACGTCGAGCCCGTTTTTCTTGGGCATGCGAATGTCGAGGAGGACGACGTCGACCTTCTCGATGGTGATCAGAGCGACTGCTTCATCGCCGTCCGTCGCTTCGCCGACGATGGCCAGATCGGGGTCGAGAGTCAGAAGAGCTCGAATACCCTGACGGACCAGAGCCTGGTCGTCGGCCACGAAGACCCGGATCATTCAGCGCGATCCCGACTGGGGCACGAGGGCGGTCAGGCCGAAGCCGCTGCCTGCGGATGTGGCGATGCGCAGCTCGCCGCCGAGGCTCTCGACCCGGCTGCGCATCCCGCGAAGACCGAAGCCTTCGATCAGCGAATCGACACCGGCGCCATCATCGCGCGCCTCGATCCGGAGAACTCCATCCATCGATTCGGCGACGGATATCCAGAGGTTCTCGGCCTTTGAATGTTTCGCGGCATTCGTGACGATTTCCTGTGCGCAGCGCACGACGACATGGCCTCGCTCCGGATCGTCGACGCGGAGGCCTTCGCTGACCGATAGATGAACACGCGGGCGCGGCACGTCGGCTACCAGCGTGCGCAGCGCTTCCTCGAGATCGACACCCTCCTGCGAAGCCGTCTCCGCGACCATGGCCCGGATATCGATGAGCAGACTGGAGGCCAGAGCGCGGGCGGTGGCAATGGACTGGCGCGCGGAGGGATCGCTGCGCTGAAGTGCCGCTTCGAGATGTAGCGACAAGGCGCCGAGGTGATGTCCGGCGCTGTCGTGAAGGTCCCGGGCGATGCGGAGGCGCTCGGCCAGCCGGCTGCTGTCGGCCAGGAGTTGCGCCATGGCCCGAAGCTCGGCGTTGTTGCGAGCGATCTCGTTGCGCGCTTCACGCTCGTTGCCGACGCTCTCCACCAGGAAGAAAACCAGGAGCTGAAATCCGAGATAGGGCGGGGCCAGCATCAACGCGGCTCGCGGCGTCCAGTGAAAGGAGATAGCCGCAAAGAGGAGGAGAGTCTGTACGCCAATCCAGATGAGCGCCGTGCGCCTGGTCTCATCACGAGCCAGTTGCATGGCGATGAGGACCAGGAGCGCTCCCTCGAATCCGTTGCAGAGAAGGAGCACCACGGCCACTACGCAGGCTACTTCGAGAGCGCGCGCCGCCACTCGCTCTCGTGCCGTGAGATTGTCATGCAGAGCGAGGACTACCCCGAATGTGACGAACGCCACCGCCCAGCCGGTCATGCGGTCCGCAGCGGCGGCGTGGTCGATGAGGAGGGGAACACCGACCATCAACCAGACGGCGAGGCCACCGTAGCGGACCATGCGCTGCTCCATCATCGGGTCATCGTCGCACTTTGCGGGGTCCGGCGCATAGGCCGGAAGTCATGGATCGAGCTTGCGCCAACCGGCACATGTGCGATCCGTGCCGCCGGCCTACCTTGCACCGGAGGAGGAAGACGATGATGAAAGGTACGAAAGCATTTCTGGCTACAGCGCTTCTGGCCGTGCCGCTCCTGGGTGGCGACGCATCGTTCTCGGAGGACGAGCGGGCGTCGTTTCTCAAGGCGGTCAACTCGAATGAGCTGGCCACGGTGCGGACCATGCTGGAGCGCAATCGGACCCTGGCCATGGCGAAGACGAAGGACGGGCGCTCGGCCGCGCTCGTCGCGCTCTTCATCTCCGGAAAAAACGGCTTTGCCGGACGCCGGTCCAATCCCGTGCTGGAGTTGCTTCTGGCCGAAAGCCCGGCCATGGATCTCTTCGACCTTGCTGCGTTCGGCAGCGGCCCGGCGCTCGAGGAGCTGCTCAAGAGCGATCCGGCCGCGGTTCGAGTCCGGAACCCGTTCGGCTGGACAGCGCTCCATGTCGCTGCGTTCGCCGGCAACACGGCGACGGTCGAGGTGCTGCTGGCGCATGGTGCCAACATCGAATCGCGCGCCGGCTCGCAATTCAGGAACACCCCGCTGCAGACGGCTCTGCTGCCGGGTGAAATCGGGACGGCGAAGCTGCTCCTCGACCATGGAGCCGACGTGCTGGTACGGCAATCGCTCGGATTCGCGCCGATCCACGAAGCGGCCCTCCTCGGCCGCGTCGACCTCATCGAGCTGCTCCTGGCGCACGGGGCGGAGATCGACGCGCGGGCCAACGACGGGAGGACTGCCCTGTCGGAAGCGGTTCGCGGCGGACACCAGGAAGCGGTCACCCTTCTTCGCGGCAAGGGAGCGAATCCAGGAACGATCACCGCCGATCTGACGAAGGAGCCGAAAGGGTAAGGCGGCAAACGCGCGGGAGCGCAGAAAATCGGGGACGCAGCTTCTGTTCTCAGCCTGGAGCGGAGGCAGAAGCTCCGTCCCCACTGACCGCCGCTCCGAGGTGAAATCGAGGAGCTGGTAACCCCGGGTGGATGTCGAAGAAGCCGCGAGAGCAGAACGAGGGAGGCCCCCGCCTCTCTTTACAGAAAGCATCAATGTGGACTAATCCCG
>JADGNX010000116.1 GCA_017883265.1 Thermoanaerobaculia bacterium
AAGGACAGTCGACCCCGGCAGGGGTCGGGGAAGGTCTCCGCACATGCGCGGAACGAGTTGGGCAACAGACCCTGACGCGCTGGGCTACGGAGACGCCGCCGCTCCGCGGCTCGCAGGCGTCGAGAAGCTCTAAACCGATCGCCTGGACGATCGCTAGCCCTCATGAAATCCGTCAGTGTCCTGGAAGCGTTGGCCTTATCACTCCCCATAGCCCAGCCGCTCCCCCACGGCGACGATCTCGTCGCGGATCGTCTGTCGCTGCGCCACCAGTCGAAGGTACGCGGTACGGCTGCGGAGGAGCTGTGACACGGCGCGGGTGCGACCGACGATGTGATCGATCCGCTCGAATACCCAGACAGCGGCGTACGAGGCGGCCGGGGCGACGATGATGAAGAAGATCGCTGCAGTGGTCGACCAGTAGTGCCACACCACCAGTGCCTCGACCATCCAGGTCATCGGATAGAGCGAGATCGCGCCGACGAACTTGAACGTCGCCAGCAGCTCATCCTCACTGCCCGAGAATCGGCGGGCCAGAAAGCCGATGAACCGATACGTCGCATAGCTGATCACGAGGCCGGCAGCCGCGATCGGAACAGTGATGAGAAACAACAGGGCCCGGCCGGCGAAGCGGATTGTGGCCCCGCGGGCCGGCAGACGGAGCTCCTCTGCGTCGAGCCCCGCTTCTCCGAGCTCCGCCTCGAATTGATCGATCGAGGATCGAAGAGCGTCGATCGCCGACGGATCGCGCTCGCGCAGATCGTGATAGCCCTTGACGAACCGGCGCCGCAGCTCCAACTCATCCGCAACCGAGAAGGACGAGCCCGATGAGAAGATCCGCTCCGCGCGCGCGACCAGATCCATCGCTTCGTGCGACTCCGCCTGCAGCGTCACCCGCGCCAATCCCTGCTCAACCTCGCGCGTGAGGCGCTCCACGGCGAGCGCCTTCGGTTCGCCGGCCTCGTCGATCTCGCCCGGCGGCGCTTCGATGGGAACGCCGAACGACACGAGCGCCGCGCTGCGAAACGTCTGCTTCGAGGAGTAGTAGATGCCGGTGGGAACGATCTGAACCGCAGGCCGGTCACGGTCCGAACCGGCGGCGCCGAGGGCGATCCGCGCCGCTCCGGTCTTGAGGTCCCGCAGCTTCGGGTCGCTGTGCGTGGTGCCCTCGGGAAAGATTCCGATGCTGCCCCCGCGCGCCAGCAGCTCGGCCGCCCGCGCGAAGGTCTCCCGGTTTTTCGTCGTGTCGGCATTGTCGGACTTACGATAGACCGGGATCGAGCCGAGCTTCCGAATGATGAAGCCGACCACCGGCATGCGGAAGAGAGGAGCCTTCGCCAGCAGCGAGACCGGACGGGGCGCGAACGTCAGAAGGAAGAGCGGATCGACCAGTCCGTTTGGATGATTGACCGCGAAGATTACCGGCGCATCCAGGGGAACGTTCTCGGCACCAACGACCTCGATCTCGCGGAAGAAGAGCCGGAGAGCGAAGGACAGAAAGCGCGTGATCAACGAAAGAGTGAAGTGTGAGGAGTGAAGAGTGAAAGAAGGGCCGCTGAATCTCAATAGAAACTCATTTCATGATTGCAATTCATTGTTGACGCTCTTCTTTCACTCTTCTTTTACTCTTCACCCTTCACCCTTCACTCTTCCTCTCCACGCTGCGTAGCACCAGATCAGTCCGGCGATGAGAATCGCGACCGGGATGATGAGAAACGCAGTGGAGAGCGATCGGGCGTCGGAGATCGCACCGATGAGTGGCGGGGATGGGACGTCGCCGAGGAGATGGATGGCGAAGATCGAGAGAGCCACTGCGCTGGCGCGCTCGGTCGGAGAGACGAGATTGACGATGGCTGAGTTGATTGGACCGGTGGAGGCGAAGATCAGCACTTCGGCCACGGCCATCGCGCCGAGGTAGACCGAGCGATTGGCACTGTTGAAGGCGATCCAGGCGACCGGCGCAGCGATGAGGGCGGTGACACCGGACAGCCACAGATACGCCTGCCGGGTCCAGCGCAGCATGAAATCACCGGCCCAACCGCCCGCGAACGTTCCGGCAAAGCCGGTAACGACGACGATCGCGCCGAACGTCACCGTTGCCTCGTGCCGCGGCATTCCGCGAACGCGTGAGAGAAACGTCGGTGCCCAGAACGCCAGGCCGCCGAGGGCGAAGGTGTATGCGGCGTACCCGAGCACTGTGAGGACGTATTGACGGTTATGGAGCAGGTGGGCGTAGGTCGCGACGCCGCGCAGACGCGGCCCGAGATCCGGAGCGTCGTGGCGTCCGCGTTCGGGATCGGAAAGAGAGAGACAGAGGAGCGCGAGCAAAAGGCCGGGAGCGCCGGCGATGAAAAAAGCCGCGCGCCATCCGAACCGTTGATCCATCAGGCCGCCGAGGACATAACCGGCCGCAGAGCCGATGGGGATCGCCGCAAAAAAGATCGAGAAGATCCGTCCCCGCTTCTCGATCGGGTAGTGATCAGCCAGGATAGCGGGCGCGATTGTGCCGTACGCCGCCTCGCCGATTCCGACTGTGGAGCGGGCGGCGAAGAGCGCCGCGAAGCTGTGGGCCAGGCCTCCGGCGGCAGTGGCCAGACTCCAGATGGCGACACCCACCGCCACCAGGGGCGGCCGCCGCTTGCGATCGCCCAGCGTGCCGAAGACGGGCGAGGTAGCCATATAAACAAGGATGAAGCCGGTCGAGAGCGCTCCAAGCTGGGTGTCCGATAGCGCGAGCTCCGATTTCTTGAGAGACTCCACGAGCGCGGCGATGACGAAACGGTCGACGTAATTGAAGAGATTGATCAGCGTGAGGACGACCAGTGCGGTCGTCGCAGCGCGCGACTCATCGGCCTGTCCCGGCATCGCCCCATAGTAACGAATTCAGCGCGCGGCCCGCAGTCCCGGACAGAGACGTCTGCTGTAGCACAGACAGAAGTTGTCAAGAAGTGTCTGTGCTACAGGCTGAAACCGAGCCGTTCGGAAAACGTACGGAGAACAGCGGCCGCCACGACCATCAGCAGGCACGGCAACGGGTATCATGCAACCATCAATGAAACGCTTCGCCCCTTATTTCGCTTTCGCAGCGGGCATTGTGCTACTGGCCTTCCTGCTGCCGCAGTTCGATTATGTCGAGCCTCCGAAGATCCGCATTACGCGCGGAGAGGCGCAACAGCGCGCTGACGTCGCGGCCCGTCAGGTGGGCATCCCGGTTGATAAAGCCTGGAGCGCCATCACGTGGGATACCTCTCCCATCATGGATAAAGAGCTGCGGAACAAGCCGGAACGCCGCCGTCAGGCTTATGCCGATCCGGTGGTCGGCCCGGAGATGGGTTGGTTCCATGTCACCTACTTCCGGCGCGGACTCGAGAAGTTCCCCCCCTACGGAGACGTCTTTGTCGGCGGCCAGTGGGGCGAGATCGTCGGGGCCCGCCTCCGGGGCCGCATGGAGACGATCGGCGCCCACGCCACGGAAGCGCAATTGCGCCCTCTGGCCGATGCTTTTCTTCGCACGCATCAGCTCACCGGCGTCATCTCTCCGCAATTCGAATCGGCTCGTCCTACCGTTCTGAGCGGACGCACCGACTGGGCCTTCCGCTACCGCATCCCGACGAACTTCAATGCCGGCCAGGTGGCCTTTTTCGTCAATGTCTACTTCATCGGAGATCAGTTCGCCGGCTGGGCACCGAACGAGGAGTATGCGGACGGCCACCCCTACCGCTCCGAGGGGTCGGAGCTACTGACGACGTTCATTCGATTCGGATCGATCTTTTCCCTGCTCCTCATCCTGCTGATCATCTTCCTTCGCAAGTACCACGCGGGCGAAGTGGGAGTGGGCACCGGCGCGTTTCTCTTCGGCGCGATGATCGCGCTGTCGCTGGTCATGGATGTGCTGATTTGCGGCAGCTCTTCGGTCGGAACCGGTTTCGGCAACGGGGTCGACGCCCAGCAGACCTCCTGGGCCGTCATGTCGTTCAAGTTTCTCTTCTACGACCTTCCCGTGGCCGTGCTCGTATTCTTCGCCTGGTCCGTTGGCGAGAGTTACGCGCGCGAGCGCTGGGGAGAACGGCTGGCTTCGTTCGATGCCATGCTCCGTCGCGATGCCGTGAACGCTACCGTGGGTCGCTCGGTGCTCCGCGGGCTCCTGACCTCGCCCGGCGTCGCCGCAGCCACTCTGCTCTTAGCCGCTATCCCGGTCTGGATGGGCTACGCTCGTCCGGCCTTCTCGTCCGCCGATGAATACCTGCTCTCCCTCGGCGGACCGATCGCCGTTCTTCTGTCCGCGGCGATGGATTCGATTCTCATTCCTGTCACCGTCATTCTCTTCGTTCTGGCTTATTTCAGCCGCCGCCGTAAACTCGCCGTCGGGATCGTCGTCGCGGCGGTCCTCGGAGTCATCGCAGGCGGCCTCGAGCCTCCCATCGGGCCCGATGTCGCGCGCTATCTGTTCGGCTTCGGCGGCATCCTGGCCTGTGCTGCGATCTTCCTGGCGTACGACCTCCTGGCCACGGCCACGGCCCTCTTCTCCGCCACGTTGCTCATGGGGTTCCTCCCGTATATCCGCCACAGCGCGGAGCATCCGCACGTGGTCGCTCTGATCGTCCTGGCAACGCCTCTCACGGCCCTCCTGATCTGGGCCATCTCCGGGCTCATGACCGAGCGCGAGGTGGTCTACGCGTACGACGATCTGGCCGGGCACGTCAAACGGATCGTCGAGCGCGAGCGGGTCAAGGCGGAGATCGACGCCGCCAACCGCATTCAATCCGCCCTCCTGCCGGTCGATTCGCCTGATGTGGACGGCGCATCATTCGCCTCCCACTATCGCGCGGCGACCGAGATCGGCGGCGACTACTTCGACTTTCTTCCGCAACCCAGCGGCGAGATCGGAATCGCCTTCGGAGATGTCTCCGGACACGGACTGACCAGCGGAATCGTCATGGCCATGGCCAAGGCCGCGCTGCTGGTGCAGGTCGATTACGACGCCTCGCCACGCGCCGTCATGGAAGTGCTCAATGAGATCGTCATCAGGACTGCGCCGAAGCGGATCCTCATGACCTTCTTCTTCGGCCTTCTCGATCCGCGAACCCAAAGGCTCCGCTTCTCGTCGGCCGGCCACCTCGATCCATATGTCTACCGCGCTCGCGAGCGCCGGTTGGAAGCACTCTCTTCCTGGGGCTTCCCGCTCGGGGTGCGACGGCGCGATCCGTTCCGCGAGCTGGACGTCGAGTTCGAGGCAGGCGACCGCCTCATTCTTTACAGCGACGGTCTGATCGAAGCGGTCGACGACGATGGCGAACCGTTCGGCTTCGAGCGCTTCGAGCGAACGCTGATGGACTCCTGTGACGGGTCAGCCGAAGACATCAAGAAGGCGCTGCTGCAGTCGGTCAAGCGATTCACCCGCAATCGTCCGCCCGAGGACGACCAGACGCTGGTGGTCGTATCATTCGAGACGGTTGCGGAAGCTGAATTTCGGAAGCCCTTCTCCGTTCTCGCCGGCGGCTACTCCGAGCAGGTGCACTGAGAAGGCAGAAAGCAGAAACCAGAAACCAGAAACCAGAAGCCAGAAACCAGAAATGCTCTCGGCTTTACCTTCCTCTTCATTTTCATTGTCTGAGGCCTTGAATCCACCGCGCTTTCTGCCTCTGCCTCTGTGAACGGCCTTCTGCCTTCCGTGAACGCCTTCCGCCTTCCGCCTTCTGGTTTCTGGTTTCTGGTTTCTGGTTTGGTTTCTGGTTTCTGGTTTCTGGTTTGGTTTCTGGTTTCCGACTTAAGATGCGCCCCCTATGGCCACTCCTGCTCCGAACAAAGTCATCTACTCCATGGTTGGAGTCTCGAAGTTCCACGACAAGAAGCCGGTCCTCAAGGACATCTACCTCTCTTACTTTTATGGCGCCAAGATCGGTGTCATCGGGTTGAACGGATCGGGTAAGAGCTCGCTCCTGCGCATCCTCGCCGGCACGGACAAGGAATTCCTCGGCGAGACGATTCTCTCGTCCGGCTACACCATCGGATTCCTGGAGCAGGAGCCCCGGCTCGACGAGACGAAGAGCGTCCGGCAAATCGTCGAGCAGGGCGTGCAGGAGACCGTCGATCTGCTCGCGGAGTTTGACGACATCAATGCCCGCTTCGCCGAGCCGATGTCGGACCAGGAGATGAACAAGCTCCTCGAACGCCAGGGCAAGGTGCAGGACAAACTCGACGCCGCGGGTGCCTGGGACCTCGATTCGAAGCTGGAGATGGCCATGGACGCTCTGCGCTGCCCTTCCGGCGAGACTCCCGTGTCGGTGCTGTCGGGGGGTGAGCGACGCCGCGTGGCGCTTTGCAAGCTGCTCCTTCAGGAGCCCGATATTCTGCTGCTGGACGAGCCGACCAACCATCTCGACGCCGAGTCGGTCGGCTGGCTCGAGCAGCATCTGCAGAAATATCCGGGCACGGTCATCGCCGTCACCCACGACCGCTACTTTCTCGACAACGTGGCCGGATGGATCCTGGAGCTCGATCGCGGGCAGGGCATTCCATGGCAGGGAAACTACTCCTCGTGGCTCGAGCAGAAGCAGAATCGCCTCAAGCAGGAAGAAAAGTCGGAGTCGCAGCGCCAGAAGACGCTTCAACGCGAGCTCGAGTGGATCCGGATGTCCCCGAAGGGCCGCCACGCCAAGGGAAAGGCCCGCATCACGGCATACGAGACCATGCTCAATGAGGAGACCTCGCAGAAGATCAGCGAGTTGGAGATCTACATTCCCTCCGGTCCGCGCCTGGGCAACATCGCCATCGAATCGGACAATGTGCGCAAGGCGTATGGCGATCATCTTCTGGTCGACGACATGAGCTTCAAGATTCCGCGCGGCGCAATCGTCGGCGTCATCGGCCCGAATGGCGCGGGCAAGACCACGCTCTTCCGGATGATCATCGGCGAGGAGAAGCAGGACGGCGGCACCATCACCATCGGCGACACGGTGAAGCTCGCCTACATCGACCAGAGCCGTACCCTCGATCCCGACAAGTCCATCTTCGAGGAGATCTCAGGCGGCAGCGACCTCGTGCTGCTCGGATCGAAGGAAATGCAATCGCGGGCCTATGTGGCGCGCTTCAACTTCTCGGGACAGGACCAGCAGAAGAAGGTCGGCATCCTCTCCGGCGGCGAGCGCAATCGCGTTCACCTGGCGAAGATGCTCAAGGAGGGGGCCAACGTGCTTCTCCTGGACGAGCCGACTAACGATCTCGACGTCAACACCATGCGCGCTCTCGAAGAGGCGCTCGAGAACTTCGCCGGCTGCGCCATCATCATCAGTCACGACCGCTGGTTTCTCGATCGCGTGGCCACCCACATCCTGGCCTTCGAAGGCGACAGCCAGGTCTACTGGTTCGACGGAAACTACTCGGAGTACGAAGAAGACAAGCACAAGCGCCTCGGCGCTGAGGCCGACCAGCCGCACCGGATCCGTTACCGCGCCATGAGCCGGTAGCAGACACGCGGACAGCCGGCCAGGACGCTTCTCTGGCTGTCCCTCGGCCAGGCTTTCGGCACGCTCGATCCGCGGACGAATCATGACGAAACCGTAATCTCTCGCCATTTCCGGAATGGTTAAGATTCGCCTCAATTTCCGTCCTGTTACGATCGCGATTCAATTCTCAGAACAAAAAAAACGGATTCCCGGATTGTCCGGGCATTCTCCGCGGCTGCAATTCCTCCAAGGGCCGTCGTACCAGAGGTTTCCGAGTTTTCATCAATCGGCAACTCACGTGCAGCGAAACAGGTTCATTACCGTAATCGTCTTAATTTCTTCTCCCTTCTCCGCTCTCGCACATCCGGCCACGCAAGGGCTGCAGTGCGCGAGCCGTCCTGGGCAACGGCGGGCGACTTGGGGTCGTCCGAGCGGGTGAGGGAATGAGCGTGGTGTAGGACAGTCTGTTGTAATCCCGGCTGCTTCGCGTTCCTCGATGTGCGCGGAGCAGCCAATCTTTTCAACCACAACTGAGGAGAGGGCAAATGAAGCTTCAGCGGCTCGCAGTACTTTTACTAGCGTTGTTTACAATCGCCTTCAGCGCGTACGCACAGGGCATTGGGACGACGTCGTCACTCAGCGGCACCGTCAGAACCGACGGCAAAGCACTCCCGGGCGTCACCGTAACAGTCAGTTCACCGGCGCTGCAAGGGTCTCGCACCGCGATCACTGGTGACGGTGGCGGCTACAACTTCCCGTCTCTGCCTCCGGGCCTGTACACGGTGACCATGGAATTGGAGGGAATGCGCAAAGTAACCCGAAGCGTCGACCTCCAGCTGGCCACGCCCAGCCGCGCTGACGTCGATCTCAAGGTCAGCAGCGTGGCCGAGGCGATCACCGTGACGGCGAGGACTCCGGCCGTACTGGAGACGACGGAGGTGGCGCGCAACTTCGACCAGAAGGAGATCGCCCTGCTTCCGGTCCGCCGCAATGTACGCGATACCGTGCTTCTGGCCCCCGGCGTGAACGCAAACGGCCCGAACCAGCAGCTCATGTTGTCGGGCGCTCCCTCGTACGACAACCTTTTCCTCGTCAACGGCGTGGTGGTGGGCGAGAATCTGCGCGGACAACCGCACAACCTCTTCATCGAAGATGCCATTCAGGAGACCACCATTCTCACCGGCGGCATCTCCGCCGAGTACGGCCGTTTCACCGGCGGCGTGGTCTCCACGCTGACCAAATCGGGCGGCAACGAGTTCACCGGCTCGCTGCGAGACACCTCGAACAATCCGGATTGGGTTGCCAATACCGCCTTCGTCGGGGAGCCCCTTCATCCGAACAAGATCTCCAACATCTATGAAGGAACCCTCGGCGGCTTTGCCATCAAGGACCGGATCTGGTTCTTCGGCGCTGGCCGCTATACCAAAGGCGCCCCGGCGAACGGCTTCAACGCTCTGGCTGCTGGCGTTGGCGCCAAGAACTTTTCCCCAATCAGTTTCCTCAATACGATCGACGAGAATCGTTATGAAGGAAAGTTCACCGGCAATCTGACCGACAAACACACTCTCGTCGCCTCGTATCTCAACGTGAAGACGACCGAGAACAACAACTTCTTCGCGCCGATCTACGACACCGCATCGATCGTCACACAGCGCCAGCTCCCCAACAGCCTCAAGGCCATCGCCTACAACGGCGTCCTCACATCGAACCTGCTCATCGAGGGCCAGCTCTCGCAGAAGAAGTTCGCCTTTGTCGGCAGCGGCGGACTCTTTACCGATCAGATCAAAGGCACCTGGATCTCCGATACGAACGCCCGCTTCAACGCGCCGGTGTTCTGCGGTGTCTGCACGCCGGAAGACCGCAACAGCGATCAGGCCAGCGCCAAGGGCCACTACTTCATGAATACGCAGGGCATGGGCAACCATGACTTCGTGGTCGGCGGCGAGCTGTACAAGGAGACCCGTCTGGTCAATAACAACCAGTCGGCCAGCAACTTCACCATCAGCAGCACAGGGACCGCAACGTTCCTGCCGGGTGACCCGACGCCGTACGCGCACTTCACCCCTAACAACACGGTCATCAACTACAGGCCCATCCTGTCCAACTCGAGCGGCGATCATTTCAACAACACAGGGATCTTCCTCAACGACAAGTGGAACCTCAACAGCCGGCTCAACCTGAACGTCGGCGTGCGCTACGACAAGAATAACGCGCGCGACGCGACGGGTAACGTCGTCTCGGATGACAGCGGCTTCAGCCCGCGCCTGGGAGCGCTCTGGGACATTCGTGGCAATGGCCGCGACCGCGTCGACGCCGGTTTTGCCCGCTACGTCTCGAAGATCACCGATGGAAATGCAGGCGGCTTCGGCAACGCGGCCGGTACACCGGCGCTGTTCCAGTGGTTCTACAACGGACCTGGCGTCAACCAGCTCGATGCGCAGGGCAACATCATCGGCACGCCGCAGGGACCGCAGGCCGCGCTGACAACCCTCTTCAACTGGTTCAACACCCAGATGTGCGACAGCTCGGGCCATTGCGGCATCAACGCAACCGGACTTCTGGCCGGTAGCAGCTTCCCGGGATTCACACAGAAAATCCTCAGCTCCATCAAATCGCCGAACGTCGACGAGATCAGCGTCGGC
>JADGNX010000401.1 GCA_017883265.1 Thermoanaerobaculia bacterium
GCGCCGACGGCCGGGAGGCTCTGGCCGGCGACGGCCAGGCGAGAGCGGCGCTTCCCGAAGCAGGGCAGCGGTTGCGACTCGCGACGCGCCAGCGATCGAGGGTCGAGACATTTTCGACTCCCTTTCTCTACTCCGCTTTTGCACTCTTCGGCCCCGATTACGAGACCTCCTACCAGCTCTACCGTGCGCTCTCGCTCATGGCCATGTGCATCAGCATCCTCCTTCTCGGGAGAACAGCCGGGCTTCATCTCCGCTGGTCTCTTCTTCTCCTGGCGTTCGTTCTTTTCCTCTATCAGCCGCTGGACTCGGAAGTGCGAGTGGCGAACGTCAACGCCATTCAACTCCTCATGCTTGCAGCGGGGATCTCGATGCTATCGATCGGCGATGCGCCGAGGCTCGATGTGGCTTCCGGCGCACTTTTCGCCATCACGGCTGCGTTCAAACCGAACCTGCTCCTCATCGTCCCACTGCTCCTCATCGGTAAGTGGTTGACGGGGGACCGTGGCTCGGCGAGGCGAATCGCAGCGGGCGCGCTGCTGGGCGCCGGATCGGCCATGGTGGTCAGCGGCCTTGTCTTCGGATCGTGGCGCTGCTGGGCTCAATGGCGGATCGCGGCCACGGAGCTTGCGACCACCATCCTCCCACGGTCGGCAGGGAACGTCGCTCCTCTTCTTTCGCTCGTTCAGCGCTCCGGCCCCCTTGTCTCCGCTCTCTCCGCTGCTTTTCTCACGGCACTCGCAGCCGGCGCTCTGGCCCTCGGAAGACGCACTGGCATCGACGAGCATCGCAAAGGGCAGCTCGTGGTTGGCGTCGGCGCTCTCATCTACCTCATGACTGCCGGGCTCGTCTGGCTGCATTACATCCTGCTGGCTCTTCCGTCGGCCATTGCACTCCTCGGCAAAGGTCGCTTCCGTGTCATGAGCGCCACCCGTGGATTGACTCACGTCGCAGCTGTCCGGAGTGCGACGCTCCTCGCCCTCAGCGCCCTTGCCATCGACCCATGGTCCATTGCCACGAGACTCTCACGAGCCGCGGTTGCGCCAGTAGCAGTGACGTCGGGCCTCTTGATTCTCTTTCTGCTGTCGCTCGGCGAGCTCGCGAGGGGAGCGAGGATGGAGCAGAGGTAGATTCTTGCAACCCAGGTCTGCGGATTCCTCTCTCAGAGTTTAACGACAAGAGCCGGGCGCAGGCTCGGGTGCGGGCTCGGGTGGTTCATTCAGTGGGTCGCCGAGCGCAGCGGCCTTTCCCGGGCCCGAGCCCGAGCCCGACCCCGGTTTTTGACTCTCAGGTTTCAAATATGTTTGGATAGGTCCTTGATCCCCGCGCCGCAGCCGCGGTGGAGCTGGGGCAATGCCGGCCCCCCGCGCCGCAGGCGCTTCGCCCCTCCCGCGCGTGCTACGATTCCCTTCGGAATTTCCGCTTTCAGGGTAGTCCTTCGGGCCGTAAAACTCTGACCTCGAATCACTCCGGAGATCGAACGGTGCCTTCACCAGAACAAACGCAGCAGAGCGCTCGTACGCAGTTCACGCGCGAGAGCATTCTCGACGACTATCGCATCGCCTATCGCAGCCGTCAGGCCAGCGTCCTCGGCCGCAAGGAGGTGCTGACCGGGAAGGCCAAGTTCGGCATCTTCGGCGATGGCAAGGAGGTGGCGCAGGTGGCCATGGCCCGCGCCTTCCGCAAGGGCGACTTCCGCTCCGGCTACTATCGCGACCAGACCTTCATGTTCGCCCTCGGCGCCTCCAACGTCGTCGAGTTCTTCGCCCAGCTCTACGCGCATACCGACGTCGAGGCCGATCCCTCCTCGGCCGGGCGCTCGATGAACGGACACTTCGCCACCCGCTCGCTCAACGCCGACGGGAGCTGGAAGAACCTCACCGAGATGTACAACTCGTCGGCCGACGTCTCGCCGACCGGATCGCAGATGCCACGCCTCGTCGGCCTGGCCTACGCCTCCAAGCTCTATCGCGAGCTGAAGGAGATCGGCCCGATGGCGGCGAATTTCTCGCGCGACGGCGCCGAAGTGGCGTTCGGGACGATCGGGAACGCCAGTTGCGCCGAAGGGATGTTCTGGGAGTCGATCAACGCGGCCGGCGTTCTGCAGATCCCGATGCTCATCTCGATCTGGGATGACGGCTACGGAATCTCGGTGCCGAACGAGTTCCAGATCACCAAGGGTGACCTCTCGGAATTGCTGCGCGGCTTTCAGAGAACCGGCGGCTCGAAAAACGGTTTCGACGTCCACACCGTCAGGGGGTGGGATTACGCGGCGCTTTGTGAGACCTACCTCAATGCCGCCGGCATCGCCCGGAGCGAGCATGTTCCTGCCATTCTGCACGTCATCGAGATGACTCAGCCACAGGGGCACTCGACCTCAGGCAGCCACGAGCGCTACAAGTCGAAAGAGCGGCTCGATTGGGAGGCGGAGTTCGACTGCGTCCGCAAGATGCGGGAGTGGATGGTCGGGCAGGGAATCGCGCAGCCCGCCGAGCTCGACGCACTGGAAGGGGAGGAGCGCGATCACGTGCGCC
This sequence comes from Thermoanaerobaculia bacterium, assembly GCA_017883265.1. GTDB lineage: Bacteria > Acidobacteriota > Thermoanaerobaculia > Gp7-AA8 > Gp7-AA8 > JADGNX01. Next base: position 2,532 of record JADGNX010000401.1, read on the forward strand.
AGGCCCAGCGACAGGCGTGGAGCGCGTATCGCGCGCCGATCGACGCGGAGCTGCAGACAGTGGCCGATTTCCTCGAGTCGATGGCGGCTTCCCTTCCCGGCAGGCGCCAGGCGCTCGAGCAGATCCGCTCCGAGCTCCTTCGGGTGCAGGCTCCTTTCCGGCGCGACCTCATGCGCGCCCTGGCCAGCGCGTTGTATGCCGCCGGTCCGGCGGATTTCGAGCGGCGCGACGAGATCGTCGCGTGGCGCCGAGAGCAGGATCGACTCAACGGCCAGCGCTATGGTTCCGGCTTGTACAGCGAATCGTCCCAGAGCGCTCTGTCTGTTGCCGAGGTGAAGGCTGCCTATGCCGGCGACGCTCCGGTACTGAACGGCTTCGAGATCATCAACGCCTGCTTCGATGCTGCGATGAAGCGCTATCCGAACGTGACGGCGATGGGTGAGGACGTCGGACGTCTGGGCGATGTAAACCAGGGATGCGCCGGACTGCAGGAAAAATACGGCATCTACCGCGTCAGCGACACCGGCATCCGCGAGTGCACGATCGTCGGTCAGG
>JADGNX010000117.1 GCA_017883265.1 Thermoanaerobaculia bacterium
CGGCAGATGGACGCGACGGCGATGCTCGACTATTTCGCGCCGCTCAAGAGCTGGCTCGACGAGCAGAACAAGGGAAAGCCTAGCGGCTGGTGAAACCGCCTTCTGCCTTCAGTGAACGGCCTTCTGCCTTCAGCCTTCTGCTTTCAGCTTTCTGCCTTCCCATTCGCTCCGCAGGATCCCGTACACTTCGACGTCGACGTACTCATCCCACTTCCTGATGTCCTGCCGAAGACTGCCTTCATGCCGCATGCCGTTCTTTTCGAGCACGCGGCCGGATGCCGGGTTCCGAGCGAAGTGGATGGCGAAGAGACGGTTCAAAGCGAACGCTTCGAAACCGTACGAGATGAGCGCTCCGGCGGCCTCGGTGGCGAAGCCGCGGCCCCAGAACGGCTCTCCGATCCAGTAGCCCAGCTCCCCCTTGCCGTGTTGCGGCCGCAAAGTGAGACCGATGGCGCCGACCAGCTCGGACGACGACTGCAGCGTGATGGCATAGACGAGATTGCCGTTTTCGAGGGCCTCCGGCCGTGAGGCAATCCACTCGACGGCGTCCGCAAGCGAATACGGATGCGGGATGAGGAGCGTCCCTTCGGCCACAGCTCGCGATCCCGCCAGCCTCTGGAGCGGCCCGGCGTCGGAAGGTTCGTACGGCCGCAGCCGCAGCCGCGGCGTCTCGAGGATCCGCTGTTCGACCATCGAGCGATTAGAAACCGGACTTGATATAGGACCAGCCCTGTTCCTGTTTCCTCACCACTTCGGCCACACCCGAGTCGACGGTCGTCACGAAGGGCAAAAGATCGGCGCGGGAGACGTTCTTCTTCCGCATGGTGTTCTCGCACGCCGCGAATACGACGCCACCCGCCGACAGTCTCTGGAGCCGTTCGGCCTGAGCGCCGTTCGTGCTGAGAAGCATGCTGAGACCTCCGCCAAGCCCCACGACCTCGATCGAGGTTCCGCTGGCTCGGAACGCTGTCTCGAGATTCTCGACATTGTTCATGACAGCCTCCCACACCTTTGGGTTGTCGGCGCTGACTTCGACCACGATTCGGTGCCCCGCTCGAGGCCTCGCTGCCGGGTTGGTCGCGCAGCCGGCCAGAGTGAGCAAACCAGCGAGTAATACGAGACCGCGGAAGCTCATGGGGATCATCTCCTTCTTCGAGGTTTTGCAAGAGCCGAGCCCTTCTATGCACTCGCCTTCATCGCTTCGACGCGGTGAGCACAGCGAAGAATTCGCGGCCCCGCCTTCGCAGCTCGCGATCGGCGTCGTCGACCTGCCTATCGTGCTCGAGCATCGTGAGAAGTGAGACCAGTGACCGGAAGGCATCGCCGGGCTCGCCGGGCGCGGAGATCAGCTCTCGCGGATCCTGTCCAGAGTCCCGAACCCTTTGCTCCAGCGCGGCCATCAAGTCTCGCGGAGCTCGGCGCGGAGAGCCAAGCCACGATTCGACCGCGTCCCTCCCTCCCGCCGCTGCCCGCTTAGGGCGCAGCAGCAACCAGACCGCGAGAAGCATCAAGCCAGCGGCCGTGCCGGCCGCCGGGATGAGGAGCCTCCGTGGAAGCGATTTCACGGAAGACGGCGCCGTGCGACCATTGCCCGCCGGCGCCGCGCCGGCGTTCTGCGAGAGGGTGACCTCGAGCGCCGAGCCGCTGCAGCGCAACGTCTCCCGGCTGCCGAGCGGCCGCCACGTCGTCATCGATATCGGAGGAATGCTCAGATGTCCACTCGCTGCCGGATCGAGCAGGAAACGCCACGTTCGCCGCATGGTGAGACCGGCCGGCGTGGAGCTCACGGTGATCGGCCGGTTCTCGATCTCGGCCGAGGCCGGGAACATCGCTTCGAATCGCGGAGGGGGTGCTGAGCGAAGATTGCCGTTGCCGCTCACGGTGACGTCGAGAACCACGGGGCCGCCGGCGCGCTGCACCGGCTTCGAGCAGGTCATGCTGAAGTCGCCGACGGCGTCGACCGCGGTCCCTGGCGGCATCGCTCTGGCGTCGATCGTGATCGAGGCCGAATGCTGACGGACCTCGACCATATTTCCTTCGAAGAGTCCGAAGGGATCGAACGGCTCCCGGCTCCGTTTCATGACGGCAGCGACAGTCTTGAGAGTGCCGACTGTGAGCGAACCGGCGTGCAACGGAAAGAGCGCCACACGGCGAAGCGCGGCCCTCTGCATGACGGTGCGGCCGATGATGACCTGGCGCGATTCCTCATTGTGGGCGTCGATCTCCTCGCTCCAGAAATCATCCAGCTTCGGAAGCTCGACCACCCGCAGATCATTGAGTGAGAGCGCCGTGTAGAGGTACCAGGTGACGAGCACCTGCTCGCCGACCCAGGCGCTTTTGCGGTCGGGCACGGCGACTACGAAGACCGGATCGCGTCCTGTGGCCAGGAGCTCGGAAAGAATCCGTTCGGGATCGCTCGAGCCGGCCAGGATGTCGGGCAGGATCTGGACCGCTACGGGAGGAAGCGTCTCGCTCCGCCCGTCCTCGTCATGAATCACCAGCGGTCCGACCAGCGCAGGGCCGGGCGCGGTTCCGTGCAGGACGAATGTGAAGGTCTTGGTTCGAAACGACGAGCCATTGATGAACTGAAATTCCGACGAGGTCGACGGTGGCCCATCGGAGGTGAGGTTCCGAAGAGGGAGCGAGACGGAGTCCACCCTGGCGAATGACCCTTCCAGCCGAACCACAGCGTGAAACGTCTCGTCCATCGCCACGCTCCGCTTATCGACCGACAGCTCGCTTGCATCCGCGGCGGCACAGGACAGGGCGAAGAGGGCGATCCACGCGGAGAGGGCCCAAGGGATTGGCGCCCGCTTCGGACGACCGAGCGAAGTCCGGGATGGCCGCCCACCCCGGCGGCCGAAGCGACCGCCGCTCCACCCGAGGCGGCCGCCGCTCCACTCGAAGCACCGTAGGTCCACTCGAGGTCGATCGCTCACCAGCCGATCTTCCGCGGCTCGGGGCGTGCCTTCCGCATGCGAGAGAGCTCTTCGTTTTCCTGCTGCTGGATCGACCGGAGCAGAGAGTCGACATCGGCGCGGTCTGATTTCTGCTGCGCCTGTTGCCTTTGCGGGGCGTCTTTCGGAGCGGTGTCCGGCGCCGGCTTCTGCTGGCCACCCTCCCCCTGCTTGCCGCCCTTGCCGCGCTGCTGCTGTTGCTTCTTCTCCTCTTGCGCCTTGCGGCCGAGTGCGAGCTCCAGATTGCGTTTGGCCGACAGGCTGGACGGGCGGAGGCGCAGCGAGTCGCTGTAATCGCGGATGGCGGCGTCGTACGACTTCGCGGAGAGGGCGCTGTTCGCCCGGTTGTAGAGCGCATCGGCCCGCAGCGCCGGATCGCGCAGTGCAGCAGCCATGTCCGACGACCCCTGCTCGAGCTGCCCCGCAGCGATCTCGGTCGTCGCCACGTTGAAACCGGAGCGAGGAGTGGAATGCAGGGAGCTGGCCTTCCGAAAGGATTGCAGCGCCTGATCGTAATTCTGCTTTCCGTACTGCGCCGCTCCCCTTCTCGTGGCTGCGTCGGCATTTGTATCGCGCGTAAAGAGGCGCGCCAGGTCGGCCAGACCGAACGACATCATCGACAGGGTCAGGACGATGACCAGTTTCATTCCGCCCCCCGATGGGCGATCGATCCGAGGAGGAGAAACGCGATGGCCCCAGCCAGGGGCCACTGAAATCGCTCGATCGGGATGTGCAGCCAGCTGACCTTCGACGCTCCTCCCGCCGCTGGGCCGGCCCCCAGCACAGCGAGCGAAGAGGGAGTGGCAGGATTCACCACGTTCTCGCCACCTGTGGCCGACGCGATGTGACGCATGGTCTCCGGATGGGACGAAGAGATTACAACCTGTCCCGACTCGTCCCGCAGCGGTCCACCGGGGATCGGGATGTTCGCTCCCTGCTCGCTGCCGAGGACGACCGTGTGGATGGGGATCGCGTCATTGCGCGCCCGTGTCAGAGCGACCTCGAGGTGGGGTCCCTGATCTTCTCCGTCGCTGATCAGCACGATGTCGGTCTTCTGGCCGGCATCCGCTTCAGCCAGCTTCTCCGCGGCGGTCAGAGCCGCCCCGATATCGGAGCCGGGATCATCCGTCTCGCCCGGCTCGATGGAGTCGAGAAGCGAGATCACCGCCTCGCCGTCGGTAGTGAAGGGCGAGACGGTCTGCGCCGACGATTCGAAAATCACGAGAGCAATACGACCGGGCTGCGCGCGGATCAGCCGGCGCGCGACCGATCTTGCCGCGCTCCATCGCGACACGCCGACGTCCTCGGCCAGCATGCTGTCCGACACGTCCATGACCAGGATTCTGTTCGACTGTCGCTGTTCCACAGGAACCACGGTCGAGCCGAAGCGCGGCCCGGCCAGAGCGACGATGGCCAGGGCCAGACCGGTGGCGAGGAGTGCCGGCCGCAACGGTCGAATGCCGTTCGAGAGTCCGCGCACGCGCTCGGAGACGAATCGTCGTGCGATCTCACCCCGTCGCTTCTCTCGCCAGGCCAGGAACCAGAGTGCGAATGGAACGGCCAGCAGCAACCAGAGCATCACCGGCTCACGAAAGCTCATGCCGCCACCTTCATGAGAGCCGTCTCCCCGACGAGCCAGCCGAGGGTGAGGAGGACCATGGCCAGACGCAGCGGGAGCGGATAGAGCTCGTCGATATGTTCACGCTTCGGCGCCGCCAGCCGGCTCTTCTCCAGCGAATCGATCCTGGCCAGCACTGCATTGAAGCTCTTCGGATCGGTGGCCCTGAAATATTCGGCCCCGGTCATTCTGGCGATGGCGTTCAGAGTCTCTTCATCGAGGTCGGCGCGAAATGTCCGATAGACCGTCTCGATGGCGCCGGTGAAAGGATTCTGAACCTTCGTCGGAATCATCACCTCGCCGCGGCTGCCGACGCCGATCGTGTAGACCTTGATGCCCAGTCTGGCTGCCAGTGCCGCGGCGGTGATCGGCTCGATCGAGCCGGAGTTGCTCACGCCATCTGTCACCAGAATGATGATGCGCGAGCGTGTCTGAGATGTCTTCAGGCGATTGATGGCCGTCGCGATGGCCTGCCCGATGGCCGTGCCGTCGCCGTTCTCACCGACCTGGGCCCGGCTGAGAATGGCTTGCGCGGCATCGTGATCGTAAGTGATCGGGACTCGGGTGGCCGCACGGACACCGAAGGTGACGATGCCGATGCGGTCGTCCTGCCGGCGGTCGATGAAGTCGGAGATGATCTCTTTGGCCACTGCGAACCGATTGCGCGGCCGGAAATCTTCGGCTGCCATGCTGCCGGATGCGTCGAGGGCGATGACGATGTCGATGCCGAAGCGATCGTTGGCCGCGCTGCGCAGAACGCGTTGCGGGCGGGCCAGGGCCACGATGAGAAGCAGAGTCCCGATGATCTCGAGGAGAAAGGGCAGGAAGGAAAGCGCTGTACGAATCGATCCCTCGCGGCGAAAGAGGGTCAGCGAGGGAAACGTGAAGGCACCCTGCAGGTCACGCCGGTCGCGCAGAAGCATCGCGATGCGCGCCAGCACCAGCAACGCAGGAATCAGCCAGAAGATTGAAGCGAGGCGAATCATGCGGCCACCTCCTGCTCTGAGGCGCGGAAAGGCCAGGGGAGAACGCGCAGCGTCTCGGCCAGAATCGATTCGATCTCCGCCGATGCACCCCACGGCGAAAACTTGTCGAGATCGCCCTCCACGACGATCTGTCGCACCAGGGTCTGCCATTCGGTCGACGTGCTGACCGAAGGGAGCTGCGCCAGCAGTTCGCGGGTCGTCAACTGGTGGCCGAGTTGCTGGGGGACCATGCGCGCCAGATAGTGCCGCGTCGCATCGGCCAGCGCTGCCCAGCGCAGGCTCGACTCGTTCCGAATCGCGGCCACGGCTGCCCGGAGCTCTTCATCCGGCGCCGGCGGCTGTGCCATAGCCGCGATGGCCGGCCGGCGGCCCATGCGATAGAGAACGATCCATGCAGCAACGGCCACAGCCGCAGCCACTGCAAGAGCAATCCAGGCAGTGACCGGCGGAGGAATCGCAACCGGAGGAGTGAGCGGCGCCGGCTTTCCGTCATCGCCCTTGCGGAGCACCGAATGCATCGGAAGGGTAAGTCGCCGGAAGGCGACCACACCACCAGGGCCGGTCACATGGCCGCTCAAGGCCACCGGTTGCGGCTTGAACGCTCGCACCACCGCACCATCGCGCGAGCTGGAGATCACTTCGTACAGCGGCGATCGATCGAGCGTCACCCGCTCATCGCCGGCGATCTCGAAGTGAACCGCGACCGGGTCGCCCACTGTGGGAGCAGCAGGCGTGTGCGTCGCGCGCAGCGCACCGACGAGGAGGAGGAGCACGAGCATCAGCGCCGCACTCCCCGCCTGCCGAAGAAGCGGAGCAGGTCGCGCTCATACGGTGCGGCGGTCGAGACATCGAGCAACTCCACTCCCGATCTGCCCAACTCCCGAGCCACCGGGTCGCCCGTCGTCTTCGAAGGTCGCGCCGGTTGCGGCGTACCCCCTTTCCGTAGGTCGACGAGTCTCACGGCGCCGGTCTCGGCATCGACGATGTGAGCGAGCGCCGGAGCGAGGGGTCGCGTTTCCCGCGGATCGGAGATGCGGATGGCGATGACGTCGTGGCGGCTGCCGAGGCGCCTGAGGGTCGTTCGGAAATGGCTGTCGAGAAAATCGGAGAGCAGGATGATGACCGAGCGCCTTCTGTTGACCCGATCGAGAAATCTGGAAGCGCCCTGGAGGTCAGCCTGGCCGGTGCACTCCCGGGTTCCTGCGATCGCGGCGCGCACCACGATCTGGGCGTGGGCGTGGCCTCGCCTGGGCGCTATGTACTTGCGCACGGAGTCGGAGAAGATCAGAAGGCCGACGCGATCGGCATTCTGGACGGCTGAGTAGGCGAACAGCGCCGCGAGCTCAGTGGCCAGATCGCATTTGCGCCAGTCGATCGACCCGAAGCTCATGGAGCCGGACACGTCGACGGCCACGATGACGGTGAGATCTCTTTCCTCGACGAACTCCTTGACGTGCGGCGTGCCGCTGCGGGCCGTGACGTTCCAGTCGATGGTGCGGACGTCGTCGCCCGGCTGGTATTCGCGGACCTGCGAGAACTCGATGCCGCGACCGTGAAATGCGGAGTGATACTCCCCGGCGAAGCCGGCCCGGATGAGCTTCGAGCTGACGATCTCCAACTCGCGCATACGGCGAGGGACGGGAACGCGATAGCGGGGCGGGCGGGATCGGAAGAGGTTCACGTCGTCACACGATTGGATTTGAGTCGAAGTGGGAGAATTCGTTCTTCGTCATTCAACTGAAAACGCCGGGCTCGGGCTCGGGTGGCTCATTCGGTTGGAGTCTCATCTGCGCGAAGCGATGCTCAAGGCCGCGGCCGGCAGTCGCGCGGTTCGCTTCCCCGGGCCCCTGCCCGAACCGGCGCCCGGCCTTTGGGTGGGTGATGTTGTGAATCGAGCACCTCATGGCACCGCCACGGCCCCGACGATCTGATCGATGATGCGATCGGCGGTCATCTGGTCGGCCGCCGCCTCGTAGGTCAGTACCAGGCGGTGTCGCAACACGTCATACGCCGCCCCTTTCACATCCTCCGGGATGACATATGCCCGCCCCTCGAGCAGCGCCGTGGCCTTGGCCACATGGGCGAACGCCAGGGTGGCCCTGGGGGAGGCGCCAAAGGCGATGTGGCCTGCTAGATGCGGCAGCTTGAAATCGGCTGGAGCGCGGGTGGCCGTGACGATCTGAACGATGTAGCGGCGGATTTTCTCGTCGACGTGCACCCCCGCGACCAGACGCGACAGCGCATGGAGGGAAGCCGTCGACAGCACCTTCCTGACGGCGATCGCCTCGATCGTCGGGTCGAGATAGAGACCGAGCATTCGCAGCTCGTCGTCGACGGAGGGATAGTCGACTCGCAGCTTCATCACGAAGCGATCGACCTGGGCCTCCGGCAGGGTATATGTCCCCTCGTGCTCGATCGGATTCTGCGTGGCGATGACGATGAAGGGATCGGGCAACTGATAGGAGGCGTCGCCGATGGTCACCTGCCGCTCCTGCATGGCCTCGAGAAGGGCGCTCTGCACTTTGGCCGGGGCCCGGTTCACCTCATCGGCCAGAACGAGATTGGCGAAGATCGGGCCGAGGCGGGGGGTGAACTGGCGAGCTGAAGGATCGAAGATCAGGGTGCCGGTGATGTCTCCGGGCAGAAGGTCCGGGGTGAACTGGATCCTCTTGAACGTAGCGTCGAATGCTCCGGCCAGCGTCTTCACGACCAGCGTCTTGGCCAGGCCGGGCAGGCCCTCGATGAGGACATGGCCGCGGATGAGAAGAGCGATGATCAGCCGGTCGACGAGGGCCTGCTGTCCAATGACGACCCGGCCGACTTCCCGCCGCAACTCGGCGACGGTGGTGTGGGCTTCGGCGATCGAGTTCATGATGGTGACGTCAGTCATAGCCCTAGAGCTTAACGAAGTTTTGTATCCGGCGGCGGGTCATCCTCAGGCGGCGCGCCACGAAGGATCTTGAAACTCCGGACCCGAAGCGGCAGACTCTTCTTTTATGACGAACGAGGAATTCGAACGTGTTGTTCTGGAGGCGCTGACTGCCGGAAACCATCCGACCCTGGCCATCCTGCGCGAGCAGGTGGCGTCTGCCGCCATCGTGAAGCGGGAAGTGACGGACACCGGGTTCTTCGTCTATTACGACGTCCCTCCATCGGCACGGCGGATCACACCACGCCAGCTCGATCTCGGCGATCTCCAGGTCGTCATCGAGGGCGCTGAAACGCCTGCCGACGCTGTGGTCCACATCAAGGATGGAGCCATCGACTCCCTGGAATGCTACGTCTATGAGGGCGACTGGCCGGATGAGCCGACGATCACCGGGGCTCTCTACTACGGGACCGAGACGTTCGACGGGATCGGGCCGGAGCTTTTCGCGGCGCGCAACATCGATGACGCGTTCGAGGAGTGATCTCCGCTGCCAGGGACCGGCGTGAAACGCCCCGACGATTCGCCGGCGCGGCGCGGGCCGCCGCAGAAGAAATGGGGGCAGAACTTCCTCAGAAACCCCTCGGCCGTTCAGCGGATCGTCGAAGCAGTGGCCGCGGCGCCAGGCGAGCTGATCCTGGAGATCGGGCCGGGTGAAGGGGCGCTGACCCGCGATCTTCTGGCGCGATACGACAACGACTTACTGGCCATCGAAGTCGACCCTCGACTGGCCGAGTCGCTTCGAGTGGCTCTGCCGCGAGCCGACGTCGTCAACGCTGACGCGCTCGAAGTCGAGCTCCCGGAGCGGCCGTTCCGCGCCGTCGGCAATCTCCCCTACAACGTCGGCACGCCGATCCTCCGCCGCGTAATCGCCTCGCCTTTCTGCAGGCGCGGCGTCTTCATGCTTCAGAAGGAGGTCGCCGACCGCCTCACGGCCAAGGCGGGAGATGAAGAGTACGGCTATCTGACGCTGTACGTGGAGCTCTTCGCCTCGGCCCGCGTCCTCATGACCCTGGAGCCGGGCTCCTTTTTTCCACGGCCGAAGGTGCGCAGCGCGGTCGTGGTCCTCGACCCCCGCCCGGCCGCGGTATTCAGCAACCAGGTTCGCCTCCTGGAAGTGATCAGCGCAGCATTCAGGATGCGACGCAAGACATTGGTCAATAACTTGACGGCTTTAACGGCGATCGACCGGCAGAGGGCACTGGCCGCAATCGCGGCCGCCGGGCTCGATCCGAATGTCAGGGCCGAACAGATGACGCTCACGGATTTCGATCGATTGACGACGGCGCTTGGACGCCCAGAGCCAGGCGAGAATCGAACATGATCGAGCCCCGCCGTCGTTCTACGTACCTTCTGGCGTGTCTAATCTACGCCGGGGTACCATCATTTCGCCGCAATAATCCGGCCGAATGAGAATCGGGTCCGGCTGGACATGCGAGACGAGGAATCCCTATGACAGGACAGATCCCATGGCGAGCCATGTTCGTGGCCGCACTCTTTCTCGTGGCCGTGCGTCAC
>JADGNX010000402.1 GCA_017883265.1 Thermoanaerobaculia bacterium
AAGCGGCACCCCCTGCCGGTAAAGGCATTCTTCCGGTACTCACTGGTGCTGACCTACGCGCTGCCCGGCGAGGTGCTCGATCCTCTTCTGCCTCCCGGCCTGACACTTGATCGATTCCAGGACTGGGGCTTCCTCGCCATCGCCATGGTTCAAACCGAGAATCTGCGGCCGGCGTTTCTGCCCGCCGCATTCGGTCAGCGATTCTTTCTCTCCGGCTATCGCGTTTTCTCTCGTTACACCACCCGAGAAGGCCAGCGGTTGCGGGGCCTGCGGATCCTTCGCTCCGACACCAACAACCTCCTCATGGCCCTTGCAGGCAACGCGCTCACGCACTATCACTACCGAGTGGCGAAGGTGTCGATGCAGGCCAACGCCTCGAAGCTCGACATACGCGTCGAGACTCCTCACGCGGAAGCTGATCTCGCGGTCTGCGCCGATCTCACGACGATTCCGGCGGGCTTGCCACCTGGGTCGCCGTTCCCCGACTCGAGGACTGCACGGAGCTTTGCCGGCCCTCTCCCCTTCACATTCGACTACGAGAAGGAAACAGACTCTGTAGTTCTGATTGAGGGCGTGCGACAACAATGGAACCCTCTTCCGGTGACCGTAAACGTGAGCAAGTGCACTTTCTTCGAAGGAGCGGTATTTCGGGGTGTCACGCCGCTACTGGCGAACGCCTTCTATCTCGCCGGCGTTCCCTACCAGTGGCTGCGGGGACGACGGGAACGTCTCCCGAACTTACGGTCATGACTGCGAACATTCCGCATCGTGGTCCGTTTCAGGGCGTGCTTCAGATTCTACGTTTCAACTGGCCCAGCTACGCTTTGTCGGCGTCTGTACTGATCGCGGCCCCTGCCGTGCTCAAGCTGTTCACAGGTCGCCGGCGACGATCCTGGGTGAGGTTGGGGTGGATGGGCTGGGGCGGCGTTGCGTGGTGGACGATCGCTTCGCTGGTGGCATCCCATTGGGTTTATGACCGTTCGCCCCTGATGAGGTGGCATTGGGCTCCTCCACTGCTGCTCAAACCGCCCGCGCGCTGGGTCAATATCCATTCCGGTCTCGACGAGAGTACCGTCGCGTTGCGAGCTCTCTTTCCAGAATCGACAGGCGTCGCGTTCGACATATTCGATGACGGGGAGATGTCCGAGTCTTCTATCCGTCGTGCCCGACAGCGTCCATCCGCCGTCGCGAGCACCTCAGTCGATCACGCTGCGCTACCGCTCCCGGACGGTTCCGCGGATGCCGTGTTCCTGTTTTTCGCCGCTCACGAGTTGCGCGCGCCGGCTTCCAGAGAGCGCTTTTTTCGCGAGGTCGCACGGATCCTTTCACCCGGCGGGCGAGTCATCCTCGCCGAACACCTGCGCGATGCCGCCAACCTGGCCGTCTTCGGCCCGGGGTTCTGGCACTTCCTGCCGCGCGGCGAGTGGCTGCGAGTGGCAAACCGGTCCGGTTTGAGAATCGCTCGGGAGCTCGAGATCACCCCTCTGGTGCACGTCTGGTCGATGGAGAAATCACCGCGGAATCGCGGCTGAACAGGGCGAAGGACTCTGCGCACGACGGACGATTCGAACCCGGGTCGGGCCATCGACCGACCTCGCCCGCATCACCCCCGCTTCCGCGCTCCATACCACGCCAGGCCGACCACACCCGCCACCGCCCACACCGCAATCCACGCCGGCGGATAGCCGCGCATCCAGTCCCACATGGCCAGGGTGAGAGCCCAGAGCCCGTATACCAAAAGGAACATCGTCGACTGTTGTCGCCGGTCAGCGGACGAGCTGACGACGCGATCGGCCGCCGGCTTTCGCTCGTCAGCGGCCATGCTCCAGGCCAGAGTGAGCGTGGGAATGAGGCCGAAGACGATGTTGAGGATGAGGGCGGTCATTCCTCGCCGCTTTAGTTGCGGTAGCGGACGTCGATGATCTTTCGCACCACGTCCTTGGCCATGCCCGGCAGGTTCTGCACCGTAGTCAGTATGTTGTTGAAGGCCGGGGCCTCGCCGCCATGCTTGAAGCATTCGGCGCAACGCGGCAGGTTCGTGAAGTCACGACGAGAAAAGGCGTCCTGCATGGCGGCGAAGCGAGGTCCGGCCAGGATCTCGGGGAGCGTAGTCGTCTTCAGGTCGCCGAGGACCTGATCGCCGTGGGCGTCGTAGCAGCAGTGGGTGACACGGCCATCGGCGAAGACTACCACCCAGGTAAAGAACGCTCCCTGCACGCAGCCGTAGAACTTGCCGTGCAGGTCGGTCTCTTCATTCAGATCGAGAGCCTCGCAGGTCTTTTCGATGACCCGGGCGTTTTTGTATTTCTGCAGATCGAACAGCCTCCTGAAATCGTCGACGCTCTCGTCGAGCGTCATCCGCGACCGCATCTTCTGCAGCTCGATCCGGATTGGATGCCCTTTAGCCTGATCGAGAAACCTGCGAGTCAGGTCGACCAGCTTCTCGAAATCGCCACCGGTCCGAAGCTGTGGATAGACCTCCGGGTTGATCGAGTCGATGCAGATGCGCAGCCTCTTGAGCGGCGAGGCCAGCAGCTTCGCCCCCACCGCCTCGGTCAGCACCAGACCGTTCGTGCTGACGCTGGCCTCGGGGAAGAGCCGGATGGCGTCGTCGATCCGTGCGTAGAGGAGAGGCTCCCCCATCTCGTGCAGCCACTTGAGCTTGAGGCCCGCGCCGTGGATCTCCCGCTCCGCTTTCTCGACCAGCGGCCACTCCATGTCCTCATACGGACGTCGTAGCACCGGCAGCGGACACATGCCGCACCGCAGGTTGCACTTCGATGTCAGCTCCAGGCCGACTTTGATCCGTCGCAGATTCATGAGTGCAATTTCAGCGCGAAGCGTGACATCCCGAGCGACGAAACAGCCGAAGCCTGGTGAAACACGAAGGAACAAGCCTTCGATGCGAGCGTCGATCCTGAGCCGCGGAGCGGCGGCATCTCCGTTGCCCAGCGCGTCAGCGCCTGTTGCCCAACTCGTTCCGCGCGCATATGCGGGGACCTTCCGCGACCCCTGCCGGGGTCGACTGTCCTTGCCGCTCGGTTCCGGTGGCGGCGCGCC
>JADGNX010000403.1 GCA_017883265.1 Thermoanaerobaculia bacterium
TTCTTCGCCCGTTTCGAGAGGCGGGGCACGACGCGGTGAAGATCGTCGGGGCGTTTCTGTGGGCGGCCGCGGCCCTCTTTGTTCTGACCGCTCCTCTCTTTCTGGACCGTGGGACTCTCAACGACCTTTGGAATCTGGCCTTTGGTGTCATCCTGGCGTCGGCCTGGAATCTCCTCGGCGGGTTCGCCGGACAGGTGTCGCTCGGCTATTCGGCATTTCTGGGGATCGGTGCTTATACGACCGTGCTCCTGGCCCTCGCCGGCGTCGATCCGTTTCTCACTCTGCCGCTCGGCGCCGTGATCGCGGCCATCTTCTCGGTCGTCATCGGGCTGCCGGCCTTCAGGCTTCGCGGGCCGTATTTCACCATCGCCACGATCGGCGTGGCCGAGGCGGTGCGGGTGTGGGCTTCGAGCGTCTCGTTCACCGGTGGCTCGAGCGGACTACGGATGCCGGCGGCCTCCTTCGATTTCAACCTCAATTATTTCTCGATGATCGTACTCATGATCCTGACCGTGGCGCTGGCCGGCTATGTGAAGAGGAGCGCTTTCGGCCGTGCATTGAACGCCATCCGGCAGGACATCGACGCCGCAGAGGCGCTTGGCATCAACTCCACCCGCTTCAAGCTCGCGGCGCATGCGTTGTCCGCCGCTGTGGTAGCGCTGGCGGGCAGTCTCTACGCCATCAACTTCCAGTACATCGCACCCGGCTCCGTCTTCGACTTCCGATTGAGCCTGACCATCGTCCTGATGCCGATCATCGGCGGCGTCGGCACCGTGGCCGGACCGGTCCTCGGCGCCCTCATTTTCAGCACACTGCAGATCAAGCTGCTATCGATTCCGGCGCTGCGCGATTCCTATCTCTTCATCTACGGCGGTCTTCTCATCCTGGTCATGCTTTACGAGCCGAAGGGGCTGGTGGGCGTCGGGCGAAGACTGGCCGGACTTCTGCCGCGGGCTGGGAAGGTTTCCGATGCCGGGTGAGTCGTTGCTTTCGGTCCGCGGATTGTCGAAGCGATTCGGCGGCCTTCTGGCGCTTTCCTCGATCGACTTCGATGTCGAGTCAGGCGACATCTTCGGGATCATCGGACCGAATGGCGCCGGCAAGACCACGCTCTTCTCCTGCCTGGTCGGCGCGCTTCCTCCGACCTCCGGTGAGATCCGATTCCGTGGGGAGCGGATCGATCGGCGTCCGAACCACGCGATCGTGAGACGCGGCGTCGTCCGGACGCATCAGATCGTCCGGCCGTTTCGCGAGATGACCGTAACGGAGAATGTCGCGGTCGGAGCGCACTTCGGAGCCGGCAGGCGACGAGGGTCCGACGCCGCGCGGCGGGTGCGCGAGATTCTCGAGCGCACTGCTCTCACGCCGGTGGCCACGGCACCGGCCAGTCAACTGACGATCGGTCAGCTCAAGCGGCTGGAGATCGCCCGGGCGCTGGCCACCGAACCACAGGTCGTCTGTCTCGACGAGGTCATGGGGGGGCTCAACCCGGGGGAGATCGTCGGGGCCATGGAGCTCATCCGATCGATCCGTGATTCCGGGGTGACCGTTCTGATGATCGAGCATCACGTCCACGCCGTCGTCGGACTCTCGAACAGGATCATGGTGCTCAACTTCGGCGAGAAGATCGCGGAAGGATCGCCGCAGGCGGTAATGACCGACGCGGCCGTCATCACCGCCTATCTCGGAGATGACGCCACAGTTCCGGGGGGTAAGGGCTGATGCTCGAAGTGGCCGGCATCGACGTCTATTACGGCAACGTCCAGGCGCTCTGGGATGTCTCGTTCCGAGTCGAGCAAGGGGAGATCGTCACGCTCATCGGAGCCAACGGTGCCGGAAAATCGACGACGCTCAAGGCCATCTCCGGCCTCATGTCGCCGCGGAAGGGCCGCATGATCCTGGACGGGGCTGAGGTGACCGGTCTCGCCGCGAATGCCATGGTCAAACGCGGCGTAGTCCTGGTGCCGGAAGCGCGACAGCTCTGGCCGGCCATGACAGTGCTGGAGAATCTCGAGATGGGTGCCTACGCGCGCCCTGCCCGGCGCGCACGCGCCGAAACGCTGAAGACGGTCCTCACGATGTTTCCCATCCTCGAACAGCGCGCGCGGCAGAAAGCAGGCACGCTGTCGGGAGGGGAGCAGCAGATGTGCGCCATCGGCCGCGGCCTCATGGCGCGGCCACGGCTTCTTCTGCTCGACGAACCAGCGCTGGGACTGGCGCCTCTGCTGGTGCGTGAAGTATTCGAGTCGCTCCGAGCCATTCGCGAACAGGGCGTGACGATCGTACTGGTCGAGCAGAATGTGCCGCACGCGCTGGCGCTGGCAGACCGCGCCTTCGTCATGGAGACGGGTCGGGTGACCCTCTCCGGGCGGGCCGCGGAGCTGGTTGATGATCCGAGGATCCGCGAGGGCTACCTCGGCCTCGCCGCCGTGTGAGCCGCTTGATTGCAGAAAGGTGATCGCTCCGGCCGCACGGAGTACATGCTCGAGGTCACCGCGCTTCATTCGCGATAGCCTCCCGGTAGATATCCCACCGCTCTGCCGGAGTCAGCACCCCGCAAAACGGGTCGTTTTGCCGCAGGCGTCTTCCCTCCTCGGAATCATCGAGGAGAATGCTTCGGATCTCCGCCCAGGGGCGCTCGAGAATGGCCATCCATTCCTCCGCCGGGACATTCCCCTGTTCGACCCATCGGGCACAGACCTTCCGGGCATGCTCGCGCCCTTCGCGCAAAGGATCCCCGTCGATCTTCGCTGCGATCCGGCGAGCCATCGTCAGGCTGCGACTGTCGATGCCGGCGTGCGTCCTCACGACCGCGATTCTACAGAACTCACGCACTCTCGAGTGAGCTTCGGATCTGCAATGGTAAGTCGCACCAGGAAACGGAACGCGTCCCGGCTCCGCCATCCTCCGGACATGTCGCTGGAGGCCTGGCAGAGAGAGCTCCGGAAGCAATTCGGCCAGGAGCAGCCTTATTTCTTTGCCGCCACCGGAAAATCGGATTTCCGGATCATCGCGTTCACCCCTTTCACACGGTCGACGACCTGGGTCACCTGGAAGTC
>JADGNX010000018.1 GCA_017883265.1 Thermoanaerobaculia bacterium
AGGCGCGCATGATCCGAACAGCGATCTCACCCCGATTGGCGACGAGCACCTTCATGGCGCGTCAATCGGAAGGGTGAAGGCCTCCAATGGACAATGGATGGACAATGGACAGCGGCCTTTCATTGTCAATCGTCCATCGCTCGATTATCGCGATGCCAAGCGCCGCTCGTATTCGGCTGCGCGATCGAGGAATCCTTCGCCCTGGCGGCCCAGCGTCAGCTTCTCGGCCAGCTCACTGGCCGCATCGAAATCCTGACGGAGACGCGTGGCCTCGGCAACGTAGTAGTCCCGCAAACCGGTCTCGATCCCGAACTCCGGGTACTTGTCGGCCAGCGTCCGCAGCCACTCCTCGACCTGGCGCCGGCGGTCGCGGTCTCCGCTGCCCCCCTTGAGCTGAGTGACCAGATCCTCGACCACTCCGCGAAGGAGATCCAGACGGGTGTCTCGTGGCTTCGGAGCCGGCGGCGCGGCTATGACGTCGTCAGCGGTCTTGCGTTCGGCCATTGAGATCTCCCTCATTGCACGCACATCTTATCGCGCCCCGAGCCTTCGCTCAGCTCGAAAACAAACTCGCGAGTTTCATCGCGAGCCAACCTGGTGCTCGAATCGGTCACTCGCGCGCGACCGCATCACATTTCGATCGGCGGCCGACCGCCCACGCGGTTTCCGGGGCGCTCCTCGCAAATGCAACGCTGAGTGTCTAAAACGTGGTCGCCGGTCTTCGCCACCGGCTCCGGTCCCGCTCGGCCATTTGTAACAGAGCCGTGGATTACCACGAACCCCGCTGAATGGCCTTGAAAACAGAACGGGCCGAAACCCTTGTCTCAACGGGGGTTTCGGCCCTTGCTGGACTACCCGAATATTCGATTTGGTGCCCAAGGCCGGACTCGAACCGGCACGGTTTTCACCACACGCCCCTCAAACGTGCGCGTCTACCAATTCCGCCACTTGGGCAAGAGCGTTGATCTGAAAGAGCTATTTCTTTACCGGAGCGGATACCGGAGCGCCAGCTCCGGTCATGACCGACGACGTCGGACGAGCCTGAAGGATGGCCAGGGACATCGAGGTCAGAACGAACAGTCCGAAAAAGATGGCTGTGAGCTTGTGCAGGAGCGTCGTCGCTCCGCGCGCACCGAAGGCCGTCTGGGAGCCACCGCCGCCGAAGGCTCCGGCCAGGTCGGCCCCTTTGCCCTGCTGAAGAAGGACGATCATGCAGAGGAAGAGACTGATCAAAACATGAAGAATGACTAACAGGATGGTCATGGACTCTCCGGGTGCGGATTCGCCGTATTGGGAACCCACCGAGGGCGGGAATTCTTCCCCGAATCGACGCCGGAGTCAACTGCCAGTGCCAGCCTGGACTCTCCGATCTCTCATCCCATCGAGAATCGAGAGGAAACGACCTGAATCGAGGCTGGCGCCGCCCACCAGAAAACCGTCGATCGCTCCCGTGGACCAGAGGCTGTCGATGTTTTCCGGAGTCACACTTCCGCCGTAAAGGATGGAAAGATTCGAGGCCATTCGTTCAGGCCACGACGCGCGGACTGCTTCGCGGATCGGCCCGACCGTCGCGGCGATCATGCTCGGGGTGGCATTCCGTCCCGTTCCGATCGCCCAGATCGGTTCGTACGCCAATACGATTTCGTCTGAATCGCCGAGGCTTCCGGCGGCCGATGCGATTTGCTCGTGCAGGAACTGGACAACCTCTCCACGATCGCGAATATCCGCCGATTCACCCACGCAGAGCACCGGGACGAGCGATGCCTCGGCCACCGCTGTCAGCTTCCTGGCCACGATCTCGTTCGTCTCGCCGAAGAGCGTGCGGCGCTCCGAATGACCCACCAGGACACAGGTGGCCCCGCAGTCGCGGAGCATGGCCGCCGAAACCTCCCCAGTCAAAGCGCCCCGACTCTCGGTCGAACAACTCTGTCCGCCGATCCTGACCGGCGAGCCGCGCAGGCTCGCAGCCACCTGTGCGATGAAAGGAAATGGGGGAGCGATCACGACCGTGGTCGCCGGATCCGGAGCCGCGGCACGAACTTTCTCGACGAACTGGTCCGCTCCCTCGGGGGGCCGATTCATCTTCCAGTTCGCGATCAGATAGTGCTTCGGCATGAGATCCCCCGATACAACGCCCTTGCCGGCATCCTACGCAAACATTGCCCCGGCGTGAAGTGGACCGCGAAGGACGCTGGCTTGCCGGGAGCCGCTCCTCGCTTGTACCAAGCAGGCACCCTCGAATGGAGCGGTGGGCGTTTCGCCCGCCGGGAGCGGAGCGGCCTCGCTCACGCCGGGCGCCCGAAGCGGGCGCCCCTCCACTGGTTCAGCGATAATGACCCTCGATGGTCGAAGAGAATCAGCTGATCCCCTACGAGAGCGAACAGCTTCTGGGCGAGAAGCTCCTCATCCTCGCGCCGCACCCGGACGACGAGGTGATCGGCTGTGGCGGACTTGTGGCGCTTCACGCTGCCGCCAGGCGGTCGGTCCGCGTCGTCATCGCAACGAATGGAGCGGCCGGCCGATCCGGCGAAGAGAACAGGGGCGATCTGGTGGCCATTCGCGAGGAAGAGAGCCGCGCCGGCCTGTCGATTCTCGGAGTGGAGAACGTCCGGTTTCTGGGCCTCCCCGATCGGGCGCTGTCGGATCACATCGACGAGCTCGTCGATCTCCTGGAGCGCGAGATCCACGATTTTCATCCCGATCTCATCGCCGTCCCCAGCCCTGTGGAGATTCATCCCGACCATGTGGCGCTGGCCGCGGCGCTCTGCGCCACTCTGCAGCGCGGCACGGTGGGATCTTCGATCGCTACGGCGCGAGTCGCGTTCTACGAAGTAAGCCAGCCGCTGCGGCCCAACGTGCTCGTCGACATCTCCGGCGTCGCCGCCCGGAAGCAGGAAGCCGTCCAGGCTCACCGTTCCCAGACCGCCCTGCGCGACTACGCGTCGTTCGCAGACGCGCTCTCGCGCTACCGCGCGTTGACTCTCCGCTCCGCATCGCATGCGGAGGCGTTCTGGGTCGCGCCGGTCTCATCACTCCTCTCGACGCCATTCAGCGCCGTCGCGCGCAGCGTCGCTCCGTCGGCCCCTGTGGAGATCGTCCGCGAGACGCTCCCCCTCTCCGTGATCATCCGGACTCGCGATCGTCTCGAGCTCCTTAGTGAGGCCGTCGACTCGGTGATCGGGACCGGGTATCCGGCCAGCATCATCGTCGTGAACGACGGAGGGGCCGAGCCGGAGCTGAGCGATCGACAAGTGAGAGTCATCTCGCATTCGTCATCGCGCGGGCGCTCCGCGGCCATGAACAGCGGCGTGGAAGCCGCCGAAACACCTTTCCTTGCGTTCCTGGACGACGACGACCTCTTCTATCCGGAGCATTTGACGACGCTGGCCCGAGCCGCCTCATCCAGCCATGTGGCCTGGTACACCGACGCGATCTCAGCATTTCTTCAGACCGCAGAATCGGGGGCCTCTGAATATCGCGACCGCCTGCGGCTCTTCTCGACTGGGTTCGATCGCGACCTCCTGCTTTTCGACAACTACATTCCGCTGCCGACGCTTCTGGTCCGCCGCGATGACTATCTGGCCGCCGGAGGGTTCGATCCTGAATTCGATCTTTTCGAGGACTGGGATTTCCTGATCCGCCTTTCGCGCCGCGGTGACTTTCGCCACATCCCCGCCGTGACCTGCGAGATTCGACGCTTCGACGACCTCGACTCGATCAGCGCGGGCTGGCCCGAAGGAAGCGCCGGGTTCCGCGCCGCCAAGCTTCAGCTCTGGAGAAAACATGCATCACTCATGACTCCGGACGTGACCGCGGACGTATTCGAGCGCCAGAAGACCCGCAGCCGGGCCATGCATGTGCAAACGGTCGATCTGGAAGGCCGCGCCGCCCACTTTCATGACGATGTCGTGCGGCTGGGGCGGGAGAAGGAGATGCTGATCGCAGAGATCGCTTCACGTCAGAACGCTGTTAATACGGCGATCGGACGCGCCACTTTTCTGGAAAGCGCCAACGAGGTCCTCCACGCGGAAGTCGCGGTTGCGCGCGAGCATCTACGCATCGCCGAGGAAGGGCGCGCCGATCTTTCACGACAGGTGCATCAGCTCTATGCGGAGCTGAACCGCGTTCAATCGATCCTCAACTCCATCTACCAGTCGCGAAGCTGGAAGCTGCATACCATGGTCGAGCGGCTACGAGGCCGCCGTGAGTAAGTGCCTCCTGATCTGTCCGGAGCCACTGGGCCACGGGAGGCCGGCCGGTATCGGCATCCGGTTCATCGAGTTCGCCCGCGCCCTGGGGCGGGACGGACACGTCGTGGTGCTGCTGAGCCCTGACGGCGGAGCGCCGGAGGGCTCATCGGGCGACCGCATGAATCCCGACACGATCGCGGCGCAGTCGGAGCGATGCGACGTCGTCATCGTGCAGGGTCATGCGGCCAACGACTACCTGGCACACGGGATGGACAAACCAACCGTGGTCGACCTCTACGATCCCTTCGTGGTCGAGAACTTTCACTATTTCCACGACCAGGGCCCCGGGGTCTTTGCGAACGATCATGCCACTCTGACGCGATCGATCGCTCGTGGCGATTTCTTCCTCTGCGCTTCCTCAGCCCAACGCCTCTTCTTTCTCGGCTTCATGCTGGCGTGCGGACGGCTCAACCCGGAGAGTTTCGCGGCCGATGAATCGCTGCAGAATCTCCTGGCAATCGTTCCCTTCGGCGTCCAGGCCCCACGCCCGCCATCGACGCGGGCCGCCGGCCGCCGCCTGCTCTTCGGCGGCATCTACGACTGGTATGACCCGATTCTGGCCATCGAGGCGGTTCGTCTGGCCAACCGGCACCTCCCCGGGATCACGGTGACGTTCACAGAGCATCCGAATCCGGATACCACGCCACAGGCAGCCGCTGCAGCCACTCTGGCTCGATCCGGGATGAACGACGTCAAGGATCTCATCCGCTTCGAGCCGTGGTTCCGCTACGAGAATCGGGGAGAGTTCTTCGACCGCTTCGACGCCGCCCTGCTGACGTTCGGCTCCTCGCTGGAGACCGATCTATCGATGCGCACCAGGATCTTCGATTTCCTGTGGGGCAGCCTTCCGATCATCACCTCGTCCGCCCCCGGCACGGACGCCATCCTCGAGCGATACCATGCCGGCGTTGTCGTTCCATCGCAGGATCCGGAGGAGATCGCTGACGCCGTCGTATCGGTCCTGACCGACCCCGAAAAACAGAGTCGTCTGCGACAGGGCGCGCGGCTTTTCACCGCGGACCACCAGTGGGACACGCTCCTGGAGCCGCTGCTCCGGTTCTGCCGTGATCCGCACCCTGAACCGACCAAGGAGAGATTCACGCACGATATCTCCATTCCGCGGCAAAGGACCTCCCCAATCCAAAGGCTTCGAAAACGGATCGGAGCACGCCGTTGAAGTCTCCGGTCGCGGACATCATTCTGATTACCTGGAATGGCCGCCAGCACATCATGGCGGCGCTGGCGGCCGTGGCGGCGCAACTCGATCGTGGAGAGCTGGCCGGACAAATCGTGGTGACGGTGGTCGATAACGGCTCGGTCGACGGCACGAGCGCAGCGGTGATGAGCCAGTACCCGAAGGTCCGCCTGATCAGCCTTCACAGCAATCTGGGTTTCACCGGCGGGATCGCGGCCGCGGCGCGGACGTCCGTTGCTACATATCTCATCTTTCTGAACAACGACGCCGTGCCTGAGCCGGGGTGGCTGGAAGCGCTGGTCGGGGCGCAGAAGGCCGCTTCCACGGACGTCGTCGCAGTCGGAGGGAAGATCGTCGATCTGACCGCGACACGCGTCGATTTCATCGGCGGGGTCCTGACCTTTGACGGCCATGCCTTCCAGACCGGCTTTCGAAAGAAGCTCGGATCGGTCGAGGAGCCGGCCGACGGCGAGGAGATCCTCTTCGCCTGCGGTGGAAACATGATCGTGCGCCGGAAGGAGTATCTCGATCTGGGCGGCTTCGACGACGACTATTTCGCCTACCTCGAAGACGTCGACTTCGGCTGGCGCGCATGGCTTTCCGGATTCAGGATCACCTACGCCGCCTCCGCAGTGGTGCGGCACGCCTCTTCTGCCACCAGCAATACCATCGGAGCCTTCGAGCGTGGCGTTCTGTTCGAGCGCAACGCACTGCAGACAGCGCTCAAGAATTTCGAGGGCCCTCTGTTACGGGAGTCGGCCGGCTCAATATTTCTGGCCATGCTCCACCGGCTTCATCACTACGTGACCATGCGTAATCTCGACGTCGACGAATTGCAGCGGGAACCATTCAACGGTTCCCTGCAGCGGGCTCGCCGCTCCTGGTGGCGGCGCCTGGTGCGGCGCCTGACCGGAAGAAGGAGAACGCGCGCGGCACTGGACGACGATCTCACCGTGATGCAGTTCCGGGCCATCGACTGGTTCTTCCGCCACTCGGCGGCGATCATGGCGAAACGCCTTCAGGTGCAGGGCGGCCGCAAGCGAAGTGATCGCGAGATCTTCGAGCGATTTCCGCTGCATTTCGTCCCCACCTACCCGGGCGATTTCGATCTGATGGGCAGCGGTCTCTTTACGGCGCTGCGTGCCGATCTCCCTGCTGTCGACAAAACGCTCGGCGATATCATGGAATCGTGACTGGGAAGACGTGGTGGCGTGGCTTTCTCGTTCGCGGAGTCATGTGGCGGAAAGTTCTCCGCTGGGCCGTTCTCAACGTTCCCATCTGCTTCGAGCCTGCAGTCATCGCCTTCTGGACTTCGCTATTCTTCCTCTGGCGCCCGATCCGGCGTGGCGCGATGGTGAACCTCCGGGCAATCTTTCCGCGCTCGACAGTGCTGTCCATTCTTTTTCGCACCTATCGGCTTCTCTGGAACTTCGCATGGACCATCACCGACAACGTTCGGTTCAGCGAGTTGGGGACCGTGCCCGACTGGGAGTTCGCCGGCTTCGAGCACTACCAGCGCCTGCAGAGTCACCCGGGAGGGGCCATCATCCTCACGGCACACATGGGGAGCTACGACCTCGGCGCTCAACTGCTGGCGATGCGCGGCGACCGGAAACTGACCATCGTCCGGGCACCGGAGCCCGATCCCGAGACACAGGAGTTCGAGTCGCGCGCTTACCAGCGCTCGACCGCCGCATCCGTCCGAACGGACTACAACACCAGAACGGCGGCGCTTGCGCTCGACCTAGTGATCGCACTTCAGGCCGGTGAGATCGTGGCCATTCAGGGCGATCGTGTAACTGGAGCGATCGCCTCCCTCTCCTCGCAGTTGTTCGGCCATTCGACGCTTCTTCCGTCAGGACCCTTCGCACTGGCCATGGCTACAGGGGTGCCGATCTATCCGCTCTTCGTCATCCGGCTGGGCCGGCGGCATTACCGGCTTCTCACCTGCGAAGCGATCTCCGTGGAGCGGACCGGCAGAGATCGCGACTCCGATCTGCGCCGCGGAGCCATGGCCTGGAGTGTGACGCTGGAGAGCGTCATCCGGGATCACTGGTATCAGTGGTACACCTTTGAACCGTTCTATCAGGCTTCATGATGAAAGCGCATGTGGAGCTGGCAGAAGGACGGTGGCTGCCGTCACGCTACCGTTACGCGATGTTCCGACTGACGGCCTTCTTGATTCTGCGGTGGCGCGCACCTCATCAGGCCTCGTCGACGAACCTCCGCTACGTCGTGATCATCGATCGAGACCAGAATCCGATCGAGAGCTTCGCTTTCTCCCTCTTCCTCGTAACCTGGGGCGCGGCGTACGCGTCAGTGGCCGCGATGCTGTACTGGGGAGTCCGTCCCGCTGTGGCTGCCGGACTCTTTCCGATCCTTTTCATCCTCATGCCACTCATCGTTCAAGTCGTGCTCTATGTGGTTGCCGGTCTGATGGCGGTTTCCCGCAGGGCCGGATTGCCCGTCGCTGACACCAACCACGCGGTGCAGACAGCAGTTCTCTTTCTCGTCATTTCCGTAGTGGCAGCGATGGCAGCGGGCAGCGGACGATTCCCACTCCCCATCCTGGGATGGATCTGGTTCGCGCTCCTCGGACTCAACGCAGTGGCCGCGGTGCTGATGCGCCTGCTGGGAAAGCCGGTACAGGCGGCTGAGGCGCATCTGTTGGAGGGGTCATCCGAATTCTGATTCTGGGCTTCGCCGTCGTCGCGCCGCTCGTGGCCATCGCACTGGCTTTCCATTCGCCGGCGGAAGCGCTTCTGCTGCTATTCCTCTCCCACATGCTGATCCTCTACCCGACTCTGCGGCCGCGCTCCGCGTGGTGGGGACCGGTGGTCACACGCTTCCGGACCCCACGACAAGAGGTCTGGCTGACCATTGACGATGGTCCGACCGACGACACCGCCGAGATCGTGCGCCTGCTCACAGCCTGCGGAGCCGTGGCGACTTTTTTCGTGAAGGGCCGGCTCGCTGCCGAGCAGCCGGAGTTGATCGCTCTCATCACGCGAGCGGGGAACAAGGTGGCCAACCATTCGGCGACCCATCCGAGCGGAACATTCTGGTGCCTGGGCCCGGCTGGCCTGGCCAAGGAGATCGACGATGGGAACGAGGCGATCGTTCGGAGCGGCGGGCAGTCCCCGCATTGGTTCAGGGCGCCTGTCGGCATGAAGAATCCCTGGGTACACCCGCTCCTCGATGCGCGGGGCATGAGACTCATCGCCTGGAGCCGTCGAGCCTTCGACAGCGTGCGGAGCGACCCCGAGAAAATCGCGCGCAGCCTGACCCGTGGCGCCCGGCCGGGCGACATCCTTCTCATCCATCAGGGCCGCCCGACCAGCGTTGCGGCGATCCGGGCGGTGCTGGCCGCACTCGAGCACGCCGGGCTCAGTCCGGTCGTTCCAGACGATGGCAGCCTGACGTGATCGGCAGAGGCGATTCGTCGGGATCCCGATCTGCGGAACTGCCTGTAGCACAGACACTTCTGTCTGTGCGCCTTTCGTCTGTGCGCCTACTTTTCGGCCTGTAACACAGACGCGCACAGACAGAAGTGCCTGTGCTACAGCGACAAGCGCGCCAGACTCCAGCCGGCCGCCGCTCCGCGGCTCCGGTCACGCAAACCCCTCACGCCGGAAGACGAACAGATAGTTGTTGAAAGGCGTCGAGCCCCACATGGGCATGACCTCCGCAGTAAATCCGCGGTCGAGAAACGGCGCCAGAATCTGCTCGCGCGTGGGGAAGTTGAGCACTCCCCCTTTGAGCCACTGAAAGGCCATGGCCAGTGACTCCTCCGCGTAAGTGCTCCAGTATCTCCAGTTCGACTCGCGCGGACACTCGCGAATGATCACCACGCCTCCCGGCGCCGTCGCTGCGATGGCGTTGCGCAACAGAGCCTCCTGGGCAGCCGCCGGAAAATAGTGGAGCACGTCCAGCAGAGTCACGTTGCCCGAGAAGGCCAGCGGGGTCAGCGCATCCGCACGACGGAACGTCAAGCCGCTGTAAGCATGTTGCGCCACCACCTGGGCCGCGACAACTTTCTTCTCGTCGTGATCGATTCCCTCGATCGCCGGATGAAAGCCACTCTCACGCAGGTAAAACGAGAGAAGTCCGGCTCCGCAGCCGACATCGAGCAGCGGAAGCGACGAGGCCGTGAGCAGCCCGGCCACCGCGGCATAGAGCGGATCGGCCGCCACCTTGAAGCGGACGTAGCTCTTCAGAAACCGCGACGGATAGTGTCGTGCAATGCGTTTCGCCAGTTCGCCCGTCACGGCGAGACGTGTTCGATCAGATGAATGAGGTCCGGCAGATTGAAGGGCTTCGGGATGATGGCGGCGACGCCCATCTCCAGGATGGCCTGGGGATCCACACGAAGATATGCCGAGCAGACGATGATCGGAATCTTGCCCAGGAATCCGGTCTCCTTGAGCTTCTGCAGGAAGTCCCATCCGTTGACATCCGGCATCATCAGATCGAGCAGGACGACGTCCGGATGATGAATGGTCATGGCCAGGTGGCCCTCTGCTCCGTCACCAGCCAGGAGGACTTTGAATCCGTGCTGGCGAAGCGCTGCCGAGAGCATTCCGCGAAGCGGCATGTCGTCGTCGATCACCAGCACCGTTTTTCGATCGACGTCCGCGATCCGCGGCCGGCGACCAGCATCGGGAGGTCGCTCTTTCACGAGGCTACCGCCATCAGGGAAGTATCAGCCCCGTTTCGCATTCTGCGAAGAAGGTTACGCCGATTTTGAACCAGTCGCGATAGTTTCGAAGCCGCGGCAAGCGACGCCCCAGTGGAGCGGCGGTCGCCTGGGCCGCCGGGGGTGGGCGGCCGCCCTGCCCCTGCGCCCGCGCGGGCCCCGAAGCAGGCGTCTCTTCACTAGGCAAGCGGGCCGTCCTCAGAACAGGTCGCTGTCGCCTTTGGTGTAATAAAGGCTCTTCGACATCTCATCAGCTGCTCCCGGTTTCTCGAAGGGAACGCACATGAGGGCCAGTCCATGAGGCTCAGGAGCACGGACAAGTCCGATCGATTCGAGATGAGCCGAGAACCACACAGGGCGGTCCGGGAACCACCCTTCGAGATGATGGACCCCATCACGATGGAAGAGCGGCGCGACATGGCGAAGAACGACTTCGACCGACCGTGGATGACGAGAGTCGAAGAGCGCATCGCCCCAGACGAGCCGATCGCCAACGATTCGAAATACGCTCCAGCCGACCAGGCGTCCGCGCTTTCTGACCGCCACGACGATGTACTTCATCCACACCGGCATCAGATACCGCCACCGGATGTATTCCGCGTCCCGCCGCACCAGGAACTGGTAATCGCCTGCTACACGGACGAAAAACTCGTCCCACTCGGACTGGTCGATGTCGGTGATGAGCTCGAGCGTAAAGCCGCGCGCCCATCGGACGAGACGCGATAGAGGAGAGAGCGGCGCGCGGCTCATGTCCAGCATCCGATGGGGAACATCCTCAACGCGTGTGCTGCCCAGGAACCGCACCGAGAACCGCTGAATGTTGGCCGTGTTGAAGCCGTAGTTGAAAGCCACTTTCCCGCGGCAGAACGTCGCGTAAAAGTGTTCCGCAGTTCGTCCGAGGACACTGGAAGGTCCGCGCCCGAGATGGCGGGCATCGGTCGCCGTCATGGTGTCGCCGATCTGGTTGGCCATCCAGCCGGTCTCACCTCGATTCCAGAAGGCGACCGGGTAGCCGGCATAGTGGGCAACCAGGTGGCCGGCGGCATCGAATGACACGCTGATATGACGGTTGCCCGAGGGGTCGCGCTCGTATCGCCATCGCCATTCTTCGAGCGAGCGCGTGGTGTGAAAGGAACGGGCAAAAAGCTCGAGGATCTGTGCTTCATCACCCGATTCGAACGACCGCGTGATGATCGAAGATCCAGGGAGGTGCTCAACGGGCATGCGTCGGCTCAACCGAGCGGATTGCGGCGAAATTGACTCCCGGCCCCACCCGCCGCCTGGCCAGGATGCGAATCGATCCGGCCGGAGTCAGAATCGGATCGGGAAGCCGCCGCAGGAGCGGCGTGATCAGCGCTGCCAGGGAAGGAAGAGTGCGCCTCAGAATGTCCTCGAGCGCGGCATGACCCTGATACGCGAACTCGTCGCCGACGGAAACGATCTCGAATCCCGAATGCTCGAGCAGTTCGATCAAGGCGGAGCGCGAATACATCACCAGCCTCGAGCGGAAGTAATCGGCGATCAGCTTCGACTCGCCGATCAGATAGAGAAGACTCTCCGTATCAAACGCCGTCATGAGGAGCACCCCTCCCGGCTTGAGCAGATCGCGGATGCGGGCCAATGCGTCGTGCGGATCGGGAAAGCGCTCGAATCGATGGAAGAGAGCGACCGCGTCGAAGGCCGGACCGGTGTTCACGAAACCCGAAAGCGTCGCACAATACACCTCGGTGCCTCGGGCCCGTCCCTCCCGCGCGAAGCCTGGTGAGGGATCGATTCCCACATACTCGAAGTCGCCGAGCGAAAGGCGTCCAAACAACCCGTCGCCCGCGCCGACTTCCAGAATGCGAGCCTGCGACGCGACTTCCCGCCGCAGAATCGCCAGCCGGCGCTCGAACGTTTTCCGGCGATCCGGCGGTGAGGCCTGTCCGACGGCTGGATGGCGTACGCTCGGCTGAGATGCCACTTCCTCCGACTCCCAGAAGCGGCCGAGAAACCGGCATTTGCACCGCTTGCAGTGACGAACCAGATTGTGCGGAATCTGAGCGAGGGTCCAGACCTCCGCGGAGTAACAGATCGGGCATCGCCGCGCGGCGCGATACGCCATCACCCTGTTGGCCATGCGGATTCGAAGGATATCGAGCAGAAATCCGCTTCTTCGGCGGCGGCCGGAGAGCCGTCGGGCCGATCGGACGTAGAGACGCTCGATGCGAAACCCGTACTTGTTGGCCAGGAATGCCACTTCCAGATCGATCGCCGCACCGGGCAGCTTTGCCTCCGAGAAAAGCAGCTTCGCCGCCGCCGATGTGAAGGCCAGCAGCAGGATGCGATCATCCGGCACCTCATCGACCAGAAACCATCGGAGGAGCAGCGGCGTACGCCTGCGCTCCTTGCCGCTCGACCCGAAGACCAGGTCTGTGACCCCCGAGTCGATCATGGCAATTGCGCTGCCGAGGTCGGATACGGGGTAGGGAAGGTCCGGATCGGCGACGACCAGCGCGTCCCCCGTGGCTTCCGTCACCGCGCGTTTTAGAAGCGCGCCGTAGCCTCCCTCGGCCTTGACCCGTTTGACAAGCTCAGGAAGTGCGGCGAGGTCGACGGCCGGGGCCGCGGCGACGATCAATTCGTGCTCGAAGCCGGCAGAATCCAGGAACGAGGAAATCGCTTCCACTGCCGCTCCCAGTTGAGCCGTTTCACGCTCCACCGGTAGCAGAACCGAGACCCGGATCGAGCTCATGGTGACAATTCTAAATGCTTTTCCCGGACGAAGGTCGCTACCGTCCGGCCGTTCCGCCGGAGGACCGTACGAAGATAGAGAAACCGGTCCTGATAGCTGGCCCAGACCTCCTCAGGAACGGAGATGACCGTCGAGTCGGGGAAGCAGCCGGCTGCAGTCTCGAACCCGGGCAGCGGCGAGGCCTCGATGAGGAGCTCATCCGGCCGCCCTTCGAGGTGAATTGCGCTGGCCTCCGGGAGATCGCCGGGCTCACCCCGCCGGGTCAGCCTCTGAACGAGCGACGAAGCTCTTCCCGCGACCCCGGTCCCCGCGTAGCGTCGCTCCGAAACGGCGTAGTGAGCCTCAGCTTCAGACGACGAACGCGCCGATTGATTGTAGAGGTGCCGGCAGCGGGCTGCCGGGACGAACATCGACCGCCAGCCTCGCAGGGCCGCGCGGCGGATGAGGTCGTGCTCTTCGAAGTAGAGAAAGAAGCGCTCGTCGAAGCCGCCGAGCTGGTCGAACAGTTCCCGACGGATCGCCAGGACGGCTCCGGAGAGAGCTTCGGTGAGCATCGACGCTTGTGCGGTCCAGAACGCGACGCGACGGAGAACCCTGCGCGCATCGGAGACCTTCCTCAGCCGGCTCGAGCGGGAGTCGAGCATGGCCGCGAGCGCGACGCCGAATCCCGGCTTGTCCGCAGGCGGGAGGTGCCACTGGAGCCCGTCGTCCCAGAAGAGTGCCGGTCCGGAGATTCCAACGGGTGCTTCCAGCGACTGAGCCAGGAGGTCGATACAGCCGGAGTGGAAGATGACGTCCGGGTTGCTGGCGACGATAACCCCTGCCGTGGCCCGCGTCCGTCCGAGATTGATTCCGGCGCCGTAGCCGCGATTCGAGGGAGCGGCCATGACGACGTCCGCTCCGCAGCCCTCCAGAGCGCGGAGCTCTTGCGGATCAGCCGAATTGTCGACGACGATGATCTCGAGATCGATCGCCGTCGTCCCGCGGGCGGATTCGACGGCCTGACGGACCAGAGCCGCAGATCGATAGTTGACGAGGATCAGAGAGGCTGCGCTGAAGTTCGGGTCGCGTCGGGTCACACTTCGCTCGACATCGCTGCCAGCTCGTTCGCGCTCGGCGACTCCATCACCCAGTCGTGAGCCACCGAGAGGACGCCGATCTCGTACTTGTCGCCGGTCATGGAGAAGGCCGACGAGACGTCTCGCCGATCGAACACGTGCATGGCGTGCTCGTCGCCCACGAAGGCGATGATGGTGTACTCCCCTCTCAGGAGCGGAACGGAGCTCAGACGCACGGTGACTTCATATTCGGACCGCCCTTCCAGCGGAGCCAGCCCGTCGGCATGGGTACTGACGGCGAAACACTGAAGATCGTCCGCCGCCCGATGAATGCCTACCAGAAGATGGATCGGCTGCCGCGGATCGTCGGACCTTACCCGCACCCTGACCTGAAGATCGTCTCCGCGGGAGAACTGGCTGCGCGGCGCGCCGAAGCGGTCGCACACAGTCACATCGGAGAAACGGACCGGCGAGAGCTCGGAGGCCCTGGCGGATTCTTGTGTGGCAGCCGCGGCATGGCGTTCCTGCTGAAGGAGAAACGACTCATATTCGTGGACCACGTCGACGGATGGCCCGTACCGCATCAGCGATCCGTGGTCGAGCCACAGCGTCCGTTGACAGATGGACGAGATGTAGTAGAGCGCGTGGGAACAGAAGAGGATGGTCTTGGACCGCTCCTGAAACTGGCGGATCTTGTCGATGCACTTTTTCTGAAAGTTCCCGTCGCCGACTGCCAGAGCCTCATCGATGATCAGAATGTCGGGGTCGACGTTCACGGCGACGGAGAATGCCAGACGCATGTACATGCCGGAGGAATACGTCTTGACCGGACGATCGAGAAACGAGCCGAGCTCCGAGAATTCGAGGATGTCCGGCAGGGCGCGGCGTATCTGGGCCGGCGAGAGGCCGAGGATGGCGGCGTTGAGAGCGGCGTTGTCGCGGCCGGAGAACTCCGGATGAAAGCCGGTGCCGAGCTCGAGGATCGAGGCGATGCTGCCGTTCGTCTCCAGGGAGCCGCTGCTGGCCCGGGTCACCCCGCAGAGGAGTTTCAACAGAGTGCTCTTTCCCGCTCCGTTGCGCCCGATGATGCCGATCGTCTGCCCGCCCTCAATCTGGAACGAGACGTCTTCCAGCGCCGGGAAAACCGTATGCCGCGGCCGCCTGGTAACGGCTTCGATGAGCCGGTCGACCGGACGCCGATAGAGGTTGTAGTGCTTGGTCAGCTCGCTCGCGCGAATGGCAGCCGGCATCCTCACATTCTACGTCGGCGCCGGAGAATGCGTCCAAATGCGAATGGCGGGCTCGTGGCCCGCCATTCGATGATTTCTGAAGCGAAGATCAGTGATGCGCGCCGCGGCGCCTGGCAGGTTCGGTGACGACGACAGTCACCACCTTGGAGCCGATCGTAGCGCCGGCAGAGTCTGTCTCTGTCAGAGAGACGAAGTAGCTTCCTGTCTTGGCGTACGTGTGCGTGACGCTCTTGTCCGGGCCGGCGACCGATCGCGTATCACCGAAATCCCACGCCCACTTCGTTGCGCGGGCGGATGGATTGGTGTTGGTGAACGTGACCACCTGATCGACGATCGGAGACGCTGGCGAAACGCTGAACTCCGGGATCGGCTCGGCAACGCCCGCTCCAAAGTCTACAGTCAGGTGGAACGAGACAGGTCCGCTGGGGCCACCGGTGATCGTGACCGTAACGGCGTAACTCGACTTGCCGCCGATGAAGGTGTGCACGGGATTCTGCTGGGTGGAATCGGGGCTGCCATCATCGAACTGCCACAGGATGGTGTAGCAGCTGGCCAGCGAGTACTGAACGGCCTGCAGGTCGAAGGTGACCGGAGAGCTGGCCAGGCAGTTGGCGTGGTTGGATTCGGTGCATCCGCTGGGCGCCTGGCTGTAGCGAGCGATGGTGTTGATGGGGTTGGGATTCGTCGAGCAGGTCGCAGGACCGCCGGTGCCATCGGAAACGATGACAGCGTCCGCCAGTCCGATGGTGCCCAAAGCATTCGTGAACTGAACCGTGACGTTGTACGTTCCGGCGGTGGAAAACACATGACTAACGGTTTTGCCCTGGGAAGTAGTGTTGTCGCCAAAGTTCCATGAAAACGAGGGGTTGCCGCAGCTGAAGTCGAAGTTGCCCAACTGTGCGACGATGTCAAAGCTGATCGTTTCACCCTTGCTGCATGCAGCTCCCTGGCGACAGCCGCTGGAGAAGCCGAGTTGAGTGATTCCAAGAAGTTGATTGGGCGCTGCGCAAGTTGGAGGCGGTGGGGTGACGACGCCGAAACTCACAGTGAGGGGAACGGTCAGAGAACCGTTACCGCCGTCGATGGTCATGGAGACGTTGTAGGAGCTCGCGCCGCCGACGAATGTGTGGATAGGATTCCTCAAATTCGAGGCCGGGCTGCCATCGCCCCAATTCCATGTGTACTTGTCGCACGCGTCGTTGAACGGATATACGGATCCAGCGCCGCCGCCGCCGATCAGAATGCTTTTCACTGTGAAGTCGATCGCCTCACTGGCGGTACAGGCGGAAAACGCCGAACATTGGCTCTGTTCCCCAAGGAAGCTCACGGAGATGTTGCCGGTGGTAGGAACGCCGGAGCAGGCTGGCCTGGAGGTGGTGATGGTTACCGGCGCGGAAGTAGCCGTGGTAAACGAGTTCTTCACGGTAACTGTGATGGTGTGCGGAACACCGACCGACTCCGAGAGTGTCGGAGTGATGGTCTTTGTATTGCCTGCCGCAGCGCCGTCGATCGTCCAGGTGTAGCCGGTCGGCAACCAATCCGAATCGTTTCCGCTGATGGACGTGGCGGTCAGCGAACAGGCGATGTTCGTCGCTGTGCAGCCGGTGGCGACGACCTGAGGATCCGGCGGATTGAGCGCAGAACCGGTTGCGAGGTTCGAGGCAAAAGGAGCGCAGGCCGTGCTGAGGCCCGCAGGCGCCACGGTGACGGTCAACTGGGCGGAGCTGCCGGGGTTGGCGGCCACGGTGGCGTTGGGGACGAGGAACGGGGCGATGACGCCGCCCGCGGCGGCGACAGGAGCGGTCGTAAGAAGCGAGGCCGTCTTCGCTGCGTTCATCAGATCCCACTGATAGGTAAATGAGGGGGTTCCGACGAACGCCGTGGCATCAACCGTGGTGCGGAAGGCTCCGTTGAAAACAACCGAGGCTCCATCAGCTGATGATGCCGGCGCACCGACGGATGCGAGGAATGGAACAGCGTTGTAGCTGACCGAGCCACCGGCGACGGGGAAGTCGACCGGCCCCTGCGGTCCCGGCACAGTGGAGAGCACCGAGCCTGTGGAGACATAGGGACCGTAGTGGGCGGTCATCGACATCACGTGGGCACCACAGGCGCCCACAGCAGTAGGTGCAGTCGGAACGGACTGGGTAACCACGTCATCGACGGTCCAGGTCGAGAAGTGGCCCTCCACCGCTCCGTCAGAAGCGTCGACGAAGGAATCGCCGGAGACCACGGCTGCGGGAGGGCGGACGAGGATGGAGGCGGCCGAAGAACCGGCGGTCAGGATCCCGATTCGGGCCGTCGGAGTACGCAGTTGAAGCGGCAGCGTCCCGGTAACGGTCGGGTCGAGCAGGCTGGTGACGGTCACCAGCTTCGGACCGGCGATGCCTGCAGCGGTCAGCCCGCCGAACTGGTGCGTTACGTCGACGCTCGAGAGGCTCGACAGATTGCTGTTGTCGGCGGTCTCCGGGTTGCCGAAGTTCCAGGTCACCGAGAAAGGCGTCGCGGCCGTCGCCGTGCCAGTGAATACGACCTTGTCGCCGTAGACAGGGGAAGTGCTGGACGCCGTGGGGGCGTTCGGGTTGGGTGTCTCACCGAATCGTTTCACGGACGCGCTGATGCCATCCGCGGTCTGGAGCTCGTAGACGTCGCCCAGGGCGAAGGCGCTCAGAATAAGATAAGTCTTGCCGTTGGCGTGCTTGTAGGTAGCGGCGTCGGTGAGAGAGACCTTCCCGAGAGAGTTGGCGGCCGTGAAGCCGGCTGGTGCGGCGAAGTAGTAGTTACGAATGTAGTTGTTGAGGTCGACGTTCCGGAAGTTAGTAGGGGAAATGACCCGGAAAATCCTTACGTCAAAGCCGGTGGGAGAGGTGCCCGTCAGGGTTAGAAGGCCGGAGTTGTAATTCAAGTGGAAGGCCCGGAAGACCTCCGTCGTATCGGCCGTCGTATCGGAATAGGTCAACCCCGCCGCCGCGAGAGTATGGAAACGGATCGGCAGCCCGGGACCTGTTTCCGCCGCGTAGAAGTTAGAGCCGTCGCTGGCCACGCCGAAGCCGAATGTACGACCTGCGCTGGGAGTGGCTCGGAAGATGGGGGAGGCTCCGTTGATATAGCCGTCCGCCGTGTAGACCCTGAGCTCCCCGTTGTCCGGGCTGACCATGGCCATCCGGTCGCCGGCGTGCGCGATCGAGTCAGGGAGAGGGATGTTTCGGGGTCCGCCAACCGAGACGGGGTTCGTTGCGTCGGTCACGTCCCAGACGATTGCCTGCAGGGCGCGTTGGCCGCCGACAACGGCGTAGTAGCCCGGTCCGGTCGTTCCCGGGTGACTGGTGGTCTTGATTGCGAAGATCGAGTCCGCCGGCATCCCCTGGTTGTTGGTCAGGGTCTTCTGCGAGACGAATGACATCAACGATCCGTCCGCACCGCCGTCATCGTGGGCGATTCCCCAGCCGTAGATGTAAGCCGCAGAGTAGACGTTGCCGCGATCATCGACGTCGTATCCGGTCAGGCGGTCCTGTCCGTCCATCTGGTTCGAGTAGTCGAACCCCGATCGGGGGCTCTCAAAATACGAGAACTTGTCCCACGGAAGATAGTTCTCAGTGAAGTGCCCACAGAAGCGAACCCTCGAGCTTCCGAGAGCCGATCCGAGGTTCTCGATTGATGTGAGGGTGTGGCCGAGCTTCTGGGTGAAGAAGGTGCTCGTGTCGTAGGCTACGACGCCGCTGCCCATCTGGATGTAGATCCGCTTCCCGTCAGGGCTGGGGGTGATCGTCCCGGCGCGCGCCGTCCGAAAGATACACTGGTAGTCGGGAGTCCAGGTCGAGTCGAGAAAGCGGCCGGTAAAGGTCTTGATAGGCGGCTGGTAGCCGGGTGTCAACGGGAAGGTGGCCGCAGGACATCCATTCACTGGGTTGATATTCGGAGTGGGAGTTGGATCGCACGCGACAGGTGTGCCCGTTGTCGGTGCAGGCAGTGGGTAACTCTGTGCGCGCAGCGCTGTTGTCGTTCCGAATGCTGCAAGCAGGATGAGCACACTGCGGGCGAGGCTTCTGATCACGTTCTCCCTCCCTGGGTAATTGCGGTTCACGAGTAACCTATGAAAACATTATTGTAAGCGGATATTTCGGCACAGCCAACCTTTTTAGTGACTCGGCGACGAACGCCTCGCAACGCTGCGGAACGTTGGTCGCGGCGCCAAGAAAAATGGGCGGGCCGGAGATCCGGCCCGCCCACACGGCAAACTGCTGTGATGCTGTTACGGGGTGACGTTGGCCAGCGGTCCGCCAGCACCCGTCGGAGTTCCAGCGACTGCGGAGACAAATCCGCCAGCCGGTCCGATGGTGCCAAGGCCTGAGGTAGCCGCCGAGATCGCAGCCGGAGCCGAGCAACCATTGCCCAGCCATGCGGCGTCGAAGTCGACCGAGTAGCGACCCTCAGCGAACATGGAGACGATGACCCAGTTCTGGCTCGGGCGAACGATAGTGCCGTTCACAGCGAAGCCAGCGATGTTGGCGGCGCCACCACGTGCGGCGGAGTAGTTGAGGCTGCCGCCGTTGTTCAGGTTCAGATACATCCAGCCGGACACGTCGCCCGAGGCGAAGTTCATGGCTGGGAAGACCGCGGAGTTCGAAGTCGGCTGGGCCGACGTCTCAGGCAGCGAGATGCCACCCGGGACCGTGACCGGCGAGACCGGCGAACCGGTTGGAGTGTTCGAGGTGTAGTTCTCGTGCTCGTCGAACCGTACGATCTCAGCAACGGCCAGCGCGGAGTTCGCGGTGGCGTTCGTGCAGGTCGCAACGTTGATGCCTTCACGCCAGATCTTAAAGTTGGTGTTGAATGCGCCGGTACCACCCTGGAGGTAGCGAGCCGCGAAGGTCGAGGGGAGCGGCTGGCGCCGGTCGACGTTGCGGGGAGCGCCTGCCGAAACCGCCGTACCGGTCAAGGTATAGCGATCGTAGAAGGTGAAGGGGAGGTTGCTGGTGACGGTGGCGAAGCTGCCGCGCGGGCCGCCCTCTGGGATTGCACGGATGTGCACGAGAGGATTGCCGCCAGCATAGTTGCCGGTCGTCGGGTTCGGATTGATCTGCTGATAGTCGCCGATCAGGACGTTGTCATACAGGATTTCCGTCGCGAAGTAGTCGCGCGTGTTCGGAAGGGTCGTGGTGCAATCCGAGTCGACGTCGATCGTGACGTAACCGACCGCGTTCGCATGGATGCCACCAACTCGGCTGCTTCCGCAGAACGCTGCGTAGACTCCGGTCGTCAGAGCGGTCTTCACATCCTGCAGGATGGGCAGATGTGAGATGTCGCCGACCAGGCCAGCACAGTCGGCCGTGGCGGCGGCGTTGTTGATGTTCGGGTTGCCCGTGGTGTTGTTCAGGGCAAGAATGCCGTTCGGACCCGTTCCGCGGATCGTCGTGTTACTGGTGCCGGTCTGCGGCGCGATGATGCCACGAGCGAGAATGTCGTACAGGTTGATGCTCTGCACGTCATAGCCGGTCAGGAAGATGTTGAAATCGAGGACCGGGAACGACCAGTCGGTCCAGATCGTGAGGTGAGCGATCTGAGGGAGATTGCTCACGTTCGTGATCGTGAAGAGCGTGGTCTGCGCAGTGGCCTGCGCGCTGTTGAAATCGACCTCGAAGTACGGCAGCAGAAGAGTCGCGGCCGGAGCCGTCGAGATGTCGCAGCTGTCGTCGTTGTTGGTCGTAGACGGACCGCCGGGTCCGCCGAACGCGCCCGTGGCTGCCGGAGCAAACGTCGCATTCGCCTGCGTGAACAGCCGTCCGTGCGTCTGCGCGAACGCTGAGCCCACCATCAGGAGGGTGGCCACGATGGCCATTACGT
Organism: Thermoanaerobaculia bacterium; assembly: GCA_017883265.1. Taxonomy (GTDB): domain Bacteria; phylum Acidobacteriota; class Thermoanaerobaculia; order Gp7-AA8; family Gp7-AA8; genus JADGNX01. The sequence continues at coordinate 21,028 of JADGNX010000018.1, forward strand.
GAAGTTTTTTCATTATTTTCTCCTACACATCGTTGATTGATTGCTGATACTTGGAGGAACTAAGCTCACCCTCGGCCGACGATACCATCACCTCCCGTAGCATTTTTGTAATCTTGAGCAACTGCGTTTTGCGGGTTTAATCTTCGTCAAAAGGTATGACGGGCAACTTGGGAAGTCAAGGGCAGAAACTGACTTTTATGGGATTACCCCATAAACTGACTCGATGAATTGAGCGGAGTATACTTCAACTCTTCATCCCTACAAAGCGCTATCTCCGGGTATCAGAAGGCGTGCCGCCGCGGTTGAGATAAACGTGGATCGATCCATCCTTCACCCCGAAGGCTGTGTTCCCCGCCGATTCGTACATCAGAATCAGATCGGGCCTCCCGTCGCCATCGACATCCGCCAGTTTGAAGTCGTAGATCGTATTCGGGTCGAGCTTGATCCCCTCGACTTTGGCCGTCGTGAAGCCTCCCTTGCCGTCGCCGAGGAGCAACTGCGGGACGTTGCCGGGACCTCGATAGATGATGTCGTTATTGCCGTCGCCATCGATGTCACCGACTGCCATGGCCCAGATGCCGCTGCTGGACGACCAGCGGACGATCGGAGTCCGCTGCGGCGTCTTGCCGGCGAACGAGAGTCGATCGATCCCGACCACGTTCTTGAGCGGCGGATCGGGAACCAGGTGCGTGTCGAGATCGCCCGGCCAGGTGCGGGAGTACGACGCGATCGCATCGTCAGTCTTTCTTGAAGAGAATTTGCCGGCGGCGACGGCGAAGTAGTACCCGAGTCCCTTGATCAGAGTGCCGCCGCCAGTGGCCTTCCATCGATTGGGACCGTCGCTCAGGTAGAGATTCTGAACCCCGTTGAAGTAGATGCTGGCGCCGATAAAGTCCGGAATCTTGTCGCCGTTGAAGTTACCGGCAGCCAGCCAGTCGCCGCCGACAGCGATTCCCGGCGTGGCCACGTTCACGCCAGTCCACTTCGTCCCTTTCTTGTTGTTGTAATAGACGCGGATCTTGCCGTATGGGTCCCTGCCGGGCTGCTGCGTCATCGGCCCCTCGTTGATGGCGACGATATCGGGATAGCCATCCCCGTTGACGTCGGCGGCGATGACCCGCCGGGTCGGGAAATCGGCGGGCAGCCCGTCGCTGGCATCTTTGAAGTTGCCCTTGCCGTCACCGAGAAACACCCGTACGCCGAACAGATGGACGGCGAACGCCAGATCCATGTGTCCATCTTTATCAAAGTCGGCCGCGACTACCGAGCCGTACTGCAGGCCTGCCGGCCAGGAGACGGTTTCCCAGTACTTCCAGTGCCCCTTGCCGTCGCCGAGAAAGATGGCCGGCAGGTTGCCGCCGGCGCCACGCTCGGGCGGTGCGATGATGTCGGCAAAGCCGTCACCATTCATGTCGGCGACTGCCAGGGAATTACGCCACGAACCGGTTGTCGGAAGCCCGTCTGACGACTCGACGAACGTGATCGTCTTGTTCCCCGCGGGAACGTCCAGTGGCTGGAATTCGGCGCGCAACTGGTTGAAGTAATCGATCTCAGCCGGCGATTTCTCCCGTATGGCGGCAGCCTCCGGCGTTATCGGCTCCTGTGGCTCCGCCTCCGGGATCCACACCCAGACGTACTTGTCGTTCTGCTGATAGATCTCCTTGGCGATGTTCACCAACGCCAGCGGCCTGACCCACCCCTCTTCCACATCGTAGCCGGCCATCTTGCGATCAAAACGAAAGATGCGCACAGGCTTGCCAAAGCGCGCGTAAATCGTCTTCGGATCGGGGTCCGGCCCAGGATCCTCGGGCGTGCCGAGGCGAGCCTTCCGCTGCTCGGGGGTCTCCGCCTTGATGTAGTGCGGGACCGGATTCTTCGCCTCAACCGGATCGAACCTGGGATTGACGGCGGTATTCAACTGGGCGTGTGCCGCCCCGGGCACTGTGAAGTACAGGACAACGAGCAGCGTGCTGAAGAGCGAGAACTTCTTGAAACCCATTCATTTTCTCCTGGCGGAAATCGAATCAGATGAGATCGGCGAGCGTTGGTTGGGCGAGCCGGAACAGAAAGAGGCCGGCGGCGAACGCGGCCGCGCTGACGGCCAGTAACAATACGATCGAGGCCGGATCAGGTAACGCCGATGTGAGGACGGCGCTCCGGAACAAACCGAGAAGTGCGGTCATCGGATTCCAGGCGAAGAAACGGGCAAAGCGGCCTCCGACGGGGTAAAGGATCGGGCTGAGATAGAAGACGATCGACAGGGCGAAGGTGAGGATCTGCGTCAGATCGCGGAAGAAAACGTAAGTTGCCGCCAGCATCCAGCCGAGGCCGACCTGAAGGCTGAACTGCAGGACGAAGGCGAACGGGAGGATCCAGAGATCGCGCAGAGATCGACCCTGGACGCCGAGAGCGACTGTGAGGAGGACGAATCCGACCAGCTCGAGGATGAGGGCCGTGGCGTTCGGAACGATGACGAGGAGCTCGCTGCGAAACGCCAGGCGGCGCACCATCGGGGCGTTATCGACAATGGTCGTGGTCGAGCGGAGGACTCCTTCGCTGATGCCCAGCCAGGGGATCAGCCCGGAGATCAGGAAGTAGACGTAACTCTGACCCCCCGCTGTGACCGGCTGGGGGATCATGAAGGTGAAAACAAACCAATAGAGGAATACCAGACTCAGGGGCTGAAGCAGGGCCCAGGCCAGGCCGAGGGCCGAGCCGGTGAATCTTGCATTGAAGTCTCTGCGGATCAGTTCTGCCAGTAAATGCAGGTTCTTGTACGTGGTAGGCCGCCTGGGGTCGGCACGGCCGACTGCGTTGGTTGGCAAAGCCTCCATCGAGCTCTCGATTTCTGGCAACATTTCTGCCACGCCGGCTCGTAGGGTGACTTGACAGGGAGCGTTGAAGCCCGTAGATTGACCAAACCGCAGTTTATTTTTCCATAGCATAAAAGTCAACGAACGCCCAATGACCAGGCCCGCACAACTAGAGCTCGTCGGACGGAAGATCCGGCAACTCCGCCGCCAGCGCAAGCTCACGCAGGTGGCGCTGGCGGAGCGTATCGGCATTCACCAGTCCGATCTCTCACGCATGGAGCAGGGGGAGTACAAAGTCGGCCTGGACACACTTCTGAAGATCCTGCAGACCTTCGATCTGAGCATCGGCGATTTCTTCGACGAGAAGCGCGACGTAAGCGTTTTCGAGACCTACCAGATTCTGAGCCCTGCTGCACAGCGGGAGATCGACAACTTCATCGAGTTCAAGCGCCAGCAGGAGAGCGAAGTCGACTGGGATGACAGCAGCGGGGAGCGAGGGGGGGAGGAATGAGCGAGGTCATCGAGCGGATCGAATCGCTTCGCCAGGAGGCACTGGCCCGGGTTCGGAACAGCGAGCTGGAACAGGCGCTGGCGCTCTTCGATGAGGCTCTGGGCCTCGATCCGGATGAGGAGCTGCGCGAGCTGATCGTCATCAACAAAGCGGACGTTCTCATCACCATGGAGACGGCCGGCCCCGAGATTCAGGAACTGCCGCGCATCATCATGCGCCGGCGGAACCTCCGCCACGTCTACCTCGCAGCCTACGCCCTGCAGTTCAAGCATCGCCTCGATGGCGATGCCCGCCGCTCCATCTTCTACGGCCAGCAGGCGCTGCAGATCGCCGATGAAGCGCTGCAGCCGGAGTGGAAGCGCATCGTTCTCATCGAGCTCGGCAACGCCTGCGAGATGGACTATCAGATCTCCGAGGCCATCGAGCATTACGAAGCGGCGCTGGCCCTCGATGCGGAATCACCCGACAACCGCGACCGGCAGCTCAGCTTCGGCTATGCGCTCGAGAACATCGGCTACTGCAAGATGCTCCAGGGCTCGCACGACGAGGGGATCGCATTCATTCATCGGGCCATGGAGTACATCGACGATCCCTTCGGCCTGGCCGAAGCGGCGGTCGATCTCTGCTACGGCTACCTCGAGCTCGGCAACATCGACCAGGCCCTGGAGCATGGCCGCCGCGGCCTCTCGATCGCCGTCGACTCCCGTCAGGTCCGCAACAGCCATTACCTACTGGGCGAGGCGGCTTACAAGGCTGGCGACACTGCCGGCGCCGAGTACCATTTCGAGCAGCTGGCCACGTTCTATCCCGACTTCAAACATCTCAAGAACCTTCTCTACGCGATCGACTTGCGCGGACTGGTCAACCTGAAATTATGATGAAGCGTTTCCTGCTGCTCCTCATTCTTGCTCTCGCTCCACTGACGCTTCAGGCGCAGTCGGATCGGGACATGCTGCTGACAGCGGGGGGAACGATCTTCACGGCGGAGACCCAACAATCCGACGCCTATCCGGAGCTGCAGGCCAGTTCCGCCAGCTTCATCATGCTGACCGTCCAGCACGGAGCGACGCGGACCAGTGTGCCGCTTCCGGAATCGCTCACGGACGGCAGTCATCGCAGTCCTGCTCTCGCTTACGACGAGGGATCGAAGACGCTCTTTCTCTTCTGGCAGAAGCAGCCGAACGCCATGTCCAGT
>JADGNX010000404.1 GCA_017883265.1 Thermoanaerobaculia bacterium
GCGGATCTTGAGGCCGAACTCGACGTTCTGCGCCGCGGTCATGTTCGGGAACAGCGAGTACGCCTGGAACACCATCCCCATGTCGCGCTTGCTCGGCGCGACGTTCGTGATGTCCTTGCCGTCGATGACGATACGACCCTCGTCGGGCCGGTCGAAGCCCGCCACGAGGCGAAGCGCCGTAGTCTTGCCGCAGCCGGACGGGCCGAGGAGCGAGAGGAACTCGCCCTGGCCGAGCTGGACTTCGATTCCGTCCAGCGCCCTGACGCCGCCGGCGAACTCCCGCTGCAGGTTCTGTAGCTCGAGGTATGCCATCAGTGCCTCTCCTGGTGATGTTTGGGGTCGACCGGGGACGCCGCAGCGCGCAGCGTGATCGCGTTCCAGGAGCCGGAAGGCATCGCCAGGAGAGGCACCATCAGCGGGCTCCTGTGAGGACTGACGCCCGGGTGCCGCGTTTACGTCCGACGAGCAGCAGCGAACCCATCGCCGCCCAGGTGATTCCGAAGCTCAGGAGCGTGAGCGCGCCTGCCGGGAAGCCCTGCGTCTCGTTCACGTACTGGATGAAGATCGGGAAGGTGTGAAAGGCGGCGAGATTCGCGATCGTGTACTCGCCCATCACGATCGCAAGCGCCAGGAACGACCCTGCGAGTGCAGCCGAGCGAATGTTCGGGAGGATTACCTTGAAGAGCGTCGTCGTCCATCTCGCGCCGAGGCTCTGCGACGCCTCTGTCAGCGTGTGCACGTCGATCGACCTGAAGCCCGCGTCGAGTGAGAAGAACATATAAGGGAACGCAAGAATCACGTATGCCCCGGCGAGGAAGCCCCACGGCTGGCCGTAGAACCAGCTCGGCGTACCTTTATAGAACTTCAAAAGCCCGACGACCATCACGATCGGCGGCACGACGAACGGGATCAGCGCGAGAGATGCGAGCACCGGTCGAAGCTTCGGGACTTTGAGGTGCACCCAGTAGATCGTCGGCACAAAGATCGTGAGACTGATTGCAATCGTCTCGAGCGCGAGCAGAAACGAGATCTTGAGCGTGTGCCAGAACTCACCGTTATGGATGACCCAGCCGTAGTTCGCTGCCGTGCAGCATTTCCCGGTTTGATTGCTCTTGAGGCTGAAGAGCAGCGTCGTGAGCAGCGGGATGAAGAAATAGAGGCCTCCGAGCAGCAGCCAAAAGACCGCGGAAGGGGCCATGGAGCGCCGCGGCTTCACTTTGCCCACCGCGCTGCGCGGCGCTGGAGCGGGATGTAGATGAGCATCATCAGCCCAAGCACGATGAACATGCCGAACGCCATGGCCTGGGCGAGATGCGGGTTGTTGAGCACGTTCCCGCTGTAGTACGAGCCGATGAAGATCGTGATCAGGTTCGCGCCGGAGTTGATGCCGTACGCGGTCGCATAGGCCGCGAACGCGTTCCCGAAGAGCAGGATGATCGCCCCGAGGATCGACGGCATGAGCACGGGAATACCGACGTACCGCCAGAACTGGAGCTGAGAAGCACCGAGATTGGCCGACGCTTCGCGCCACTCCTTTCGGACCCCGTCGATCGCCGGTGCAATGACGAGGATCATGAGTGGCAGCTGGAAGTAGAGATAGGCGAGCCCGATGCCGGTCATGCTGAAGAGGCTGAAACCGTGCGCGCTAAGGTCGAAGTGCAGCTGATTCTTCAGGAAGACCGTCAGCACCCCCAACGGCCCGAGCGTGGCGATGAATGCGAATGCGAGCGGGATCCCGCCGAAGTTCGCAGCGACGCCGGAGAACGTCGTCAGCGCGCCTCGGATCCACTTGGGCGTCCCCTCGCGAAGTGCGGCGTAGGCGATGAACAGTCCCACGACACCGCCGAGGGCCGCCGTGACGAGACTGAGCTTGACGCTTCCCCAGTACGCATCGATGTACGGGTGATGGAAGAGCGCGCGGACGTTGTCGAGGGTGTAGCCGCTCGTGTCTTTCTGGAAGGCCCCGATAAGGACGGATGCCGCAGGCAGAAATAAGAAGAGCAGTGTGTACGCGAAGAACGGCAAGGTCGCGATCCACGCAAAGGAGAGGCGCCTCCGGCCGGACCGAACGTCCGGCCGGATCGCCTCAGGTGCTACGTCGATCGCTATGGCTCAGGCCCCGACCTTCGCAGGCCAGTCGGTCGCGATCTTCGCCTTGGCCGCCGACTGCTGGCCGAGGCTTGCGAACTTCGCCTTCGCGTACAGCGCGGGCGACGGCAGAGCGGACAGCAGCGAGCTCGGGATCTTCTTGCGGCTCGCCAGGTCGTTGAACCGGGCGGGATGCGCGAAGCCCTTGAGGTAGAGGAGCTGCCCCTGGTCGGAATAGATGAACTCCTCCCAGAGCCGTGCCGACCACGGATGCGGAGCAGCCGAGTTGATCGCCTGCGCGTAGTAGCCACCGTAGACGCCGTCGGCGGGGATGTTCACCTTCCAGCGCGCCGCCGGGAACTCGGTGACGTAGGCGAGGTTGTTGTAGTCCCAATCGATCGAGATCGGCGTCTGGCCCGAGGCAACGGTCGCCCCCGTCGTCTGCACCGGGATGAAGTTGCCCGACTTCTTCAACGTCGCGAAGAAGTCGATTCCCGGGCCGACATCCGCCAGAGAGCCCCCGTTTGCGAGCGAGGCTGCGATCACGCCCGACACAGCCGAGTTCGATGCCAGCGGGCTGCCGTTCAGGGCGACCTTGCCCTTGTATTCCGGCTTCAGCAGGTCCTTCCACGTCGCGGGCGGGTTGCTGATGAGACTCTGGTTGTAGCCGATCGAAATGGCGCCCCAGTAGTCGCCGTACCAGAGACCGCGCGTGTCCTTCATCGCACGCGGGATGGTCGAGAACTGGGTCGGGAAGTACTTGCCGTAGAGACCGGCCGCTGCACCCGCGACAGCGAACGACGGGCCGACGTCAACGACGTCAGGCGCGCGCGCGTCGCCCTTGAGAGACGTGATCGCCTGGTTCTCCTGGGCGGAGCTACCGTCCGGATTGTCGTTTGTGATCGAGAGGCCGTACTTCTTCTGGAACGAGGACATGATCTCGCCGTAGTTCGCCCAGTCGGG
>JADGNX010000405.1 GCA_017883265.1 Thermoanaerobaculia bacterium
GTTCAGGCACTCGCGGCGCAGATCGACGAAAAAACCGGGGAAAGAGAAAAGATTTCTGAGAAAGTAAGAGGGACGGCCCGGGACTGGAAACGGAGGCTACTCTCGCGAGTCGAGGCGGCGGGCGTCACGCTGGAGCAGCTCGAGCGTTCCTCCGTCCGGAACCCTTTCGTAGAAAAGGTCCTCTTCGAAGATCGCAAATTCCCCACCGATACCGGTCGGATGAAGCTGGTGCACACGATGCCGGTTTGTCCCCCCGAGGAGCCCGGCTTTCCGCTCTGGCTCTTCTCGAACTCGACCGACAAGTCGCAGAGCTCGCAGTGGGCGGGGCCCGAGCCGGAGATGCTCAGGGCAACATGTCACCCTGCCGCGGCGAACGGCTTCGGCGACGGCGACGTGGTGCGGATCGAGAGCGCCCTCGGCTCGATACGCGTGACGCTCCGACTGGACCCGGCGCAGCGCCGCGACGTCGTGATCGTGCCGAAGGGCGGTAACTACGACCGCGGCAACTGCGCGAACGCCCTGATCCGCGCGCGCACGACGGATGCAGGCGAGGGCGCGGCGTACCAGGACTGCCGCGTCAGAATCAGACCGATGCTAGACTGATTTTCATGGCCGGCAAGGAAAGCCCAACGCTCGTCGTGTTGCGGCAGATTCTGGGGGAGCAGAAGGCGACGAACCGCCGGCTGGACACCACCGTCGAACGTCTCGATACGACCATTGAGGGGCTCGACGCACTTGAGCCGCGGCAATCCGAAACGGAGATCCATCTGGCGACCGAGATCGTCGCGCTGGCAAAGGCAGTGGGCGACGTGAAGACCCTTCTGTCTGACCGTCTGGACCTCAAGGACACGGCAACGAACACGAGCGCAGGCTGATCACCCTGAAGGGGCGGCGCGCCTAGCGTCAGCCTCGGAGAGAACCGCATTACGACGCCGTCACCTTGACGCTTCTCATTGCCGGACCCGATCGATCAAGACGATGTCGGAGTTCTCACGAAAGCGATCGAACAGGATTTGCTTGGCGTCCGGAGAAATGTCGAAGCTCTTCGTGTCGAATCCTCGACGCAGGTCCGTCAGTTGCCGGAGATGGCGGGTTGCGAGATCGAGCAGCCAGAAGTTCTGCTGCCGCGCCTGTCCCAGCACGAGAACCAGCGCCTTCCCGTCCGGGAGAAAGCGGTAACGGTTCCCTGCAAACCTCACCCAGAGTTCCGGGAGGGAGTAAGGCTGCCCGTCGGCTGAAACTGCCTTGACCTGGTACGACCCTCCTCCATGCGACTCGGAATAGACGATCAAACGCCCGTCGGGCGACCAAACGGGGTTGTAGGTGACGCCCTCGACCACTCGGACGGGCGCCCCTCCGCCGGCCGGAAGCTTCAAGAGAGGACTTGCCTGCCCTTCGTTCGCGGAAACCGCGATCCATTCACCGTCAGGAGACCAGGACGCGGCTTCGCGGACGTCGAGCGATTCCGCCATCGGGTGGGCGTTCATGCCATCGGCGGACATCACGAAGAGTCGCGAATGGCCTTCGTTTCTTACAGGAAAGGTAATGCGCGCGCCATTCGGAGAGATGGCCGGAGCCCCGACGACGGTGCCCTCGCTGCCTCGCCAGAGCTCGACAGCAGAGCCACCCTTGAACTTCCAGAGCCCGTAACTGGTCCCCGTGGACGACAAGAAGAGAAGGTAATCGGGTCCGAACCGTGGAGCAGCGGCCTGCACGACCGGCAGGTCGAAATGCTTCGCTTCCGATTCGGTGGCGACGTGATCCGATATGGGCACCGTCCAAAGACTACGGGTCGGGTTTGCGACAGTTGCGACGAGCCGGCGGCCATCGCTAGTCGTGGCGATGGAAATGTACTCCTCCAGGCCGAAACTCACCCGACGGGTGAGCCGCCGCTGCAGGTCCATGACATAGAGGCTCGAACCAGAGTCGCTCGTCGCCGTGTAGATCATCGTGTCAGCATCGAGCAACGCAGGATAGGCCACGAGCGCATGGTGATCCGTCAGCCGCTCGGGCTCGCCTCCGATCGAGGGAATGCGCCAGATGTCCATGTCGTAGATAGTTGGAATGCCTCGGACGAAATAGAGGAAACGGCCGTCAGAAGACCAAGTCGGATAGTGATTGTGGATTCCAGGCTTATCGATGAAGATCTGCTTGGGATTGCCGCCACTTCGGTCGGCGACAAAAATAGGATCTCCGGGGTCGGGCGTGTGGTACGCGATCCGGCTTCGGTCCGGCGACCAGACCGCCAGCGTACCGTCTGCCAGAAAAGGGCGAGCAGTTCCGCCCATCGTCGGAACAAACCAAACGTCCATTTTGCGCAGCGCACCGAACGGACTCTTTCTAGCCACGCGAATCCAGATATGGGTGTCGTCGTCGGAAAACCCGATGTTCCGAATCTCTTCGTTCAGAAGATCCGGAAACTGGCCCTTGGTCAGATTGCGAAACTCGCCGCTGCCGATTTGGGTTATCCAGGCATCGAACGGCCCGTCGCGGTCGGAAAGAAAAGCCACGAACTTGCCGTCAGCGGAGATCGCGGCGTCCAGTTCCTGGCCTTCCCAGTCCGTCAATCGGGTGAAACGCGCGCCGAAAAGAGGGTTCTGCCGGAAATAGTCGGCGTGGCGATGGCGCCATGCCGTCCAGCCCAACCCGGCGAGGATCACTGCCGCGATTCCCGCCATCACAACGACCCGGCGGCGCGAGGCCGAGGGCGCGCCCGCTCCAGCGACCTCCTTCGGATGCGGCAATTCGTCCGACGTGCCCGAGTACGCTTCCAGCGCGAAGGCTAGGTCTCGCGCGGACTGAAAGCGCTCCTCTGGCCGCTTCTCCAGACAGCGGTGCACGATACGGCTCAGGGCTCTTGAGATCGGCGGGTCGCTCGTCGACAGGACCGGTGGCTCCTCCGTCAGAATCGCAGCCAGCGTCTCCGCCCCGGTCTGCCTCTGGAACGCCTTCCGCCTGGACAGCATCTCGTAGAAAACGGCGCCGAAGGCGAAGATGTCGGCCCGGTGGTCCACGCCGAGCCCCTTGACCTGCTCCGGGGCCATGTAG
>JADGNX010000406.1 GCA_017883265.1 Thermoanaerobaculia bacterium
CTCGATGGGAGGGCTGACGTCGACCTCGACATCATCGTTCACGCCAATCGAGCGCTGCAGCACGTTTCGCCGCGGGTGGACCTCAGCCTCGGATCGGCTCAGAAGACCCTCTCGTACGAGTGAAGCGACCAGCGAATGGTCCTCTGTCAACTGGCGGATCTGGCCGTCCCGAACCAGGTAGATGCGCGAGTCGCCGACGTGGGCGAAGTGCGCTTTCCCACCCTGAATGACGAGAGCTGATCCGGTCGTCCCCATCCCGTGGAGATCCGGATTGGATCGAGCCTCCTCGAAAATCTTCGTGTTCGCTCTCCGGAACGCATCGCCCAGTGCCGCAGCGATGTCGCTTCCGCCGGCGGCCAGAAATTCCGATTCGACGGTGGTAGCGGCCAGCCGCGATGCGGTCGCCCCTCCCCGATGTCCACCCATCCCGTCGGCGACCATCATCAGGCGCTCGCCGGAGGAGTGCATCTCGTCGGGAGCGCTGAGCAGACCGAAGTCCTGATTCTCGGAGCGCACCAGACCAACGTCGGTCTTGAGCACGACCTCCAGGACAAAACGCTCGTTCAGATCCGAGCCCGACTGTGCCACCGGAATGGATTCCGTCATTGAACTCGACCCGCGGCCCCGGGATTGGCTTGATTCAACCACCGCATCAAGGGGAAGAGCTCCCGATTATACAGGACGCCTCTGCCGGATAGCCGCGGACCCATCGGCTGACGAGACGGCCTATAATCACCCTCTTCATGGACCCGGTTCAGATCCACTACACAGACATGGGCGAGCTTCACGTCGTCGATCTGCGTAACGACATGTCAATCGGCCGGACTGAAGGCAACGATCTGATCCTCAACCATCCTTCAGTTTCCAGAACGCACGCCCGGCTGGAACAACGGAAAGGCAAATGGTGGATCCTCGACCTCCGTTCGACCAATGGCGTGAAGCTCAACGGCAATCTCGTCAACGAGGCCGAGGTCAATCCCGGCGATAAGGTATCGGTGGGATCGGTATTGCTCGACTTCCGGCTCCTTCCGGCGGTCGACTTCACCGAGAAGTCGCCATTCGACAACTCGTCCGGCACCGTGATCCGGCGCATCTCCGACTTCAATGTCGAGTTCGGCCTGGACGTCGCCGACATCCAGCAGGGAGTGGCAAGGCCGGCCGCCGAGCAGGGGCGCGAGGGTGGAGCGGTAACCCGCGAGAAGATCTTTCAGGTTCTGGTGCAGGTGGCCAAGGTGCTGCTGCAATCCGAGGAGCTCAACTCGGTGCTCCAGACCGTCATGGACATCATCTTCAAGTACCTGCCGGTGGAGCGCGGCCTGCTGATCCTTTTCGATGAAAACGGCAACCCGGTCCCTCGCCTTACGAAATTCATCGAAGGATCCGATGCCCAGGAGATCCCGATCTCCAGGACCATCCTGCAGATGGTGGCCGAACAGCAGGTGTCTCTCCTGACTTCGAACGCCCTGGAGGACGCTCGTCTGCTGGGTGGAAAGTCGATCGCCATTCACGGCATCCGGTCCGCCATGTGCGTGCCGCTGTGGAATCGCTCGCGCGTCATCGGCGCGGTTCAGGTCGATTCGCCGATCCACGTCGGGCGCTTCACTGAGGAGGATCTCGATCTTCTGACCGCGCTGGCGAACTTCGCCGCGGTGGCCATCGAGCGGGCCCAGCTCGGAGAGAAGATCGAACAGGAGCGAAAGATCCGCTCCAAGATGGAGCGCTATCACTCGCCTGCGGTGATCGACGAAATCGTTCGCGGCGTCATCGCCACGGAGGAGACAGAGATCCGCAGCGCTGAGGTGTCGATCCTCTTCGCGGACATATCGGGCTTTACCACAATTTCAGAGACGATGAAGCCGGAGGAGGTCTCGGAGTTTCTTTCCCACTTCTTCTCCAGCGCCGTCGAGTCGATCTTCACCTACGGCGGAACGCTCGATAAATTCATCGGTGATGCCGTGATGGCTTTCTTTGGCGCTCCGATCCTGCAGGAGGATCATGCTGATCGTGCCGTCCTGGCCGGCATCATGCTGCAACGGCTGATCGGCGTCTGGAATGACGAGCGGGAAAAAGAGGGACTGCCGGCGGTCAGGATTCGCGTCGGCATCAACAGCGGACCGGCCGTCGTCGGCAATGTGGGAACAGAGAAGCGCGTGGACTATACGGTCCTCGGCAGCGCAGTGAACATCGCCTCCCGGATCGAGAGCGGAGTGGCCAAGCCGGGACAACTGGTGATCTCGCAGAACACTCTCGACCGGGTGGTGGGGAGTTTCAATACCACGCCTCTGGGCGAGTTCTCACTCAAGGGCCTGCAGCAGAAGATGCCGGTCTACGAGGTCCTGCACATCGGTCAGGCCGCCTCCTCAACTGATGAGATGCAGGCCACCATCACCGGATGACACGGCCCTCTGTTCTCACCATCGCCGGCAGCGACTCCGGCGGGGGGGCGGGGATTCAGGCCGACCTGCATACCTTCGCCGCCTTCGGCGTCCACGGAGCCTCGGCCATCACCGCCGTGACCGCACAGAACAGCCGCAGCGTCGCGGCGATCTTCGAGCTTCCCGAAGACATCATTTCTGCCCAGATCGATTCGGTGATGTCGGACCTCCGGCCTGAGGTCGTCAAGCTGGGGATGCTCGCCAGCCGGCGCATCGTCGAGCTGGTGGCGGCGAAACTGGCGCAATGGCACCCGCCGCTCATCGTCCTCGATCCGGTCATGATCTCCTCGTCGGGAGAGCCGCTCCTCGAGGAGGATGCGGTCGATGCGATGCGCGTCCTTCTCCTTCCGATGGCCACCCTGGTCACTCCGAACTGGGATGAGATTCCTCCTCTCATCAACGCCTGGCCACGCGGGCTGCAGGACGTCCAGCGGGTCGCCGTCTCATTTCAGCGGCTCGGGGTACGGGCAGTCCTCATCAAGGGGGGCCACCTCGAAGGTGTCGAAGTCGTTGACACCCTGTTCGATGGCCAGAAGTATCACGAATACGCGCACCCGCGGATCGAGGGCGCCCGCGGCCATGGAACAGGCTGTGCACTGGCTTCAGCGGT
>JADGNX010000407.1 GCA_017883265.1 Thermoanaerobaculia bacterium
TGGATCTCGGTCATCGTCATGGGTGTGGGTGGCCTCATCGCCCTCATTCCGCCGCGGCGCATTCGTTCGAGCGTGACCGCTCTCGGTGCGCATCTGGCAGCGCCGGGATTGCCGGGCATGACCGTGCCGGCCGTCGGAGATGAAGGATCGCAGCTGAGCAGATGAACCGCACTGTACTTCTCATCGGCATCGCCATCACCGCCGTCGTGGTGGCGGTTCTCTTTCTCGGCCTGGGGAAGGATCCACAACATCTCGACTCACAGCTGATCGGCAGGCCCGCGCCGCTGTTCTCCTTGAAGCAGGCCGGCGCCGACGCCACCACGGATCTTTCGCAGTTGAGGGGCAAACCGGTGGTGATCAACTTCTGGGCCACCTGGTGCGTGCCCTGTTATCAGGAGCATCCCGTGCTGGTCGAAGCAGCGAGGGAAATGAGTCCGCAGGTGCAGTTCATCGGCGTGGTCTTCAACGACAAGGAGCCGAACATCCTCCAGTTTCTGCGGGAGCACGGACAGTCGTATCCGACTCTGCTCGACGATGAGGGAAAGACGGCCATTGCCTACGGCGTGGGCGGTGTGCCCGAGACGTTTTTCGTCAGCCCCAACGGAACGGTGGTGGAAAAGTTTGAAGGTCCGCTCTCGCCCGAGCGCCTCCAGCAACTGGTGGCGAAGGCGGCAGCGGGCGATCGGGGTCGTGCCGGTCTTGACTCGCTTCCCATCACTGCGCGTCCGGGATCCACGCGGCGGCAGACTGCCGGTTTGCAGCCTGCGCCACAAGCGACCACTACGACGGCGGGGCCCGCGCTGTGATGCGGCCGACTTCTCCGGACGCGCACTTGGACAAGACGTTGTTTTCACGAGGCATCGGAGCAGTGAGGAACCGAATGACTGGCCCGACAAGATTCGCGTGCTTCGGCATCGTTCTTCTGTTGATGGCCCTCGTGCCGGTCCCCGGCCGAACGCAGCAATCTCCGCTGAAGGTTCCCGACGCCCGGCAGTTCGTCGGCGCGCCGCGAGGAGAGCACATCAGCGGCGACGCGCTCGATCGGCGAACGGCTGAAGTCTCCGCGCTTCTGCGCTGTCCGGTCTGTCAGGGACTCTCGGTCGGCGACTCGCCGTCGGAGATGGCCACCAGCATGAAACGGCAGGTGCGCGACATGCTGGCGCTCGGCTACTCGCAGCAGCAGATCCTCGACTATTTCGAGGTCTCGTACGGGCAGTTCGTTCTGCTCGAGCCGAAGCGCGTCGGCGTCAACTGGATCGTCTGGATCGCTCCGATTGGAGCGCTGCTGCTCGGAGCGCTGGTCATCGTCGGAAAGATGCGCTCGATGCGAAGCGATCACCGCGCGCGCGCGGCCACGTTCATCGCCGAGGCCGAGGCTGATCCGGGCGCTCCGGCGCGCGCGGCGGAGACCGATCCTTACCTGGCCCGCGTCCGCGCACTGGCCCGCGGGGAGAGCGACAAACCATGAGCTTTCCCACCGATTGGTTGAGTGCTTCCGCCATGCTGCTCTGCGGCGTGATCATCGGAGTCATGGTGATCTGGAGCGTCGTTCGTTCTCCCCGCGGCGCTACGAGCGCGGCAGAGGCCGAGCGGAATCGATTGCGCCTGGCTGATCTCGAGGCACGGCGGGATTCGCTCGTGCAACAGCTGCGGGAACTGGACGACATAGCCGGCGACAAGACCACCGATCAGGTGTTGGCCGAACGGGATGCCATCGAACGGGAAGCGGCCGGCATCCTGCGCCAGCTCGATCAGGCCCAGGTGGCGACGGTCACTTCCGCAGCAGCTGCATCACCAGGCTCGGCGAGGAAGGCGCGGGCAGGCGAGCGCCAGGCGGCCAATCTTCCGAGCGCACCGAGACCGGCCGAAGTATCTCCGGGCCGCCCGGCTCTTCGGGGATTCCTCTACGGTGCCGGCACCGTCGGCGCGGTGGCCCTTCTCGGCTGGCTCGTTACCCGGTCGGCTACCCCGCGGGATGCGGCGCAGCCGGTGACCGGAGGGGCCATGAGTACCCCGGCCGCCGGCGTCACGCCGCAGAAGGACGCCCGGTTGAGTGAGCTGGAGGCGGCGGTGGAGCGCAATCCGAGCGATCCGGAAACGCACCTCGCACTGGCTCGCGGCTACTTCGAGCGCGCAGACCTCATGAACGTCTACAAGCAGGCGCAGCTCGTCCTCGACCGCTCCCCTGACAACGCCCAGGCTCTCGCCTATCAGGGCCTGGTCCGGCTGGCCATGGGACAGGCCGAACCGGCGGTGGTCACTCTGAAGAAGGCAGTGGAAAAAGACCCGAAGCTCATCGACGGCTGGGTCGGGCTCATCTACGCCTACACGCGACTCGGAAAAACGAGCGAAGCGGACGCCGCGTTTCAGGAAGCATCCCGACGGCGCCCGGACCAGACCGCGCGGCTCAAACAGCTGATGGAGCAGATGCGCTCGGCCGTGAAGGGTGCGCCTGGCGCCCAGCAGTCCGCCGAAATGCAGACGGGGGTCGACTCGGCCCAGCCTGGCGCCGCTGCCGCCGCGACCGCAACTGCGGCGCCGGCCAGCGGTCCCGCGGTCAACCTCGTTCTCGACCTCGACGTCACGGCAAAGTCGCGCATCGTGCCGACTTCCGTCCTCTTCGTTTACGCGCGGCCCGCAGGAGTCAGCAGCGGCCCGCCCGTGGCTGTGAAGCGTCTGCCCCCCGGTCCCTTCCCGATGACCGTACAGATGTCGGCATCCGATTCGATGATGGGAGGGGCCCTTCCCGATCCGATGAGGATCGAAGCGCGCCTCGACTCCGACGGGGACGCCATGACGCACGACCCGAGCGATCCGAAGGCTTCGATCGATGGCGTCTCAGCCGGGCCGAAAACCATCAACCTCGTACTGAAGTAAGTGACGCCTGTTCCGCCGCCCAGCAACGTGCGGAAGGAGTTGCTCGAGCGCATCAGGTCGCCGGGGCGTTAGGAGCTGGTCTCAGTGAGGGCGGTGGAGTCGAGGGGGCGCCCGCTCTCGGGCGCCCGCGCGCTGAGCTCGGCCAGCCCCGCCCCCCGGCG
>JADGNX010000408.1 GCA_017883265.1 Thermoanaerobaculia bacterium
GTTTCCACTTTCCAGACGAACGAAACCGCCCCGCCCTGTGTTGTAAGAGATATGAAGAACTCCTGGACCGGCGGAGAGACCGCCGCGGCGGCGCCGCCTGAATCGGCGCGCGAGACGCTGGCGCTCTCCATCCACCTTCATCAGGAGGGGGCTCTCGAACGCCTCATTCAGCTTTTCGAGGCACCTCTCTTCAACTACTCCCAGAGGCTCCTGGACAACGCTTCCGACGCTCAGGAGGTCGTACAGGACACCTTTCTGCGCGCGCACCGAGCCATCACGCATCAATACGACGAGGCGCGCTGCGCAGCGCTCGCTCTGCGGCCATGGCTCTTCCGCATCGCCCGCAACCTCTGCTTCAACCGGCGGCGGTCACGCGGTGCGACGCGGTTCGAGCCGCTCGAGGCTTTCGACGACGGCCGTATGGGGCCATTCGTTCAGCCTGTCAGCTCCGACCTGGAGCGGCGTGAAGAGATGGCCCAGCTCGATCGGGCCCTCTCTCAATTGCCGCTGGAAGCGCGCGAGCTGATCGTCTTGCGCTTCATCGAAGAAATGTCGTACGCGGAGATCTCCACCACCACAGGATCGAACGAGGCGTCACTCCGCGGAAAGGTGTTCCGGTCGCTCAAGCTCCTTCGAAGCGCGCTGGAGACCAGAGGAGTCGCTCATGCGATGTAGAAGCGCTTTGACCCGGATGGATGCCGCCCGCACCGGCGAGCTGTCCGTTCCGGAAATCGATGCTGTCCATGATCACCTCCGCGGCTGCGGCAGCTGCTCCGACTCGCTCGACGACCTCGGCAATCTGGCAAGCCGGATGCGGGGAGTGCTGCACACGCCGCCGCATTCCTGCAGCGAGGATGTGGCCGCCCAGGTCGCCGACCGGTTCGACGTCGTGGAGGCCGCAGGCCGCACCGCCTGGGTGGCGATGTCGGCCTCCGGCGTGCGGATGATTCACGTCGGCGATGAGATCGGCTTCCGCCGCTCGCATCAGCAGCGGTTTGGCCGCACGCTCGTGCATGGCAAGTTGCCGGAGGCCACCACGTCACAGATCGCCGCCGCTCTGGGCGGAGAACCGATTCGCAGGAGCCCGCTCGACCTCTCCACACTCACCGAGTTCGAGCGCACCGTCCTTGCCGCTCTGGCCACGATCCCTCGGGGCCAGGTCAGGACCTATGCCTGGCTGGCGCGTATGGCCGGCCGCCCCAAAGCGATCCGCGCCGTGGGTAATGTGATGGCCCGCAATCCGCTGCCGCTTCTCATGCCGTGTCACCGGGTGGTTCCGACATCGGGCGGCATCGGCGACTATGCGTTCGGCAGCGCCATGAAGCGCGATCTCCTTCGGCGGGAAGGAGTGGCTGTCGACGAGCTCGACGACCTCGCGCGGCGCGGAGTCCGGTTCATCGGCTCGCGCACCACGCACATCTTCTGTTGTCCGACCTGTCGTGACGCACGCCGGATCCGCCCCGAGAATCGCGTGCTTCTGCACGGCGAGGCGGAGGCTGTGGAGGGCGGATTCCGCCCCTGCCGGCACTGCCAGCCGGCAGCGGCTTGAAGAAAGAGTGAAGTGTGAGGAGTGAAGAGTGAAAGTACTGCGAAGGAGTCCTCGGTGATGCTCTCGACAAACCGACAGAAAATACAGCTTGACGATCGCCGCCGGCAGGCCGACGTGGGTGCTTTGTCGATCTCCGGTGCGGTGCGGTCGCCGATGTCTGCTCGATCTGGCCATTCACCCTTCGATCTGCATGCGATCTCGATTCCGGCTGGATCGTTCACCGGTGATTTCTACTTCACGCGGCAGTTCGATCACGAGCTCTGGATCGCTCTGGGCGACGTCGCCGGCAAGGGGCTGGAAGCAGCGATCTTCATGGCTATGATTCATGAGGAGCTCGAAGCGCGGATCGACAGTTGCTCGAGGCACGGTTGCGATCCTTCCACGACCATATCGCGGCTCGACAGCGTCTTGCGGCAGACGCTCCCGGTCAACCGTTTCGCCACCGCGGTCGTGGCGCGGCTCCGCGACGACGGCACTCTTCTTCTCAGCAACGCCGGCCACTGCCCGCCGCTGCTCCTGCGAGCCAACGGTTCGATCGAGGAGCTGGCCTCCACCGGTCCAGCCCTCGGCATCCTCTCCCAGCCGGCATGGCGGACGACATCGACGCACCTCCGGAAGGGAGACGCGCTCTTCCTTTACAGCGACGGCCTCATCGAAGCGCAGTCGGCCGACGAGGAGGAGCTCGGACTTCAGTGCGCCCGCTCGGTGCTTCAGTCGCTCGCCAACTCCAGCGCCCGTGGCATCGCCGGAACCTTCCGCGATCTCGTCGCCCGTCACAGCAGAGGCAACCGCTACGACGACCTGACCCTGCTGGCGGTGCGCTACAACGGCTAGAGTCGACGCGAGGTTCCCGCGGCCGACCGCTACAGCACAAGGCAATCGATGGAAGTCGAAGCGCGCGCCGCTCTAGCCAGGCGCGCGTCGCGCGTAACGAGCGGAGCCCGCAACAACTCCGCGAGCACGACATAGGCCGCGTCGTACGCCGTCATGTTGTCCTTCAGTTCCCAGATCCTATCCACGAGAATGTCGTGCGGGTAGCGTGCAATCGGCAACGCGAGGAAGTCGGCCACCGCTTCCAAGCCACGGTCGGAGTCCAACGCTGCGCGCAATGCATACCGCCGCAGCACCTGCAACACTTCGACATCCAGCAGATAGGGGGCGTGCAGAGTCTCACCGGTTCGAAACAACCGACGGCGTACAGCGTCGGCTTCCTCCATTACGGCACGACGTGGGGCGGCGCCTATTACCGGCCGCCCTGGCGGCCACCCTACGGCGGTGGCTGGTACGGCCCGGGCGGCTACCGCCCGCCGCCTTACTACGGGCCTGGGTATGGCTACCGGCCCCCTCCGGGGTACCGCCCTCCGGGCGGCTACCCACCCGGCTACCGGCCACCCCCCGGGGGCTACCCGGGCGGTCGTCCCCCCCAGGCCAGCCTGTACCAGCGGCCCAGCAACGCGAATGCCGTCGTCCCGCGGCCCACCAC
>JADGNX010000409.1 GCA_017883265.1 Thermoanaerobaculia bacterium
TTTCAAAACTGTTTGGGTAGACCTTGTCCATCGACCGGACGCTCTCGCCTCGCGGCCGCCTCTGCACAATCCTGTCGATCCGGTACGCCGGTTGCACCTTTGGCGACCGATGGGCGACCAGAAGACGTGCATCCACTGTGCTCGACAGATCGATGCCGTGGCCAGGTCGTGTCCCTTCTGCAATGGCGACCAGTCGGCGGCGGCGCGTAAACGGCCGGCCGCGACACCGGCGCCTCCCCCGAAACGTGAGCGGCGGTGGCGCGGTAAGATCCTCGGCCTGTGTGCCTTTCTCGCCCTGCTGATCGCTGCGTTCGCCATCGGCTCTCTCATTCATGGCTTTGATATGCCTTTCAGGAAGGACAAGACGACCGCCGCGCCGACCCAGGCCGCGCACGCCCCCGTCGCTCCCCATTCGGCGGCCAGCGATCTGACTCTCGTTCCGGTCACCGACACGACCAGTACCCTGGAAGCCTCGATCACCAGCGCACCCGCGCCGAATCCCAGCCAGGCCACCTCGACCGAATATCAGCGGACCGACGCCACCGCGCTTCCCTCCGACGAGTACGCCCGTGCGACGCAGAAGGTGAAAGCCGAAAAGCAGCGGAGCGCGTCGGTCGATCCGCGGACCGTTGCCGCGAATCCGGAAGGGAGCGCACCGGGCATCTTGACTGGCGCGCGACGGGTGTCGGACGGACACAATTTGAGGCAACCACCGATCTCCGAATCGCCACTCCCGGAGTCGCAGCATGAGGAGAGCAACGCGGCGAAACCGCAGCCGGCTGCGCGGCGCACCGATCCGGAGCCGATCTCGCAGCCGATGCCGACAATCGAAGTCGACCATCCCTCGAGAGCTACGCTGAATCTGACGATCGGCCCCGATGGCCATGTCAAGGAAGTCGAAGTGGTTCAATCGATCCCCGGCGCCACGGACAAGCTGATCGAGGCAATCCAGAACTGGCGCTTCAAACCGGCTACTGAGAACGGAGTTCCGACGACAGGAACGTTTCAGGCGAACGTCTCCTTCAATCCGAGCCACTGATGGGTAACGTTCAATGTGCAAACTGCCATCACGAGATCGACGCAGCGGCGCGTCTCTGTCCTTACTGTGACGCCGATCCGAAGACCGGCGCCAGGGTCGATACCGCACCGCTGCTGGAAGAAGTGTTCACGCGCAAGCAGAACCTGGCGGTTCACGAGAGTGCGCTGGAGTTCTTTCGAGCCCGGCAGGGGGTTGTGGTGGCCACAGTCGTTGCCCTGATCCTCCTCTCGTTGTATGGCGCGCATCAATTTGTGACCGAGCGGAATCGGACAGCGGTCTCCAACGCCGCCGCCGTCCCCCTGACCGAGGTGGCGGATCTCAGCAATCAGTCGGATCAGGCCAGGGAGCTGCCGCTGCCCGAGATGCAATTCCAGTACGAAGGGCGTCCGCAGACGCTGCGCACGTTCGTCACCGAGCCGGGAGCGGTCGCCCCTTCGCCGCCACCGGCGCCTGCAGGGACGACGACATCAGCCGCTCCACCGGCGCCCGCCCGGCCGGCTGAGCAGCCGGCAGTTCCTCCGAAGCACTGACGCGGAGTACCCCTCGTCGCTGTAGCACAGACAGAAGGCGCACAGACAGAAGTGTCTGTGCTACAGGCGGGTGGCCGGTTTCGCATGAGGCTGCCCGAGAGCCGCCGCCTCTTGGGATCACTTCGTTTTCCGATGCAATCCGCCGTTCTCCCACACCACCACGCCGGCGGAGGTGATGGCGAAGGACGCCGGTCCGATGCCGGTGGCGATGGCGATCGGTTTCCCTCTCACCTCCGCGTACAGCGTTCGGCCGCTGCTGTCGTAGGCAAGCAAGGTCGTTCCAGAAGCGAGCAGTCGATCGATTCCGGTCGGATAGTCGTCGTGGCGTCCGGAGTAGAGGCGGAGTCCGATCAGTCCCCGAAGAAAGCCGCGGGCCATGGCTTTCGTCTGCGACTCCGCTCCTTCGAGTTGCCAGATGCGTTTCGCGGCAGGGTCCGCCACTGCGAATCGGCGCGCGGTGATGGCAGTCCCTTCGCGGATGAATGCGAGGTCCGTCGGAACGGCGCCTACCGCGATCTCCCCGGCTGCCCGCATGGTTCGCAGATCGATCACTTCGATTTTTCCGCGCTGCGGATGAACCAGATAGGCATACGAGCCGTCGAGCTCCATGTCGGACGCTGACGCTGCGGCTTGGACCGAACGGACGACCCGGTCCGATGACGGATCGATTTCATGGAGAGCGCCGCCGGACCGCGAGTAGACATAGAGAAATCGTCCTGAACGGCGCATGAACACCGGATCGGCAGCGACCGCGATGTGTGCACGAGATGGATCGGCTCCGAACCGCTCGACCTCCGCGGCGTCGCGGTCCAGGAGGTAAAGAGTCGATCCGACGAACTGACCGTCGATCGGCGTCGCGCCGGTGGTTAGCGCCCTCGACTTTCCACTGGGGACATTCACCAGAATGGCCCGATTCGAGAGCGGATCGATCAATGCGGCAGTGGCCCCGTCAGGAGAGACGACGATCATCGACGGATGCGGCAGTCCTTCGACGGTCCAGAGCCGTCTCAACCCGTCGCCATCGAAGGCCTCGATCCGCGCATCGTGCGCCACCAGAATCATCGATGCCGTTTCGTCCCACGCCACTACGGCATCCGACGGATACGCCCTCCATGCGGCGAAGCCGGCGAGGAGCGCCAGCAGCAGCGCTCTCATGGCAAGGCCTCGAGACGCACTGGCTCCAATAAGAGCTGATCGCCGCCGCCGGTGATGCCGAGGATCCTGTAGGACAATCGGAGAGGCCGCGCAGCATCGAACGAGCCTCGAAAGAGCGCAGGCCACTGGAAGCGGAATGCGATTCCTTCGATCATCCCGCTCTCGAACGACGTGGTCGAAGGTTCTGGTCCGGCTGTTCCCGGCGTCATCATCGCCGTGCTGGAGAACTGAATGCGATCGAGCTCTTCCCGCTGGCTCGGAAGAATCGTCGATGTGGAGAAGAGACGGATCACGGAACG
>JADGNX010000410.1 GCA_017883265.1 Thermoanaerobaculia bacterium
GCGTCGGATCGTCGAGCACCAGAAGCTCGGGCGAGCCGGCCAGCACGATGGAGAGAAGAACCTGCCTCTTCTGCCCCTTGGACAGCCTGCCGTACGGGATCGTTTGAGGAATGTCGAAGCGGCGAAGGCGCTCCGCCACTCCGGCCGCGTCCCACTTCGGATAGAGACGCGCGCAGAATCGTACGATCTCGGCGCTGGTCATCTCCGGCGGCGCATCGGGATCTTCCGGAACGATGCCCACTCGGCTCATCAGACTTGCGCGATCGGTCCAGACGCTCCGGCCGAAGATCGTCACCACCCCACCGGTTGGCTTCTGCTGGCCGACCAGGCATCGCACCAGTGAAGTCTTCCCTGCTCCGTTTCTCCCCAGGAGTGCATACACAGAGCCGGGCGACACCGAGAGAGAGACATGATCGACCGCGGTCGCTTTGCCGTAGCGCACCGAGACGTTATTCAGTTTGACGACGGCATTGCTGTTCAAGACTTCCTCCTGGTATGACTATCGAGTCGCTGGCATGCGGCTTCCAGCTCTTTGAGCGCCTCTTCCCGGCTCGCTCCCATCGTGAAGGCGATGCTGGCGTAGCGGACTGCGGCAGCGGCCAGCGCATCGCGACGCTCGGATCTCTTCATCGCCGGCGGCACTTCCACCACGTAGGTCCCATCACCACGCCGCACCTCGAGGAGACCGGCGACCATCAGATGCTGATAGGCCTTCGACACCGTGGCCGGATTGACGCGGAGATCGCGAGCCAGGTCGCGGACGGACGGCACCGGGCCGCCGGGAGAGAGTGTGCCGGCCGCCAGCAGACGGCGGATCTCGTCTTCGATCTGCCTCCATATGGGGACGGCGTCGCCCGGGTTGATCTCTAGCATTGATTCGATCTCCGACTGTAACAGTGTCTTATATGACTAATACACTAAGTCGCTTTGCTTTCCCTGTCAAGGCGAGCGCGGTCGGCGCGAGCTCCCAGTGGAGCGGCGGCCGCCTCGGCCGCCGAGGGGTGGGCGGCTGGCCATGGTTCCCGCGCGGACGCCCGAGAGCGGGCGCCCCTCCATTAGAGCGAAGGCACGTCGCTGACTTCCCGTTTACAATTCAGATCAATGCGAAACGCCATTACCTGTCTGCTGTTCATGCTGACGGCCGGCGCCGGTCCTGTCGAACGACAGAAGTCCGTGCCAATCGAAGGTACCTGGCGTGCCGTGCTCACGTCGCCTGGCGGAGAGCTCCCGTTCGGCTTACGCATCGCACGGCGCGGAACTCTTCTGGACGCTGTCATCGTCAACGGCGCTGAAGAGGCTCCCGTGAGCGGCGTGAGCAGCGACGGCTCCACGGTGACGATTCGTTTCGACTGGTACGACTCGGCCATCACCGCGACCCTCTCGCCCGACGGCAACAGCATGACCGGCGCATGGACGCGAACGGGTCCATCCGGCGTATCGCATATCCCATTTCACGCAACCCGAGGATTCCAGGCTCGCTTTCTTCCGACCGCCGCCGCAAAGATCGATGCCAGTGCCACGCCGCTGACGGACGTGACCGGCATCTGGAAAACGGAGTTCGTCGATTCAACCGGTCGCTCCCCCGCTCGCGGAGAGTTTCATCAGGACCGCGGTTCGACCCGGGTGGTCGGCACCTTCCTCACACCGACGGGCGACGATCGCTATCTCGAAGGATCGTACGAGCGCGGAGTGCTCCGCCTGTCGACCTTCGACGGAGCCCACGCATTCCTCTTTCAGGCTCGCGGCTCGAGCGAGGGCAGGCTTTCGGGCGACTACTGGTCGCGCGACTCCTATCACGCGACCTGGAGCGCTTCGCGCGTAGACGACCGGGAAGCGACGCTGCCGGACGGCTGGAAAGACGTTGGTCTCAAGAACAACGCCGGACACTTCGGCTTCCGTTTTTCCGATCTCCACGGAAACTCCGTCGCGCTCAGCGATCCGCGCTTTCGCGGGAAGGTCGTTCTGGTGAATCTCTTCGGATCGTGGTGCCCGAACTGCAACGACGAAGCGCCACTCCTGGCGGCGCTCGATCGCAAGTATCGCGCTCAAGGTCTGGAGATCGTCGGACTGGCGTACGAGTTCACCGGCGACGCCGCGCGCGATCGCGAGATGGTGCGACGCTTCGCGAAGCGCCACGACATCCGTTACCCCCTCCTCCTCGCCGGCCTCAGCGACAAGGCCAAAGCCTCGGCCACCCTGCCCGATCTGACCGGCGTCCTGGCCTTCCCCACTTCGGTCTTCATCGGCCGCGACGGCAAGGTGAAAAAGATCTACTCCGGCTTCTCAGGTCCGGGCACAGGCCACCACTACGTCGAGTTGCACCACGAGATCGAATCGCTGATCGAATCGCTGCTTCATTCCTGAATGGATCGCACCGAGCCTATGACGGACTTCGCCGGACGGGTAGCCATCGTCACCGGCGCCGCACGTGGGCTCGGCCGGGCCGCAGCCGAGCGACTCTACGAGCGCGGCGCGGCCGTGGCCATCAACGTCCGTGACCGGGGGCGCGCCGAGTCGGTGGCCGCCTCGATCGGCGAGCGCGCGCTCGCAGTGCCGGGAGACATCGCCGCGGCCGGCGTTCCCGAGGAGATCGTTCGACTGACACTGGAGCGCTTCGGCCGGATCGATATCATCGTGAACAACGCCGCAATGGCGCGCTCGACCCGCTTCCCCGATCTCACCGCGGCAGAGTGGCGCGAAGCGCTGGAAGTGAATCTCACCGCCCCATTCCTCCTGACGAAAGCCGCGCTCCCGGCCATGAAGGCACAACGGTACGGCCGCATCGTGAACATCTCCTCATCCGGCGGCCGAATGGTCAGCACGCTCGGCGGAGCACACTACACCGCCTCCAAGGCCGGCCTCCTGGGGCTGACCAGGGCGGCGGCAAAGGAGCTGGGGCAGTACGGCATTACGGTGAACGCCGTCTGTCCCGGGATGATCGACACGGAGCTGACCCGGGAAAATGCGACACCGGAACTACTGGCTCGTCTCGCTGCCAGCTACCCCGTTCCGCGCCTCGGCA
>JADGNX010000118.1 GCA_017883265.1 Thermoanaerobaculia bacterium
TGAGATCGGTGTTGACGATCTCCCCCACCGGCGAACTTGCCAGCGTGTCGTGAAGAACATAGAGCGCGAGGGCGATGATCACGATCCATAGTCCCAGGCGCAGCAGTGTCGACGACATGAGGAGACTCTAAGCGGCTCAACGCGGGGTGTCAATCTCACGACTGGATAACATTCTGCCCTCCAGGAAATCGATGCGGATGGAGCCCGCCAGATCGGTTCGCAACACATTGATTCCAAGCGCTTTCAAGCCGTCGATCACCTCGGCATGCGGGTGCCCGAAGGAGTTCCGGTAGCCGCACGAGATCACCGCCAGACGCGGTTGGACCTGAGCGAGAAAGGCCGGCCCCGTGGAGGAGCGGCTTCCGTGATGAGCGACTTTGAGCACGTCTGCCCTTAGCAGCGCACCCTCTCTCAGGAGTGATTCTTCGGCGTCGCGCTCGATATCGCCGGTCAGCAGCACCCGGCGTCGCCCCAGTCGCGCGAGGTAGACGACCGAGCTGTTGTTCTCCGGCGAACGCTTGTAGCTTCTCGAGGGTGGCAGCGCCTCGACGGGGATCGCGCCGGCAAAGCGGTCCTCTCGCTGAAAGACGAGCCGGATCGGAACGGCCGACCGCTGACATGCCGCGAGAATCTCCTGCGCGCAAGGCCCCCGCAGTTTGCGAGGGGAGAGCCATACTTCGGACACGGGGATCTCGTCGATCACGGCGGGAAGGCCGCCGCAGTGATCGGGATGAGCGTGGGAAAGCGCCACGACGTCGAGATGATGGACCCCCCGGTCGAGGAGCATCGGGAGCAGACGCCTCTGCCCGAATCGCCAGTCGTCGCTGCGGCCGCCCCCATCGAGGAGGAGCGCGCTGCGACCGGCGCGGAGCAGCAAGGCGTCTCCCTGCCCCACGTCGAGCGCTTCGAGGCGCGCGCCTGCAACTGTGGCCAGCGCGCGGGCACGCATCGAGGTGAGGGCCAGGGGCACGATGAATCCGGCGACCATGATCGCCGCGCGAAGACGAGGCCGGGCAAGAGCCACTGCCAGGAGCGCGATGCCATAGCCGGTGACCATCATCGCGGTCGTCGGAGCCATGGCGAAGCCGGAGAGCCGGAAGCCCGAAGCGTTGTTCGCGGTCAGACACACGCGCTGGAGAAGGCTGATTGCGGCCAGCAGCGGAGGCGCTGCAGCTGGATGCATGCAGATCGCCGACAGTACCGCCGCAGAGAGCAGCAGCATGAGTGCCACGAGCGGCGCGAGAAGCGGGAGGAGGATTGGACCTCCGAGTGAGTATTGATGGAAGTGAAAGAGGGTCAGAGGTGTCACGGCGACCTCAGCGACCATCGCCGCCAGGATAGTCTTCAGGAGACGGTTTCGAATCGACCAGTGGCGGATGATCGGTTGCACGATCAGGACGATCGATCCGGCTCCGGCATAGGTGAGCTGGAAGCCCGCGTCGCTCACCAGGGACGGCCGGGCCAGCAGTTGCGCCGCCGCGGTCACGAGCAGGAGATTGTCGAGCGTCGTCGGTCGCTTCAGAATGCGCGACATGGCGAAGATGGCCAGTCCGGCGCATGCGCGTGTGATCGGAGGCGCCGTTCCGGTGAAGAGCACGATGCCGACGGCCAGCAGGAGCAGAAGCCAGTTCGTCGGGCGGGGCCTTCCGCGACGCCGGCCGATGAGCGCTATGGCCGCTGCGGCCGCCGCGACCTGCAACCCGGAGAACACGAGAAAGTGATATGTGCCGCCCCGCCGGTACGCGTCGCGAAGATCATCGCTCAGGAGCTCGCTCCGCCCCAGCGCCAGCGCCGCCGCAAGGGCGACGCTATCCGCACTTCCGGGATGCTGGCGAGCGTACCGCTGCGCCGAACTGAAGGCGTAGCGATTGAGCCTGCTCGGGTCGAGAGGAAATAGATGACCGCGATAGGAGATGAGACGCCCGGACTTTACTGAGACAAATCGAAGGCCTTCTTCATTTCGAGAGAGAAACCCGCGCGCCACGATCTCGGCTGCGTCGCCGATCGGTGCCGGAGGCGACGATGTAACGATCCGCAGTGGCTGGTCGATCCATGGCCCGCCTTCCTCCTGGCCGGCAAGGCGCCCGGCGCTCCACAAACGTCGTGACCGCACCAATCCTTCGGGACTCGACTCAGCCGCCTCCGCGAGCCTGAAGCGGCTCACCAGAAGCGTGTACGTGCGGCCGCGGAACGTCCACTGCCGGTCCATCGGGGCCATCGCTGTGACGAATCTCGTACCGCCGAGCGACGCGGTGAGGGCATCGACGGCTCTGGCCTGCCGGACAGCATGGTCCGCTCTGAGGACGGCCGCGGCCAGAATGATGGCCACGACCGCCACCCGGTGACGGATCGTGAGGCGGCGGAGCAGGAGCGCAGCCGCGGCTCCGAGAGTGAGAAGCACAGCCGTCCGCCCGGGAGCCTGGATTACCGGTGCGCAGCAGATCGCTGCAACGACTGCGATCAGCGGTGCTGCTGCGGGAGGTGTGCGGAGCTTTTCATCCGGCACGCTCGAACGAGGAGAAGGTCTCGATGTGGTGGGTGTTGGGGAAGAGGTCGACGAGATCGAGCGATCTGAGCTTCCACCCGCGCGCGGTCAGCCGGCTCGCGTCGCGCGCAAAGGTTACCGGATCGCACGAAAGATAACAAACACGCTCGCGGGCATGGAGTGCGATCGCATCGACCACGCTCCTCTGCATCCCGGCCCGCGGCGGATCGACGAAAATGAGATCGGCCGATTTCATGCGCTGGACATATTTCTCGACCGCCGCTCCGACCACTTCGATGTTCGCCTCTCCGGCGGCGTTCTTCCGGGCCAGTCGATGGGACTCACCGGCACTTTCCACGCCGGTCACCTTCTGGAAAAGCCTGGCCAGCGGAAGGGTGAAGAATCCGACTCCGGCGTAGAGATCGACCGCCGTTCGACGCTGGACCATCGATGCCACCGACGTCTCCAGAAGCCCGATCAGAGAAAGAAGAAGGTGGCGGTTGACCTGGAAGAATGACTCCGTGGAGATCCAGTACCGAAATGAGCCGACGCGAAACTCGAGATCCACCGGATTACCGCGGGACGTCACGTGCAGCGTCGAGCCCGTTTCCCAGATCTGGATCGAGGGTGGAGGCTGGTGCCCACTTTGACGCTCCGCCCGCCCGACGGCGTCCGAAGCGAGCGCTGCTCCACTCGAGGCGCCCGTCGCTCCATCTGCGAGCTCGGCGGCGGCAGCCCTCAGCTCTACCAGCGACGCGATGACTTCCGGACCGACGATTTCACATTCGGGGACCAGAGGCACGACTCGATTCGACCCGCGAGCGTAGAAGCCGATATTCCGGCCATCGCTGTGGAGACGGCTGCGAAGACGGTAATTGAGCGGCGAAGGATGAATGGCGATCGTGGGGAGGGAGGCCGGCTCGAACTTGCCGATCCTCCGCAGCGACTCGAGGAGGATGCGGCGTTTCGCGGCCAGCTGGCGATCGAGACGCAACTCGGTCCAGTCGCAACCGCCACAATCGCCGGCAATCGGGCAGGGTTCGGCGCGGCGTTCGTGACTCGCGGAGATCAACTCCACGAGCTCCGCTCTGGCGAAGCCCTTCCTCACTTCCACCAGCCGGACCCGCGCGATGTCGCCCGGGTAGAGGCCGGAGCTGAAGATCGGAAACCCGTCGATCCGGGCCAGAGCGTCGCCGCCCGCGACCAGCTCGTCCGGCTCGATGGTAATCACATCTCCTGGTTGAAGTTCCATAGCCGGTTTTGATTCGGTCGCGCCGGCGGTCCAGCGTTCAGGCACCGTCGTTGCGTTGATCGATCTGCTGATTTTCAGCCAACCCGATTGGCGCGTCCCATCATGACGCCAATTCAAAGGCAGTCTCGAAATGCTCGAGCAGTTGAAGAGTCTCTCCAAAGACACGCTGATCTATGGCGCCAGCACGGTCATCGGCAGGTGCCTGAATTTTCTGCTCGTCCCGTTCTACGTCAACGTCCTTCACAGCGCGGCGGAGTATGGAATCGCAACGTCGCTCTACACATATCTCAGCTTCTTCATGATCGTCTACACCCTCGGTCTGGAGGCGGCCTATTTTCGATACGCCGCGCGCGGGGAGCAGGAGACGCGCTCGGATGGAGAAGAGCGCGATCTCTTCAGCACGCCCTTCCTATGGATCCTGATGTTCGGCGGAGTGCTGACGCTGATCGTCTTCACCACCGCGCCGCTGCTGGTCGGACCTGTCTTCCACGATCCCCGCGCGAACATGGCTGCCATGGCGCCGATGTTGACGGAGATCCTGCGCTACGGCTCCCTGATCGTGCTCTTCGACAGTCTTGCCGTCCTTCCGTTCGCGGTGCTGCGCCTCGAGCAGCGGGCGCGATTCTTCGCGCTCCTGAAGTTCATCAACATCGTCACGACCCTGGTCCTGAACTTCGTCTTCATCCTCGGGCTGCACTGGGGAGTGGCCGGAATCTTCCGCGCCAATCTCATCGCCTCCGCGCTGGTCCTGGCCATGCTCGGTCCAGTCATCATCCGCCGCTTCCGCCTGAAGCTGACCACCGCCGTTTCCCGCAAACTGCTGCCGTTCGGCCTGACCAATCTTCCGGCCAATCTGAGCGCGATGATGGTCCAGGTCATCGACAGACCGATCGTCCAGAACGTGCTCGGCCTCGCCGTCCTCGGCGTGTACCAGGCCAACTACCGCCTGGGCTTCGTGATGATGGTCTTCGTCAGCCTCTTCGAGTACGCCTGGCGGCCGTTCTTCCTCCGGCAGGCCAGGACGGACGACCAGCGGGCCCGTCATCTCTTCTCGCGGGTCTTTACCTACTTCATGCTCATCGCTTTGACCGGTTTCCTGGGCCTCTCGTTCGGGCTGCCTTACCTCGTCTCGACTCCGCTCTATCACGGCCGGCGTCTGCTCAAGCCGGAGTACCTCGTCGGAATGCCGATCATTCCTGTGGTTCTATTCGCTTACGTGTTTCAGGGGATGTACACGAACTTCATCGCCGGTATCTACATCAAAGAGCGCAATAAGGTTCTGCCGCTGATCACCGGGATCGGCGCGGCGGTCAACATCGGCGCGAACATCTATCTGATTCCGCGGATCGGAATCATGGGAGCGGCTCTGGCAACCCTCTTGGCGTATATGGCCATGGCTCTTGGCGTCTACATCGAGGCGCAGAAGGCTTATCCGATTCCCTACGACTGGAACCGCGTCGGTCTGGTGGCGGCGATCGTCGGCTCGGCATATGGGGCGGAACGATTCATCACGCTGGAGAACATCGTTCGCAGCCCCTTGGAGCTCGCAGCGGTCAGGGCTTCACTCTTCGGCGCCGCCATCGCCGCGCTTTTCCTGATTCGCTTCTTCACGAAAGGGGAGCGGGCTGTGTTGCGCCGCTTCTTCCTGAGCATCGCCCCAGCCGGTTTCGGCAGCGCCTTCGAGCCGCGCATCCCACCGGCGACCGTCGAACCGGTCGAGCTGGCCAAGGAAGACCAGCGCGGATCGTAAAGGCGTTCGCCTTCGCCAATTCCAACCAGGTCTCGTTTTCGGGTTACGCCGGCTTCAGTGGAGGGGTGCCCGCCCTCGGGCACCCGCGCGGGAACCTTGGCTGGCCGCCCCCGCCGGCGGCCGAAGCGACCGCCGCTCCACCTGAGGGTCTTCGCCCGCTACCTGCGCGCGCGTTTAAGCGCTTCAGTGGAGAGGTGCCCGCTCTCGGGCACCTGCGCGGGAACCTGGGCCGCGCCGCCCGCCCCGGGGGCCGAAGCGACCGCCGCTCCACTTGTCAGTCTCCCGCGCGATCGATGCGAAGCCTCGCGGCTCCCTCTGCGATTTGTGATAAAACTTCGCGCCCTATGAAAGTGCATGAATATCAGGCCAAAGAGATCTTGAGGCGCTACGGCGTTCCGACTCCACGGGGTATCGTTGCCGAGACTCCTGACGCTGCCCGGGAGGCGGCGAAGGAGCTCGGCGGGCGCGTCGTGGTCAAGGCGCAGATTCACGCCGGAGGTCGCGGCAAGGGCGGCGGGGTCAAGCTGGCGAAGGATGCCGAGGAAGCTGCGGCCCTCACCAAAGCGATGATCGGCATGACGCTGGTCACCCACCAGACCGGTCCCGAAGGCCGCGAGGTGCGCAAAGTCCTCATCGAAGAGGCGCTCAACATCGACAAGGAGCTGTACGTCGGCATCACGCTCGACCGCCGGCTCGGAATGCCGGTCATCATGGCCTCGAAGCAGGGCGGCATGGAGATCGAGGAGGTTGCCGGGCGCGACCCGAAAGCCATTCATCGCGAGCCGGTCGACGCCATTCTCGGGATCCAGCCCTTTCAGGCCCGCTCCATCGCCTATGCCCTCGGGCTGGAGGGAACGGCCTACAAGAAGGCCATCGACTTCCTCCAGAAGCTGATGACCGCGTACGTGGAGATGGACGCTGCGCTTCTCGAGATCAACCCTCTGCTCGTGACAAAGGAGGGCGACGTTCTGGCTCTGGACTGCAAGATGAACTTCGATGACAACGCTTTGTTCCGGCACAAGGATGTCGAGGCCATGCGCGACGTCAATGAAGAAGATCCTCTGGAGGTCGAGGCATCGAGGTTCGGCCTCAATTACATCAAGCTCGATGGCAACGTCGGCTGCATGGTCAACGGCGCCGGCCTGGCCATGGGCACGATGGACATCATCAAGCTGGCCGGCGGAGAGCCGGCCAATTTTCTCGACGTCGGCGGCGGCGCCAGCGCGCAACAGGTGACGAACGCCTTCAAGATCATCCTGAGCGACAAGAACGTCAAAGCGATCCTCATCAACATCTTCGGGGGCATCATGCGCTGCGATCGCATCGCCGAAGGGGTTGTGGAGGCTGTGAAGCAGGTGGGGCTGCCCGTCCCGGTCGTCGTTCGCCTCGAAGGGACGAACGTCGAGCTGGGGAAGGAAATCCTGGCGAAATCCGGACTGGCCCTGATCACCGCCGACGGAATGACGGATGCGGCGGCGAAAGTCGTGGCGGCGGCTGGGAGCGCAACGCCATAGTTTCGGCGGCTTCCAGCGAGCATGCCAGCAGTTCGAATCGGAGAAGATCGATGGCCATCTGGGCTGATAAGAACACGAGAGTGATCGTGCAGGGCATCACCGGGCGCGAGGGGAGCTTCCACGCCATCCAGTGCCGCGAGTACGGGACGAAGGTCGTCGGCGGTGTGACCCCTGGCAAGGGCGGCACGACGCACGAAGGCTTCGCCGTCTTCGACACCGTCGCTCAGGCCGTGCAGAAGGAAGCGGCCAATTGCGCCCTCATCTTCGTTCCGCCCCCGTTCGCGGCCGACGCCATCATGGAGGCCTGCGACGCCGGGATCGGCCTCATCATCTGCATCACCGAAGGGATCCCGGTGAACGACATGATGAAGGCGCACGACTTCATGTCGAAGACGAACCGCGTGCGGCTGACCGAATACGCGGAAGGGATGGCCAGACTGACGGCAGAGGGGAAGTCTCCCGACGCCCGTACAACGCAGACAGCAGCCGGCGCCGATCCCATCCAGCGGGCCGGCGGCTCGCGCCTCATCGGTCCCAACTGCCCTGGGATCATGACCCCGGGACAGGCCAAGATCGGCATCATGCCCGGCCACATCCATCGTGAAGGGCCGATCGGGATCGTTTCGCGCTCCGGAACGCTGACGTACGAAGCCGTGGGCCAGCTCACGAAACGAGGCATCGGACAATCAACCGCGGTCGGCATCGGCGGCGATCCGCTGCCGGGGACGAAGTTCATCGATTGCCTCGCTGCGTTCGAGGCCGATCCGGAGACCGAGGCCATCGTCATGATCGGCGAGATCGGCGGAACTGCGGAGGAAGAGGGCGCAGCTTACGTCAGACAATTCGTTTCCAAGCCGGTGGTGGCCTTCATCGCCGGACAGACCGCTCCGGAGGGCCGGCGGATGGGACACGCCGGCGCCATCGTCAGCGGCGGTAAGGGGACGGCTGCAGAGAAGATGAAGGCCCTCCAGGAGGCCGGCATTCACGTCATCAAGTCGCCGGCCGATATCGGCTCGAAGATCGAAGAAGTCTGGAAGAAATGAATCCTTGTTTCATCATTAATAAATAAGATCGCTAATTGATCATTACAATTGAGAACTGTTTCGATATTCCTGCAAACAGTAACTATTAGACTTCATGGTATCTGGCAATAACATCTCAGCGCATGCCGTCGCTCACCCTCCCTCCCGCACTTGAGCTCGACCGTCTGGTTCTGATCGGGGGCGGCGAGTTTTCGTTCGGAGAGACTCGGGCCATCGATGAGTATCTGATCGCGTCGATGCCGGCCGGCAACAAGAACGTGGCTTTCCTCCCGACCGCGTCCGGCTCGGCTGAATATGCCCTCCATTTCGGCAACTATCTGAAGCAGATCGATCCGGCCATCTCCCTGATCAATGTACCCGTCTATCGCAATCGCGATGCGCGCCGGCAGAAGAATCTCGATGCCATTCTTGCTGCGGGCCTCGTTTATCTCGGCGGTGGCGTCACAAACCAGCTTCTGGAGACGATTCAGGGCTCGCCGGCAGAACTGGCCATTCGCAATGCGGCGTCGACGGCTGCCGTCATCGCCGCAATTGGGGCCGCCGCGTCGGCATTCGGGCGCCAGACGCGGAACATGCGTGGTGCCGGAGCTTCGCTCGAAGGGCTGGGCTGGATCCCGAACGCGGCGATCGACAGCGGCTTCGACCCGCAGCACGATGCTGCGCTCCGGAGGCTGATGTCGGTTCCGGAAATCGATATCGGCATCGGGATTCCACCGCGCACCGCCCTGGTCATCCGGGGCGATGGATCGACAGAGATCGTTGGCCAGGGCTCGGTGACGGTCTTTCGCAAGGGATAGAAGGGATCGCCTTAGCTCCACTCGGCAGGGGCGAAATGGCCGCGCTCCTGCACGCGGTGGTCGTGTTCATCGGAGCCTGTATAATCCGGCGCCATTTTGAAACGACCAAGGAAGGTAATTCATGTCCAATCGAACGTTTACCATCGTCAAACCCGACTCGGTGGAGAAGGGGAATTTCGGCAAGATCATCACGCGCCTCGAGGCCGAGGGGTTTCGCGTCCTCGGCGTGAAGAAGGTCAGCCTCGGCGACCGCCAGGCGCAGGCCTTCTATGCCGTTCACCGCGAGCGCCCTTTCTTCGGCGACCTCGTCCGCTACATGACCTCTGGTCCCGTCTACGTCGCCGCTCTCGAGAAATCGAATGCTGTTCCGGAGCTGCGCAAACTCATGGGCGCGACCGATCCGGCCAAGGCCGAGGCGGGGACCATCCGGAAGGAATTCGGCGAGTCCATCGAGCGCAATGCCATTCACGGCTCCGACTCGGATGAGAATGCGAAGAGCGAGATCGCGTTCTTCTTCGCCGAATACGAGCTCAATTGAATTAAGACCGCGAACCCGCGGCATCCTGCGTTATGGCGAGTCGGGCAACGTTCTTACTGCGTCACGATCATCGCAGAAATGCCGAGGGACTCCAGGCTCTGGCGGGCTTTGACCGCCTGCTCGCGGGTGGCAAACGGACCGATGCGAACGCGGAACAACGAGCCGCTGCGGTCGACGTAGCCTTGCTGGCCGAGTTTGATCATCCTGTCGCGCAGGGCGTTCGCGTTCGATTCCTGCTGGAAGGCTCCGAGCTGGATGGCGAAGCCGGTCACGGGTCGGGCTGTTGTGGCCGGTGGTGGGCTGGCCCGGCGTGTCTCGTCGGCTGAGGTCGCGCTCAGCTCTGCCGACTCGCCCGGCTTCACCGGAACACGTGTGATCGTCCGCCCGTCGGGACCGATCTGCTTCCTCGTCTCGCTGCCGGTGCTCTTCCGCTCTTCCACCACTTCCACGTGGAAGCCGTTGTCCGCGATCGTAGCCGGTGTGGGCGCAGGGGGAGCGCCGGCTGAAGCTTCGACCGGT
>JADGNX010000411.1 GCA_017883265.1 Thermoanaerobaculia bacterium
TTTAGAACGAGATCCGTTCGAACTGCCTTTCTTACCGCGAAAGGCCATTCCCATTCGCAGATCGTGCAGAACCTCCACATTCCGGAGCCAGGCTCGGGCGGCGAGGGCTCGGCCATTCAGCTCAGACAGGACGATTCGGTGGATTGAGCACCGCTCGCATATGCCGCGGGCCTTCGGCCAGCGGCCGCCATTTGTCGGGAGCAGTGCGGAGATGAGGGGCCAGCGAAAGCGTGGGGCGCACGCTCTCGACGTGGGGCTACACCGCCTCGCCGGCGATGGGAGCTCCAGGCTCGTCGCGGAAGGAAGTCGAGCGATTGACTACTCGGCAGGCTCGTCCGATTCGTCGAGCCCCTCCAGACTCGACAGGATGGACTCGATCCTCTGGCGGATCTCGCTCCGCTCGCCGCGGAACCGGTCGTATTCCGATTCCAGATCGACCAACTTCCCGGAAGCCGCCTCCTGCTCGCGGATGGTCCGCTCGGCTCGCTCGAGCGATGCGCGGAGCTCGCTGCGCTCTTTGCGCAGTTCCTGAATCATGGCGATGGCGCGCTCGACCCGCTCGTTGAGCCTTCCGAGAATCTCTCCCTCTTCGGTTCCGGCGAGGCTGAGCTGTTCGGTATCGTTCTTCTTCTTCAACTGGTCTCCTGATGGCCGTCGTGCGGCCGCCATTCCATGGAATTGAGCCGATCGTTCAGGCGCCAGGGCCGATGATTCGAACCGGAAGCAGTTCCGCGAGGCGCACCGCGAGCTTCTGGTGCGCGATCGCGACCTCGTCCTGGGCCAGCGAACGGTCGAACGCTTGATACCACATTCCAAGGGTCGTTTTGACCTCCTCTGCTGTATCGGCTGGGAGGAATCGGTCGCGCAGTCCGAGCTCGTGCAGATGCGGCACTTCGAGCCCGCGGATGGCCTCGACGATGCGCTGGTAGGAGAGGTCGCGTGAGTGCATGAGGCCGAGGACCATCGGGACGCCGGGGTAACGCGAGACCGGCGCGATGGTCCATGCCCTTCTGCTGCCGGCCAGCGCTCCAAGATCGACCTCGGCGGCCAGGACGTCTGCCTTGATTCCGAATCGCGTCAGCACCTCCGGAGCGAGAAAGCCGACGCTGGCCACGAGCCGCTCCCCTATCCGCGCAACCGCCTGCCTGCCACGGCGCAACCACGCGAGGCTCGATGTCTCGAACTGGAGATCGGCGCGGAAGCGGTGTGCCAGTTGTTCCACGATGCCCCTGGCGTCGAAGAAATCGAACGGCCGCTTCGGGTCTCCCCAATGCGATCCGATCGAACCGTAGAGGACCAGTGACGCGCGATGTGCTTCCTCGACGCCATCGCCGGCGCGGCGATAGATGCGTCCTACCTCGAACAAGGCTCCGTCCCGAGTGCCATAGCCGCGGTTGTAGACGACGGTGTCGAGAAGTCCCGGGAGGAGACTCAGCCGCATCGCCGCCAGGTTCTCGGAGAGCGCGTTCGAGACCTCGAGCTGTGGCTCGTCCGTGAACAACGCGTTTGACGTGGCCGGAATGAACGAGTACGTCACGACCTCGTTAAAGCCGGAGGCAGCCAGCACGTCGCGCGCCTCATCCTCGGCGTCGGCCATGGCGTTTCTCCGGACGTCGCCGGTGGTCAAACGCGGCAGCACGGCCGGGATCTTGTCGATGCCGTAGAAGCGAAGGACCTCCTCGACCAGATCCATCTCTTCCGCAATGTCACCGCGATAGGTCGGCACGGTCACGGCGATTCCGTCCCCGCTGCTCTCTGCAGCCATCCCCAGATGGCGAAAGAGCTCGAGCGCATATCCTCTGCCGACGGACCCGGCAGAGCTCTCGCGCAACCGCTCGTTGCCCAGCACGATACGCTTCGGAGCTGTTTCGGCGGAGAGCACATCGATCGGCTCCTCCCGAGCTCCTCCAGCCTCGATTGCGATCAGCTCTGCCGCATAGCGAATGGCCGCCGGCCCATCGTTGGGATCGACTCGCCGCTCGAAACGGTACGAGGCATCGGTCCTGATACCGAGCCGCCGCGCGGTATGCCGGATCGACGCCGGCTCGAACCAGGCGCACTCGAGGAGGATGTCGCGGGTCGAAGCCGAGATCTCGCTCTCAGCGCCTCCGATGATGCCGCCCAGGGCCACAGCGCGGCGTCCGTCTGCGATGACCACCGTGCCGGGGGTGATCGACCGCATCTCGCCATCCAGGCTCTTCAGCACTTCGCCCGGCCGCCCGGCTCGTACGTGGATGGTCTGATCGGCGATGAGTGCGAGATCGAAGGCATGGAGCGGATGGCCGAGAGCCAGCATCACGTAGTTCGTGATGTCGACCACGTTGTTGATCGGGCGCAGGCCGGCTGCTTCGAGACGCCGGGCGATGACCTGGGACGAGGGCTTGATGGTCACCCCACGAATGACGAGCCCCGTGTATCGCCGGCACATTTCGGGAGCATCGATGACGATTCGGACCGATCCCTCGGACCCGCCCTTCGGCTTCGGCGGAGTGGTGAGCTCGGTCGCCAGCGGCATGAGACTCCTGCCAAACGCCGCCGCCAGCTCGCGGGCCATCCCGAGATGCGACATGGCATCGATGCGGTTCGTCGTGATCTCCGCATCGAGGACGGTGTCCTCGCCATGCTCATCGATCCCCTCGATGGCGTGGCCGATCTCGGTCATGCGGGCTGCGAGCACCTCGTCGGAAATGCCGGTGAGGTCGACGAAATCGGAGAGCCAGTCGCGCGAGAGCTTCATGGGAGCGCGATTGTAAACGACCTCTCCGCTGCGCGGTCTCGAAGAAAGAGCTCGCAGACGCCGGGGGGTGTTGCGCGCTCGGATTTGCGACGCGGCGCTTTACTTCTCTTCGTAGTCGCGCGCCCGGAAGAACGATTCCCGCTGTGCCCCACTGGAGTTGGAGTCGACAACGGCGGTCGTTGCCGCCGCGGAATGGCTGCCGCGCGTGGAGGCGGCGTTGTCAGCAAGCTGTTCGGGAGAGATTCTTCCTCCCTGAAAATCAGAGCTGGTCTCGTTATC
>JADGNX010000119.1 GCA_017883265.1 Thermoanaerobaculia bacterium
ACCTGGTCTACCACTAAGGTGCCAGCGGATAGTCAGCCGCGTCCCGGTTTTTTCCGTTGATCGTCACGATGCGGACCGAGCCATCGGCTTCGGTGGCGTCGATGAAGGCGATGGCGTCCGGATGGGTGGCCACGAAGCGGCGCGCGGCGGTGGATGACTGTGCTGTATAGGGAGGGCCGGCAACACGGCCACGGAAGATCTGGCCGATCCAGTGCTGCGCGTAGTCGATGTCGGCCATGCGAAGAGCTCGTTTCAGGAAAAGCCGTTGTTCGACCGCGGAGGGCGGCAGAACGACGGGAAGGATGCGCCGGCCATCGGCCCACCGGGTCATGTCGCCGAGATAGATCCGCCGGAGGTCGGAGAGGGAGATGTCGGTGAGGGGCCGGGAACGCGACACCACGATGGCGAGAACCGGCGACACCACGGGCTGCGGCGCCGTCTGAGGCAGGACGCCGAGGAGCAGGATGGCGGCGAGGAGTCGGGGTGTCATGGGGATCAGAACGAGAGACCGACCTGCAATCCGAGAAGATCTTCGCGGCCTCCGTCGGCAGCGCGCTGGGAGCGGTACTCGCCCTTCATGCTGAGGTGAGGGGAGAGGTCGTACCGGATGCCGGTGGCCCACGCGCTCTCCGGCTGGACATTCTGGAGGAGGACCTCTCCCTGCGCGATCTGCAGGCGGTCGAGGAGGAAGTACGGACGAGCTCGCGCGGCGCGGCCCGCGAGACGCTTCGACACCAGAAGGTAATACCCGGTGTTGCGATAGACAGTTGGGGTGCTGATGACCTCGTGGGTCATCCGCGCCCATTCCGCGCGGACCTCCGTTCCCCGCCCGACGTAGTTGAGCGACAGAGTGATGTCGCGCTCGCGCAATGCTGCTGGCTGGGCCGGGATGTGCTGCGCATAGGCGGCGATTGCCAACTCCAGGCCGCCGAGCGCGTCGGGCGCGATGGAGAGAGAGAGAAGGCCGGCGGGCGTGCGGCCGCGGTTGAGAGGAGCGGCTTCCTCCCGCGCGCTTTCCTCCGGCCCGACTCCTACGCCGGCGCCGTAGCCGAGGCTGAGTGAGCCCGGCAAGCGTCCGGACATCCAGCCTCCGATAAATCGCAACGGCCACACTCCGTCGTCCTGTGGCCGGCGGGCGATCGCCGGCACATCGATCGGTGTCTGGAGAATGCGGCTGCGATGTTCCCGTTCGTTCCAGCTTATGATCCCGGTGTGGGTCTGTCCCAGCTCCAGGGTGAACGCATCGGACGGTGAGTAGCTCGCGTAGAGGCGCTCGAGGTTGAGCTCGAAGACAGCCTCTCCGTCGGTCTGCTTGTGGATGGTCCTCTGCGCGACGACCTCGGCCAGAGCGGACCATCGCTGTGAGAGGCTGGCCGACGAGTAGAGATCGAGCTCGGCCAGATCGAGGCCTTCCCTTGCGTTGTCGGACGAGGTGTGCAGCTCGGCGTCGGCGAATCCTCCCACCCGGATGGAGGAATGGGCCGTAGGTTCTGCCGAGCCGGACTGCGCTCGTAGCGGTGGTGTGACCGCGATGACCACCACGATCCAAAGCAGGAAAGAGGAAACTTGCCTCCAGCAGATGATCGTCATTTCCGGCATCCTCGAGCCCTTGTGAGGAGGTTGAGCGAGACGCGACATGAAGGTTGACTGCTGTTCACGAGTGGTTCATCTGGGGAGGGGTAGTGTGCGATCAGTCAATCGATGCACCCATGATCGTTGCCGCCTGGCTTCGCCGCATTGTAATGCCCGCCTCGAGAAGCGCCGAGGGACAATGGGGACGTCGCCCGGCAACGGCAAACGGCTCAGGATGGACCCTGGCTGACAGGATGCCCCGGCGATCATGAGGTCGCTGAGCCATGTCGAGAAACAACCCGTCGCTGCGGCCGGCCGTCGATTGATGCTGCGATCCGTACGAGCCCGGCTCACGTTGTGGTACACGGCCATCCTGGCGCTGGTACTCATCACGTTCAGCGGAATCTGCTACGCGCTGCTGGCTCAGGAAATCCGTGCCGCCACGGACGCCTCTCTGGCCGATACGGCGCGCGAATTCGCCGGAGCCTTCGCGAACGATCGCGTCAACGGGAGCGAGGGTCGCGATG
This sequence comes from Thermoanaerobaculia bacterium, assembly GCA_017883265.1. Lineage (GTDB taxonomy): Bacteria > Acidobacteriota > Thermoanaerobaculia > Gp7-AA8 > Gp7-AA8 > JADGNX01. The sequence goes on from JADGNX010000119.1 coordinate 2,100, forward strand.
TCCTGCTCGACTTTCACTACAGCGATCGCCAGATCATGGTGCTATCGGGGGAAGGCCGGATCGTAGCCTCCTCGCGATCGGGTCTGGCGCCGCCGGAGATGGTGAGGGTTGTTTCTATCGTACGCCAGGGGGGGACCGGGCTTCAGACGGTGGCGGGGGGTTCGCAGAACGATGGAATCCGGATCATGGTGGTCCCGATCGAGGTTCTGGGGAAGAAGTACTTTGGCGTCGTTGCCCAGGACCTGGCCCAGCAATCGGACCGGCTCCAGCGTGCCGCGTCCGCCGTCGCTTACGGCATTCCGCTGGCTCTCATCGTGGCCGCGGCCGGCGGCTATCTGCTGGCCCGCAAGAGTCTGGCCCCGGTGACATCGATGAGCGTCAAGGCGCGCCAGATCGGGGCGGAAACACTGGCCGAGCGAATCGTCGTCGACAACGAGCACGACGAGCTGGGCTTTCTGGCGACGACGCTCAACGATCTGCTGGGGCGTCTCCAGCAGGCCTTCGAGTCGCAGCGAAGCTTCATGGCCGACGCCTCGCACGAGATGCGGACTCCAATGTCGATCATCCAGGGAGAAGCCGACGTTGCGCTGGCCCGCAGCGATCGCCCCTCGAATGAATACCGCGAGAGTATCGAAGTCATTCAGAAAGCGGCTGGGAGACTCACGCGCCTGGTCCAGAACCTCTTCCTGCTGGCCCGGGCCGACGCCGGGTCTTACCCGATCTCGAAGACCCGATTCTATTTCGACGAGTTCCTCAGCGATTGCGGGCGCGCGATGAGCAGCGTGGCCATGGTCAGAGGCGTGGCGTTGACGTGTCAGGCGCCGCCCGACCTCGTCATCTATGGCGACGAAGAGCTGCTCCATCGCATGTTCCTGAATCTGGTCGACAATGCTGTCAAATTCACCCCTGCCGGGGGACGGGTCGAGGTCAGGGCCGAATCCACGGCGAACGGTTTCGTGATCCGGGTGAGCGACACCGGACCCGGCATGTCATCGGCCGATGCGCCGCGCATCTTCGATCGCTTCTTCCGGGGGGATCGGTTGCGCTCGCGGGCCACGGGTAACGATTCCGGAGCTGGTCTCGGCCTGCCGATCGCGCGCTGGATTGCCGAGGCGCACGAGGGAACGCTGACTCTGGAGAGCTCCGGCGCCGGGGGGAGCACGTTCGTTGTCTCACTCCCCGCGTTGGAAGGTCGGGACGTCCCGCTGGAGGAGGGAGCCTCGGCCCTTTTCTGAGGAAAGGTCTTTCCCGGGCCCGAGCCCGGTTTTTGACTCTCAAATTTTCAAACAGGTCTGGGTCGATCTAGAACAGCCGGCCCCCTCCCACCCGGGATCACTGGGCGTCCTCGGGGCCAGCTTCGAGCATGTAGCCGGCCCCGCGCACCGTCACGATGAACTGTTGTTTCGTGGCCTTTCCGATGTGCCGCCGCAGGCGATTGATGTACACCTCGATCAGATTCGAGAAGGGATCGAAGGTCTCATTCCAAACATGCTCGGCGATCTCTTCGCGAGTGACGATGCGGCCATGGTTGCGCGTCAGATACTCGAGCAGCATGTACTCCTTGGTCGTGAGAGTCAGCTGCTGATCGGCAATCGAGACGCGATGAGATCTCGTGTCGAGCTGAAGCGGCCCGACCGTGAGCGTGGAGAGTGCGGTGGCCCCGCCTCGGCGAAGCAGGGCTCGCAGGCGCGCCAGGAATTCGCCGAATTGAAACGGCTTGGTCAGATAGTCGTCCGCTCCGGCGTCGAGTCCGTCGATCTTGTCGTCGACCCTGTCGCGCGCCGTCAGCATGAGAATGGGGACGGTATTTCCGCTGGCGCGCAGACGACGGCAGACTTCCATGCCATCGGGCTCCGGAATCATGATGTCCAGCACCAGAGCGTCGTACGCGTTCACGGACGCCATATCCAGCGCCTTGTTGCCGTCCGTCGCGTGGTCGACGGCATAGGCCTCCTCGGTCAGTCCCCTCACGAGGAACCGGGCCACATCCGCTTCATCTTCGACCACCAGGATTCGCACGGGGCCATCCTAACAGCCACCAAATCGGTTTATCGAAGGTTCATGGAATCTGGAACACGATCTGCTTTCCGCATTGCCTCGGCGGGCGTCCTCGCCGGCCTGCAATCCCGAGATCTTCAAGAACCCGGGCAGGACGCGGATCATACTTTGTGCCGCATCGTCTCTGTCATAGGGCATCATGCCCGCGGCGATGGCGGCTCGCCCCCGCGCATTTGCCAGTTCGGTGGGAACCAATGCCGTCAGACGGGACTTCGTCGTGATTCTCGAAAGTCAGGATCTTTTCGTTTCGATCGATGACACGGCGAGGGTAATCGACGACATCTAAAAGAAATGAGTCGCAACCCTGATAGAAGTCTCTTCCCCCGGAGCTGTCGGGCACCTGGTGCCGCGGTCATCGGTCTGGTCGCCCTGCTCCTCGTTTCCTCGGGAGCCGTGGCTCAAACCCCGCCGCCGGTCAGCGGAAATCCGCCTGCCTCTTCCCCGGCAAAGGCCGCTCATCCACCATCCTCGCCTGACGCCGCGTCTTCGACCGCGCCGGTCGCTCCAACGCTTCCGGGCGCGGCGGCCCAGTCGGGCCCGATCGCATCAGCCCCTCTTTCGCCGAGTGGCGCGCTCTCGGCGGCCCTGCAGCAGGTGTCGAGCCTTCAGCAGGCGCGGATCGAAGAAGCCATCGCCGCCGAAGATCTTCGCCAGGCCCGGGCGGCGCTCCTGCCGCGCGCGCGCAGCGCGACAGCTCTGGCCTACAATTCCCCCGCCCATCGTGGGGCATCCGATCCGAGTTTCATCGCCCAGAATGCGGTTCATGAGTATCAGGAGCTACTGGGGGTAACGGGCGATCTGAGTTTCGGTCTGGCGTCCGCTATCCGAAGAAGCCGGGCGCTTCTGGAGGCCGCGCGCTCGGGAACAGAGATCGCTCGTCGCGCTCTGGTTCGCGGTGTGAATGAAAGCTATTTCGGAGCGGCGCTGGGGACGGCCAGGCGGCGGGCGGCGGAGCAGAGTCTCGCTGCGGCCATGGAGTTCGAGCGGGTGACCGAGCTCAATTACCGAGCGGGCGAGGTGCCCGAGGTCGATCTGATTCGTGCGCGCCTGCAGACGGCGGCGCGACGCGACGACCTGGCCCAGGCGCTGGAGGCGGCAACGGTTGCCAATGCGGCCCTGAGCACGATTCTGGGCTATGACATCTCTCGGACTCCCGAGATCGAGCCGCTTCCGCAGACTGCAGACCGTGGCGAGCTCGATTCCTATACCACGAGCGGAGTCGAGCGGCGTCCGGAGATAGGGCAGCTCGACGCGCAGGTGCGGGCGGCTCGGGCCGATGTCGGCGTAGCGCGTGCCGACCGGTTGCCGCGAATCACCTACTCGCTGGACGAAGGGTTCGATACCAGCTCGCTTGCGCCCGACGTCCTGCGGCAGCATCGTGGCGTGTTGGCCACGGCGAACATCGATGTGCCGATCTTCGACTGGGGCGCTACGCGCAGCCGTCAGAGGCAGGCCGAGCTAAGGGCTCAGGGAGCGCAGTTGCAGCGCCAGCTGACCTTGCGCGATCTCTACCTGCAGTTCGCCACCGCCCGCGCGGAAGCGACGACGGCCGCCGATCGGGTGGAGAACGCGCGTCGAGCCGTCGCCGATGCCGAGAGGAACGTGTCGATCTCCATCGATCGCTATCGCGCCGGTGAGGCGCCGATCTCGGAAGCCACCGACGCGCAGACTACTCTGGCCACACAGAGACTAGCCCTGCAGCAGGCCCTGTTCGACTATCAGATCGCACGGGCGCATCTGCGGGAGGCTGGAGGAGCATGACGGTATTTCACGACAAGGTTCCGGCAGGCGGGCCGGAGACGGTATGGCCGCGGCGGCGACGTCTTCTCTGGATTGTTGCAATCGTCGTGGCCCTTCTCATCGCCGTGGTCTCCTGGCGAAGCTGTCACAAGTCCGGCGCGGACGCCGCGGCGGCCGAGGGAGCGAACATCACAGTGAGCGTGCGGGTGGCCAAGGCAGAGCGCGCTCCCATCGCCAACGAGGTCAGCACAGTGGCCACGCTGGCAGCCCGGCGCGAGGCGACCATCAATCCGAAAATCGCAGCGCCGATCGTGCAGATGCCGCTGCTGACGAATCGTTTCGTTCACGCGGGCGACATCATCGCGGTGCTTGAAGCGCGCGATCTGACAGCGCAGCGTGCCGAAGCGGCTGCGGCTCTGGACGAGGCTCAGGCCTCCGCGCATCAGACCGTGAACGGTGCGGTGCCTCTGACGAATGCGCAGGATCAGAAGAGTCTGACCGATGCTCGAGCCACCCTGGAGAATGCCCGAAAAACCGCGGAGCGCAGGCAGCTCCTGTTCGAGCAGGGGGGTATTTCGAACAAGGATCTGGAAGCCTCGAAGCTCGCGCTCACCAACGCGGAAAACGATCTGCGGCTGGCCGAGGCATCGAGTAACCTGCACCGCGGGGTGACCAATCCGGGGGACATCGTCGTAGCTCAGGCGAAGGCCCGGCAAGCCCGCGATCACGTGACGGCGCTGGACGCCCAACTGAGCTACAGCATCATTCGGGCTCCGTTCGACGGAACCGTCACCGGGCAGTTCCAGTTTCAGGGAGAGCTGGCGAATCCCGGAGGGAAGCTGGTCACGATCGCCGACACCTCCAGCCTCATCGCCAAGATGCAGGTCTCGGAAGCTGTGGCCTCACATCTGCGCGTTGGCGACTCGGTGAAGGTCGTTCCCGACGATCTCGGCGGCCAGGCTCTCTCGGGATCGGTCGATCTGGTGGGGCGCGGGGTCGATCCGCAAAGCCGCGCGGTGGACGTCTGGGTCACAGTTCCGAATCGCAGCGGCCAGCTCAGGCCGAATGGCGTGGCTCGCGTCGTCATCTCCGCGCAGCTGGTGGCCGGCGCGATCGTAGTTCCATCACCCGCGGTAACGCTCGATGCGACGAACGGAAACGCCGGAACCCTGATGGTCGTCGATTCGAAGTCCGTCGCGCATGAGGTGCATGTAACGATCGGCGTGCGCAGCAACGGGCGCATGCAGATTCTATCCGGACTGCAGGGCGGCGAGACCGTGGTCACGGAGGGGAACTTCGGCCTTCCCGATGGCAGCAAGGTCGCTATCGGCCAGGGCGGCGCTGCGGAGCCGGCCGCTCCATGAACATAGGCCGGATCGTCGACAGACAATGGCGCGCTGTCGTCGTCATCAGCATCCTGCTGGCCGTCGGTGGAATGGTCGCGGCCACGCGGGTGCCGATGTCTCTCTTTCCCAGGACCGATTTTCCACGGATCGTCATCATCGTCGACTACGGCGTGGTGCCAGCGCCGCAGACGCTCATCAGCGTGACCAAACCGATCGAGGAAGCCATGAGCGGCATTCCGGGGATAGCCCGGATCAAGTCGGTCACCTCGCGAGGCGCTTCCGAGGTCGATCTGTTCTTCGACTGGAAGACGAACATCGAGCAGACCCTGCAGATGGTGCAGTCCCGGATGTCTCAGTTGACCAGTTCCCTGCCCCCCGGCGCGCAGATCCGCAGCGTCAATCGTCTGACCTTCGCCGTCTTTCCCGTCCTCGGATACAGCATCACCTCGCCGAGGCGCGACCCGGGTACCCTCCGTGGTCTTGCCGAGCTGACGATCCGCCCGCCGCTGGCGCGCGTGCCGGGTGTGGCAACGGTGGCCATCGCCGGGGGCGAAACGCGCGAGTATCACTTGCACGTCGATCCCGATCGTCTCGACGCCCGGGGATTGAGCGTGGCGCAGGTGACGGACGCGGTGAAGAACGCCAATGTCATCGATTCGCCCGGCCTAATCGAGGAGAACCATCAGCTCGAGCTGGCCCTGGTCAGCGGGCAGGCCACCACTCCCGAGGATCTCGGGCGCATCGTGGTCGGGACGGTCCAGGGTGTGCCGGTTCTCCTATCCGACGTAGCGACGATCGATCCGGGCTTCGAGCCGCACTACACGATCGTCAGTGCGGACGGGAAACCGGCGGTCCTCATCAACATCCTGCGCCAGCCGACGGCGAACACCGCGGCCGTGACCGACAGCATCAAGCTGGCGCTCGATCAGCTCAAGCCGTTGTTGCCCCGCGACGTCGTGATCAAGCCTTTCTACGATCAGTCCATTCTGGTGCGGGCCGCGGTGGGATCGGTGCGCGACGCGATTCTCATCGGCCTCGTCCTCTCCGTGCTCATCCTCTACGGCTTCCTTCGGAGCTGGGGAACGACCCTGGTCGCTACGGTGATCATTCCGGTGACGATCCTCATCACCATCCTGGTCATGTGGATCGCCGGCCTGACCTTCGACCTGATGACGCTGGGCGGGATTGCTGCGGCTATCGGTCTGGTCATCGACAATGCCATCGTTGTGGTCGAGAACATCTACGCGCATCTGGCGGCCGGCGCGTCGCGGCTCGATGCGGTGCGAGACGCCATCAGTGAGATCGCCGTCCCGATCGTGGGCTCTACCATCACGCCGGTGGTCGTATTTCTGCCGCTTTCGCTGCTGACCGGCGTGACGGGCGTCTTCTTCCGGTCGCTGGCCTTGACCATAACCGTGGCCCTTCTGACCTCGCTGGTGCTGGCGCTCTTCTTTACCCCGGTGCTTGCGCGCAGATTCGCAACGGCTAAGGCCGGCAAAGAGCATGCGACTGGAGGCACCTCCGCCGGCGGACCAGAGGACCAGGCTGCGCGGGCGGCTACTGCGGAGGAGGCCGAAGAGGGGGGGCCGATTCTCCGGCGCGCGGTCGGATTGTACGAACGGCTTCTTCGAGTCGCGCTCGGCAATCGGATCGCTGTGCTCATGGTCATCGCTCTGCTTCTTCTCGGGTCGTTCTTCATCTACCGGATGCTGGGCAGCGAGTTCCTTCCGTCCTTTGATGAGGGAGCGTTCGTGCTCGACTACACGGCACCGCCGGGAGCTTCCCTGGCCGAGACCGACCGGATGCTTCGCCATATAGAAGCCATGCTGCGGGGAACTCCGGACGTGGAGAGCTATTCACGGCGGACCGGCCTCCAGCTCGGATTGTCGATCACAGAACCGAATACCGGCGACTTCCTCGTCAAGTTGAAGTCGGGAAAGCGGCGGGCCACCGATGAGGTGACGGCCGAGCTGCGCTCAAAGATCGAAGGGAGCGAGCCGGCGCTGCGAGTCGAGTTCGCCGGAATCCTCAGCGATCTGATCGGAGACCTGACCAGCTCCCCCGCGCCGATCGAGCTGCGTCTCTTCAGCGAGGACAAGGCTGTTCTACAGCGCACCGCGGCACTGGTGGCGAAGTCGATCGCCAAGGTGAAGGGCGTGGTCGACGTCTTCAACGGGGTGGTCGTCAGCGGACCGGCCGTGACGTTCCGCGTCGATCCGCAGCGCGCCGCGATGTTCGGAGTCTCGGCTGCAGATCTGAACGATACCATCGCCGCAGCCCTGGGCGGCAGTGCCGCATCCTCCATCCTGGAACGCGGCCGCAGCGTGACGGTCCGGGTGCTGCTGCCAACGGCATACCGGAGCTCCCTCGACCAGCTCCGGTCGCTTCGCATCCACTCACCCGTCACCAACGGATTCGTGAGGCTCGATCAGGTGGCGGCGATCGAGTACGACGCCGGTCAGACCGAGATCGACCGCGATGGCCTCCGGCAGTCTGTGGCCGTGACGGCACGGCTCGAAGGAAGCGACCTCGGGACGGCCATCAACGGCATCCGCGCACAGTTGCGACGCGAAGTTCATCTGCCGGCCGGCATGACCCTCGAGTACGGCGGGCTGTACCAGGAACAGCAGGCCAGCTTTCGAGA
>JADGNX010000412.1 GCA_017883265.1 Thermoanaerobaculia bacterium
TCCCGGCTCCACCGTCATCGAAAAGCGTGACGAGATGCGCCGCAACAAGCTGATGGCCGACATCGCTGCCGATATCCCTCCCCCCTCGCCCGCTCAGGTCCGCGATTACTACAAACAGCACCAGGCAGACTTCAGGACTGAGGATGAGGTTCATGTCCGGCAGATCCTTCTGCGCGACTCGTCGGTGGCCGACGAGATCGCGGCGAAGCTGAAGTCGGGCGCCTCGTTCGAACAACTCTCGATGGATCACTCTCTGGCGGCCAACGCGAAAAAGGGGGGCGATATCGGCTATGTCAGCCGCGGCGAGCTGCCTAAGGTATTCGAGGACGAGATCTTCGCTCTCAAGCCCGGACAGGTGACAAGGGTCATCCAGACCGATTCGATGTTCCACATATTCAAGGTGGACGACCGTCGCGGTCCGGGTATTGTCGACTTCCCAACAGCCGACCCGGTGATCCAGCAGCGGCTCAAGGAAGAGGCCATGCGCAGCCGCTTCGCCGAGCTCGTGGCCCGAACCAGGAGGGATATCCAGGCTGCAGTCCTGACCAAGCGGCTGCCCTTCAACTATTCGGGCGCTCTTCCCCGCTCCACGAACGAATAAATCGGCTGCGAACCTGTTGTCACCTCCGTCCGTCGAAGGAAGGTCATGAATAAGAAACTCGGTTTCGCACTCGTGGTGGCCCTGGCCGCCGTCCAGCTTCAGGCATCAGAAATGATCGAAGGGATCGTGGCGCGAGTCGGCGATCGCATCATCACCAGGACTCAGTACGCCCGCCGGCTGCACGATGGGTTGGCGGAGATCGAGAAGACGTCGCCTCCGGAGCAGGTCGCGGCCCGAAAAGACGAATATCGCAAATCGCTGATGAACGACCTCCTCAGCGAGCTGCTGCTCAAGGATCGCGCCGATCGCCTCGGCCTCAGCGTATCCCAGGCCGAGCTGAACGACGCGGTCAAGCGGCTCAAGGACCAGTACGGCATCACCACCGACGCCCAGTTCACAGAGTCTCTCCAGAGCTCCGGTATGACCCGTCCGGAGATGGAAGCCCGCCTGCGGGACACGATCCTCACCAACAAGGTTTTCTCAAAGGAGCTCAAGCCGCGGGAAGAGCTGACCGACCGCGAGCTGCGCGAGAAGTACGACAAGGAGAAGGACAAGTACCGCCTCCCTGAGCGTGCGCACCTTCGTGAGATCATCCTGGTCAAGCCGGCCGACGGCGCCGGCGCCGCCGCGGTTCAGCAGAAGGCAGACGAACTGGCCGCACAGGCCCGCTCGGGCGAGGACTTCGCCAAACTTGCAGCCGCCAACTCTCAGGTCTCCACCAAGGACAAGGGGGGCGACATGGGCGAAGTGGCACGCGGTGAGCTCCTGCCGGACCTCGACAAGGCTGTCTTCAACTCCGCTCCCGGCACGGTCGTCGGACCGATTGCCACGAAGTCGGGATATCACATCCTCAAGATCGAGCAGCGGCTGCCCTCCGAAGTGCCGGCGTTCGAATCGGTGAAGGAGAAGTTGCGCAAGGATGTCAGCGATGACACCTTCCAGCGCGACTACAAGTCCTACGTCGATCGGCTGCGCAAGGACGCCTTCATCCAGATCAACGAGGCAAACATCCCGACGGTCTGAGGAAAACCAGAAACCAGAAACCAGAAAGACGCAAGCGTGAACTCACGCGGCGTCTTTTTTCTTCTATTCTTTTGCGCTGGCTACTACGTTGGTTTCTGGTTTCTGGTTTCTGGTTTCTGGTTTCTGGTTTCTGGTTTCTGGTTTCCGCTTCCTGCTACAATCCGCCCCGATCCCGCCGGACCGAGCTCTTCTCGACGGTCGCGCCCTTACGCGCGGCACCACACGAAGACATGAGCACATTGGAAGCGGTCCTTATCCGTATCAAAAAAGAAAGACCCCGCAAAGTCGTTGCATTCACCGGCTCGGGGATCTCTGCCGAGAGCGGCGTTCCGACGTTCCGCGGCGCAACCGGCCTGTGGCAGGACTTCCGGCCCGAAGAACTGGCCACGCCTGAGGCCTTCGAGCGCGACCCGCGGCGGGTCTGGGAATGGTATGAGTGGCGCCGCGATCTGATCCGCAACGCCGCGCCCAATGCCGCGCATCTGGCCCTCGCGCTGCTCGAGCGTCAGCGCAACGCCGAAGTCACGGTCGTCACGCAGAACGTCGACGACCTCCATCGACGGGCCGGATCGACCAGGCTGCTCGAGCTTCACGGCAACATCTTCCGCACTCGTTGCATGGCGGATGGGACGATCTCGGAGGCGCTGGCCCCATTTCACTCCTGCCCTCCCCTCTGCCCGTGCGGAGCGCTCCTGCGGCCGGATGTCATCTGGTTCGGAGAGTTGCTCCCCGAAGGAATCCTGGAACGAGCCGCGGAACTGGTTGCCGGATCGGACCTCCTCATGGTGATCGGCACTTCGGGCCTCGTCTACCCCGCCGCAGGCCTCGTTTCCCTGGCGCGGCGCACGTCCATCGAGATCAATCCTCAGCCGACGCCATTGACTGCGGTCTGCAGCGAGTCACTCGCGGCCTCGGCCTCCTACGCCGTGCCTCCGATCGTCGAGGCCATCATCTCGGGAGGGGGGATATGAGCACCACCATGATCGCCGATCTCCCTATGGATGATCGCCCGCGCGAGCGGCTGCTCACGCATGGGGCGGATACGCTGTCCGACGCCGAGCTGCTGGCGATCCTCATCGGATCGGGCATGCGGGGAAAGAATGCGCTCGACCTCTCTCGTGAGCTGCTCGTCGGAGGCCTCACCGGCCTGGCACGACGCGATACCAGTGCGACATCCGCCGTCTCGGGCATAGGACCGGCCAAGGCGGCGAGGATCGCCGCGGCGCTGGAGATCGGCCGGCGTCTGGCCGCCTATCGCGAGCCGCCACGAGACCCGGTGCGCGATCCTGAATCGCTGGCCCAGCTCCTCATCGCCCGCTATTCGCACCACATCCAGGAGCGGCTCGGCGCCGTCTTTCTCGACTCCAAGAACCGCATGATCCGCGAG
>JADGNX010000413.1 GCA_017883265.1 Thermoanaerobaculia bacterium
CGCTCTTTTCCTGGTTGGAAATGGTGAGCCAATCCACGTACAACCCTTCGGTCGCCCCGGGCGTGGTGCCGACATCATGGAAACCATTGGCGTCGAGGGCAGCGGTCTCCAGGCTGTGGGCCAGAAGCTCGCGCATCAGCTCGTCGGTGAAGAACTCCATGCCGCAGTTGGTGTGGTGGATGACGAACCACTCTTTGGTGCCCAGCAGCTTGTACGAGATGACCAGCGATCGGATGGCGTCGTCGCTGGCGCGGCCGCCGGCGTTGCGGATCACATGCGCATCGCCTTCCTTCAACCCTGCGTATCTGGCCGGATCGAGGCGGGCATCCATGCATGTCAGAATCGCAAATTTGCGGGCGGGGGGAAGTGCGAGGTCGGCCTTTGCGCCGAAGTTTGCTGCGTATGCCTGGTTGGCCGAGAGAACTTCGTCGAGAACTGACACAGAGGACTCCTTTGCTCGGATCGGCGCCCTGTGCGCCGCCCGCGAAATAAGGCACCCTGCGCCGGAAAGTGGATCAAGTCAATCGGGTTGCAGCGAGGTTCACAGTTCCGTTTTACCCCTAACCGGTGGCGCGAAGACCTCGGCCGCGGCGCGCCTCCTCCGACGATCCACCGGCATTTCGCAGCCTCGTGCCAGGACCTTACCAGCCGCGAGCCGGTCGCCACTCATCGGCAATCGCGCCGTAGCGGAGGACGTGGTAGCGATCAAACATCGCGGCGGTCAGACAGGAGTGATTGGGGATGATTCGAAGGCGCTTTCCGACCGGATGATCGCGTGCCGACCCGGCGGTCACATCGATTTTTCCATGCTCCTGGGAGAGCGCCGTGATCTTGAGGGAAAGAGGAACGAGGTCGAGATCGCAGACGACGCCGTAGCCGAACGAGGGATCGATGTGCGTGGGACCGGAGTCCTTGGACAGCGCCAGAGCGCCGGCATCGACGACGAGCTGATTGCGATCGGGATACGATCCGACGATGGTCGTGAGCACGGAGACCGCGCAATCGGCGAGCGAACATGCACCGATCGCGGCCTGAAAGGCGTCGTAGAAGACGTAGTTTCCCGGTCGGATCTCGTCGGCCGAGTCGATCCGTTCGACGACCGACAGGGTGGGCGTCGAGCCGACGCTTCGGATCATTCCATTCACTCCGCGTGCTGCCAGAAGGTCGCGAAAGCGGGTCACAGCGGCGCTCTCTTCCCTGGCGATTCGCACGATCTCCTCACGACTGGCGGCGTTGTAGGAATGCCCGGCGTGCGTGAGCAGACCGCGAAAACGGATGGCTGGAGAGCCGGCTATGCGCAGTGCCAACTCGAGGCTCTTTGGATCGTCCGGATCGACTCCGGCGCGGTGATAGCCGCAGTCGATCTTGAGAAAGAGGTCGAACACGACCGCGCGCGAGGACCAGAAGGTCTCGATGGCTTCGAGCGCATCGGTGCTGTCGACGATGATGTTCAATGCGTCGATGGTCGACGCCAGAGCCGCCGCCCGGTAGAGCTTCTCCGGCGCGATCGGCACGGCGTAGGTGATGTCGCGGAATTCGTGCGCAGCGAAGAGCTCCGCTTCGGCAAGAGTAGAGACCGTGATCGGACCCGGCTCTCCCCCTCCCTGCATCAGGCCGACCTCGAGGGTCTTGTGCGTCTTGACGTGCGGGCGGAAGCGGACGCGCGAGGCAGCGGCCTTTGCGCGCATCCGTTCGCAATTGGCGCGCACCCTCTCCTCCTCGACGAGGAATGCAGGCGTCGTTGCCAGATCAACGATTTTCATCAACTCTCCTGGCGCTGTAGCACAGACACTTCTGTCTGTGCAGCCTCGGCAGCCTGGAACGATTCTACCCGAGGGAGATCGCAGGCCGCTTCGGCCTCGGAAGGAGGCGCGGCGGTTGCGGGACGGCTCAACATACGCAACACTGAGCCGCCCGTGATCCGCAAGATCATCCACGTCGACATGGATGCCTTCTATGCATCCGTGGAACAGCGCGACGACCCCGACTTGAAAGGAAAACCGGTCATAGTCGGATGGCTCGGCGAGCGCAGCGTCGTATGCGCGGCCTCCTATGAGGCGCGGAAATTCGGTGTTCACTCGGCCATGCCGGCCAGCCGGGCTCGACGTCTCTGTCCCCAGGCGGCCTTCATAGGCCCGAACTTCGAGAAGTACAGCGAAGTCTCCCGCCAGATCCGGGCCATCTTCGAGCGGCACACCGCTCTGGTCGAGCCGTTGTCGCTCGATGAGGCCTACCTCGACGTCACGGCGGAGTTGACCGGGCTCCCGACGGCTACCGAAACGGCGCAGCGAATTCGCCAGGAGATTCGCGAGGAGACCAGGCTGACCGCATCGGCCGGCGTGGCCCCGAACAAGTTCCTGGCCAAGATCGCCTCCGATTGGAGAAAGCCGGACGGCCTCTTCGTCATCCGACCCCACGAGGTGGAGCGGTTCCTCCCACCCCTTCCCGTTCGCAAGCTGCCAGGCGTCGGTCCGGCCACGGAGAAGGCTCTGGCGGAGATGGGCATCGCCATCGTCGCGCACCTGCAGGCGCTGGAGCTCTCACGCCTGGTCGAGCGATTCGGCAGCTTCGGAGAGCGTCTGTGGCAACTGGCGCGTGGCATTGATGACCATCCGGTGGTCGCATCTCGCCCCCGCAAGTCGCTGTCCGCCGAAGACACGTTCGCGCGCGATCTGACGCGGGAAGAGGTCGCCGGCGAGCTGGCCAGGATCTCCGAGAAAGTCTGGAGCTCGATCGAGAAGAAGGCGCTGGCGGGGCGGACCGTGACAGTGAAATTGCGCACCGGCGACTTCAGGACGCTGACGAGGCGACTGACGCCGGAGACGCCGCCGGCAACCGCGTCGGAGCTGCTGGGCATCGCTCTGGAGTTGCTCACCCGCTTCCCGTTCGCCGAAACCAGCCGCTTCCGGCTGGCTGGCGTCGGGCTCTCCAATTTCGTGGGCGAAGAGGAGAGCGAAGAGTCGGAGCCGGAGCTGTTCGAAGACGGTGACAAGAAGGGTGAAGAAGA
>JADGNX010000120.1 GCA_017883265.1 Thermoanaerobaculia bacterium
TCGCCGCTCCGCGGCTATCGATATCGCCGAATTCGTCGCGCCCCCGTTTCTTTTCCTCAGGCGCGCCGCTCAGCGACGTCCACGGCTCGGGATGACAGATCACTCAACGTTCCTGCCCAACATCTTCGCTTCTCCACCGCCGACTCAGTATGCGTTCTCGTGCCGCAGCCCGTGTCTCACGGTCAGCAGCAGGATCTTGAAGTCGAGCATGAGCGACCAGTTCTCGATGTAGTAGAGGTCGTGCTCGATTCGTTTGCGGATCGAGGTGTTGCCGCGCCAGCCGTGGACCTGGGCCCAGCCGGTCATACCGGCCCGCACCTTGTGCCGCAGCATGTAATGCGGAAACTCGGCTCGGAACTGCTCGACGAACTGAGGGCGCTCCGGTCGCGGACCGACCACGCTCATGTCGCCCATCAGGACATTCCAGAGCTGCGGCAGCTCGTCGAGCGACCAGGCCCGGATGAACCTTCCGACGCGTGTGCGCCGCTGATCGTCCTTCTGGGCCCAGACCGCGCCGGTCTCATTCTCCGCCCCATGCCGCATCGATCGGAACTTGAGGATCTCGAACGGTTTTCCGTCCAGTCCCATCCGTACCTGCCGATAGACAACCGGCCGGCGGTCTTCGAGCCAGATGGCGGCGGCGATGAGAAGGATAAGCGGCAGAAAGGCGATCAATGCAACGACGGCGAGGGTCAGATCGAATGCCCGCTTGGCCACCCGGTTCCATCCCTCCAGCGGCGTCTCCGAGAGGTTGATGGTGGGCAACCCGTCGAGATCCTCCACCCGCGAGCGGACGGCCATGAACTGCAGCAGATCGGGGACCACATGGATGGCCACGGTGCGGCGCATGAGCGTGTCGAGCAGAATCATCATGGCCGTAGAGGAGGCATGCGGAAGGGCTACGAAGACGTGCTCGATTTCGTTGGCGTCGATGACCTGCGAGGCCTCCTCGACAGAGCCGAGACAGGTGAGGCCCGGGATGCCGCCTTCTTCCCCGTTGCGAAGATAGCCGACGATGCGGAAGCCGAGCTCGCGATGGCCGTTCATCCGCTCGACGAGCGCGCGGGCCAGCTCGCCGTTGCCTGCGATCAGAACGCGATCGAGGTTCTTGCCCGCTGTATGCAGACGCTCCACCAGGCGCCGTACCAGCATCCGTCCGACGACGACGAAGGCGATGGCCAGGACGAGGAAAATCGCCAGCGTGGCACGGGAATAGAGAACCTGGTTGCCGCCGGGGCGGATCCACAGGAGGACGCCGGACAGCACCGTAGTCCCGACGACGCAGCCGACGGCAACGGCAAAGGCCTCCTCCGCGCGCGAGCGTGCCGGGCGGATGCGGTAGAGACCCTGCACGGCGAAGGCGACAGGAAAGAGGATCGTCACCAACGGAAGCAGCTGCGTGTAGACCGAGAGGTGCTGCGTTCCCTTGGTGACTGGAATGACCTCCAGGGCAAAGCGGAGAAAGTACGCGCAGAGCATCGCCAGGTTCGACGCCAGAGCGTCGATTACGAGGTAGACCGTAGCCAGCGTCTTATGCTTCCGGGCGATCATCGCGTCTGGCCGAGCAGGTTGCGGACGGCCGCCGAAAAGTGCTCGGTGAAGCGGCCGCGTGAGAAGCGAGCAGCATGGGCCCGCAGCAGAGCCCGGTCCCACGATCGCCGCTCCACCTCTCCCAAAGCTTTCTCGAGCGACTCTACCTCAAAGCGGTCGAAGAAAATTCCGGTTTCGCCCGCGCGGACGCTATCGAGCGCTCCCCCCTGGCCGAATGCCACGACCGGTGTACCGAGAGCCATCGCCTCCACCGGCGTGATTCCAAAGTCTTCGACCCCCGGCAGAATCAGACTGAGGGCCCGCCCCATCCATTGCACCATCTCGTCCCTTGGTACGTACCCGAGGAAGCGGGCGTTGGGTGAAGCCTGCTGCCGGAAGCTCTCGAGAAGAGGGCCGCCGCCGATGACGACCAGCTTCCGGCCCGTGGCCAGGGCGGTCTCGACCGCCAGATCGACCCGCTTGTAAGGCACGAGAGCCGACACGACGAGATGGTAATCATCACGACCTGAAGCGAAGGGATCGCGGAAGAAACCGTCCGCGGCGAATGGATGGATGACCTTCGACTGACGGCCGTAGTACTCGGAGATCCTCTGCTGCACGAATCGCGAATTCGCTACGAACCGGCTGACTCCGGCGGTCCGCCGGTCCCAACGCCGCAACAGGGCCGCAGCGGGCCAGGCCACGAGGCGTTGCATCGGCCGGGAACGCGGGAAGTAGTCGTCGAAACGGTCCCAGACGTAGCGCATCGGCGTGTGGCAATAGCAGAGGTGCGGCTTCCCTCTCGACCGTACTCCCTTGGCCACGCAGTGGCTCGACGAGACGATGAGGTCGTACCCGGAGAAGTCCCATGATGCTGCGGCGAAAGGAAAAAGCGGCAGGAGCTTCCGATAATCTGTCACGCGGCCGGCAACCGGCTGTAGCCACGAAGTCCGGATCGGATGCGATTCGATCTCTGGAGACACCTTCCCCGGAAAGTGGAAAAGCGTAAAAAGGTCGGACCGGGGGAAGAGCTCGAGGATGGCCTCGAGCACCTGCTCGCCGCCCCGCATGCCCGTCAGCCAGTCGTGGACGACGGCAACGCGCAAATCGGAGAGTGCATCCGCCACCGTCAGCGCTTCTCGTCCCTGGCTTCGCCGCCGGCGGCTTGCGGCTCTTCCGGAGTGGAAGCGCGTGAATATTGATCGGCCGCAGCGCAGCGGTCGCAGAGGTGATCGTTGCGGAGAAACTCCTCGGCCCCGATGATCGCGAGACACTGCGTGCAGACATGGCGTCCCGTCCGCTCCGTGAGATTGCGCGGCGTCTCCTCCTGCATCGCGCGTTTGTAGCACGAAACGGGATGTGCGGGGGTGGAGCGACGATCCGCTCACCCAGTGACAGGGGTGAGAGTCAAACCTCTTTGAGTAGACCTAGAAGAGCTCGTCGATCGGCTGGTAGGTCCCGTCTTTAGCGAACGGCACGTACTCGAATCCTCGATTGAGCGGATCGTCGTGGCGAACGGTGGTGTAGTCGATCCCGAGCGCCGAGTAGATCGTGCTGGTCACATCCTCCGGACGCACATCGCGATTGGCAGCCCAGCCGAATTCGTTGACGTTCGCTCCGCTGTCATCTGTCGAGCCGATGACCTGACCTCCGCGAACTCCACCGCCTGCAAAGACGATCGACATCCGCAGAAGGTGATCGCGACCGCCCTGGCCGTTGAGGACCCCGACGGTCCGTCCGAACTCGCCGAGGACAACGACCATGGTCTCATCGAGAAGTGTCTTGCCCGCGGCAGAGCCCGGCGTGCCTGAGAGATCTGTCAGCAGCGCGCCGAAAGCGGGGTCGAACTGCGCGGCCTGGGTGAAGAGCGAGCTGCCTGTCTTCCCGTAGATGTTGCTGTGATGATCCCAGCCGGTGAGCGTGGCCTGGACGAATCGAGTGCCGCGGCCCGAGCCGACCAGGTTGCGGGCGATCACCAGCGAGTCGCCGAAGCCGGAGCTGCCGTATCGGGCGTGCTCGTCCGGCGTGAAGCTGAACAGCTTGTTAACGTCCGGCGAGTCGATGAGCACTTTCCCCTGGTCGTAGAAGCCGCTCATATCGGCGGCCGGCTTGCCCAGGCTGGAGTCGGCCCGGTCGGGATCGATCTGCTTCAGAAGATTCCATCGGTCCGCGAGGCGTGCCGCTCCATCGGGGTGGGTCAATGTCGGCAGACCGGCAGCGGCTGGCTGCACTGCGAACGGCGCGTACTGCGACGGCAGATAGCCGCAGGATGCCATCACCTGATTGAGGGAAACAAAGGCTGGAAGGATCTCATTCGGTCCGCGCGAGGCCTGCTTCTCCAGCGCCACCACGGCGCCGATGTGCGGCGCAATGCTGCCAGTTGCACCGCCCGGGTTGCGTGCGATCTGGGCCCACGTCTGCGCCAGCGTATGCACGGCAGCCCATGACAATCCGGAGCGGACGAAGGTCATCTTGTTCAACTGCTCGGCGGTCTTCGGCATCAGACCCTGCGGAAAGCGGATCGCCCCAAAGCTCGTTGGAGCGAACTCCGTGGGCGTCCACGCCCCTTCTTTCAGGTCCCAGGTGTCGACGTGACTCGGAGCGCCTGCCAGAAAAATCAGAATGCAGTTCTTCGCGGTCTTATGGAGCGACGGGCCGGAGCTGGTGGCGCCATACAGAAGCTTCGGACTGAGGACGTCCGCGAAGTAGGAAGCGACGATGCCCGTCCCTGCAACCTGCAGGAATCGCCGGCGTGAAAAGCCTTCGCCGAAGAGGGGAAACGAGCCGCCGCGGGAACAGTCGATACAGTCGTTGCGCTTGGCCATCAGATCCTCGTCAATTGAACAGGAACTCGAGCTTGTTGAGCAGGGCGAACTGAAGGTCTTCCGCCTTCCTGGCCAGCACTCCGCTCTTCAGCCAGGCCACCGCCGCTGCGCTTTCCGACGGGGACGGATGCCTTGACAGCGTCGCCATGTACAGACCATCGGCGATCGCCGCCGGATCCTGCGTCGCATTCACGATGGTCGAGGCCGTGTTCGTACCGCCCGCCGTCACTTTGATGCGCGTCGTTACGAGAGAGTCGTTCAGGAGCGTGAGGGCCTGGCTGATCGACGAGTCGCTGGTCCGGGCGATGTTGTCGCGATCTCCGCGTCCGAAGGTATTGAGAAATCTTCCATAAGGGATGCTCGATCCGAGATCGAGGGTGTCAGGAAGAGCCATGGCCCGCGTCACCGTACCCATGCCGACAACGTTGAAGTTCTGTCCCGCCGCCGTGGCCCTGAAGATCGAATCGAGCAGCGCCTCGGACATCATGCGTCGCGGATAGTGCCTGGCGTAATACGGAGTCCACGCTTCATTCCAGGCTCCGGCCGTGTATCGGGACGAGAGCTGATAGGCATCGGAGGTCACGATCTGCCGCAGAAGCGCACGCAGATCGTATCTGCTGGCCACGAAGGAATCGGCCAGTCGCGTCAGCAATTGAGGATGGGTTGGCTGAAGCGTCACTCCAGCACCAAGGGTCGACGGATCGAGGCGGCTCAGATCGAAAGAGTTGGCCGGCTCGACGATGCCGAGGCCGAAGATCTCCTTCCATACATAGTTGACTGTGGCTCGCGCGAACTGCGGGTTCGCCGTCAGCATGCGTCCGTAAGCGTCCCTTCCGTTCTCACCCGCTGCGGGCTGCTCGCCGGTCAGGAAGAAGGCGGGGCTGACGACCGCCGGTTGACCCGCCAGCGCAACCCGCGGGGTCTTGTTGCCGGATGTCGTGTTGAGCTTGTAGGTGCCCTTCGGATTGTCGGCGACGACTGTCTTGCGGAAGCCGGTCGCAGGATCCTGCGATTCCTGAAAGCTGGTCTGCGCGAAGAACGACGCGTTCTTCCAGAAATCGGTTCGGGCCTTGTGCGCCATCCAGGAGTTCACCTGCTCCAGATGGCCGAAGCCGTTATGGCAGGAGAGGCACTGCAGAGGCATGGCCAGGAAGGCCGCGCCGCTCTGCGCGGAGAGGTTGTCGTACGTATCCTGGACCGGCCCGTTTCTCTGAATCTGCCGCACCCAGTAGTTTGGCGTTCCGTCGATGAAGGAGTCGCCTTTGCCGGAGAGCAGCTCGCGCACCATCTGGTCGTAAGGCTTTCGAGCGTCGATCGAGCTTCTGATGAAGTTGTAATAGAGATTCTTGCCGACGTAGAACTCCCGGTTGTTGTCGGATACCTGGACGTTCTGTACGAGATCGCCAAACCACATCGTCCAGCGGTCGACAAATGCCGGCGAAGCGAGGAGCTGATCGACGTATGTGGCGCGCTTATCGGGACGGGCATCGGCGAGAAAGATCCTGACCGTTTGCGAGTCGGGAATCTGCCCGGTGAGATCGACGGTGACCCGTCGAACAAACTCCGCGTCCGTCGAAGCGCCGGTGGGAATAATGCCGTCTGTTTTCATCTTCCCGAAAATCTCGATGTCGACGAAGTTGCTGCTGCTCGAGCCGGGGTGAAGGGCGGCCCGGCGGCGCGAGCTGGTCGCGGCATCGGTCGGCAACGATCGGGCTACAGCCTCGGCACGGACCGACAACTGGTGCCACAGCCGGACTCGTGCGGCGTCGGGCGTGTCGGAGGCGCGATAGGAACAATCGGCGGCGGCCGGACGCAGTTCCGGTTCGTCGATGTGGCCGGACAAATCGTCCGCCTGGGAAGTCCGGAGGAAAAACATCGCTGCGGCGGATACGATCAACAACGCCGTGGCAGCCAGCCGTGGCGTTCTCACCGCACCTCTCGAAGGTTTGTTACGCATCCGAACCTCCTCACGACGGCAGCTGCGCGTCAGGGCCCCGTTGATCGGTCGAACCGAAGTCGAGTACCCCATTGGACGTCACAACGCCCTGGTCGTTTACTCGGTACTGTGATTATGGCCCCACCAGCCCGAAGAGGGGCGTGACAGGTGACCGTGGCCGCCGACCCACCCTCGGGCGGGCGAAGCGCCCGCCGTTCCACTCGGGAAGCACTCACGGTTCCCCTTTTCGAACTGCCGCGTCCGCGCAAGTTGCCTGTCCGGCATCTGCTAGACTCCGCGCCGTCGATTTCCAAAAGGAGAGCTCCCCTCATGAACCGTAGCAGGCTCATCACGACATCTCTTCTCCTCGCCTCCCTGGCCGTCCCGGCGGCAAAATCGCAGAGCATCACGGTGGCGCTCGATGCCACGGAAGCGCCCCGACGCCTTTTTCACTCGCACCTGGAGATCCCGGCGACACCCGGAGCGATGACCCTCCTGTACGCCAAGTGGATCCCCGGCGAGCACGGGCCGACCGGACCGATTCAGAGCATCGTCGGAATGCGGATCACGGCCAATGGCGCGCCTGTGACGTGGGACCGGGACGCGGTCGACATGTATTCATTCAACATCACGGTTCCTCAGCAGGCCACGGCGATCATCGTGGATCTCGACTTCGCCGCATCGGCCGGACAGTTCACCGCCGGGCGCAGCGCCGACCCCAACCTGGCGATCATCAGTTGGAATGCCGTGCTCCTCTATCCCAAAGGGCGGCCGGCCGAAGAGATCATGCTCAGCCCGACGCTCAGGATGCCGGAGGGGTGGCACTTCGCGACTCCCCTGCCGGTCGAGCAGGCCTCAGGTTCTCAAGTCCGGTTCAAACCGGTCTCTCTCGCCTCTCTGGTGGATGCCCCGATTCAGATCGGATCGCACCTTCGGGTCGTGCCCCTCATGAGCGCCGACGGATTGCCGCATGAGATCGATCTGCTGAGCGACAGCGACTCGGCGACGATCACTCCGGCCGACTTCATTCCGAAATACAACAACCTGGTCACTCAGGCCGGGCTGCTCTTTGGAGCACGGCACTACCGCGATTATCACTGGCTGCTGACTCTGAGCGACAACGTCGAGCACTTCGGTCTGGAGCACCACGAGGCCAGCGACGACCGAACTTATGAAAGCGCGCTGGGGAAACCGGAAGATCGCAACCGCGTCGCCGGTCTCCTCGCTCATGAGTACGTTCACTCCTGGAATGGCAAGTACCGGCGGCCCCAGGCCCTGCTCAGTCCCGACTACGATCAGCCGATGCAGGGAGCCCTGCTGTGGGTCTATGAAGGACTGACCCAATACCTCTCCTACATCCTTCCGCCGCGGAGCGATCTCTGGACGCCCGAATACTTCCGCGAAGAGCTGGCCATGACGGCCTCCACGCTCGAGCACCAGTACGGCCGCCGCTGGCGCCCGCTTGGCGACACGACCGTAGCGGCGCAGATCGGGTACGGCGCACCGCGGGAGTGGTGGTCGATGCGGCGCGGAGTCGATTTCTATGACGAGTCGGTCTACATCTGGCTCGAGGCGGACGTGACCATCCGCGAACTGACCGCAGGCAAGCGATCCCTCGACGACTTCTGCCACCGATTCTACGGAGGGCCGAGCGGCATGCCCGCGGTTCGTCCTTATACATTCGACGACGTCGTGGCTGCGCTCAACGACACGGCGGCCTATGACTGGCGCTCATTCCTCAACAAGCGCATCTCCGGTCTGGACATCCACGCACCCCTCGGCGGCGTCGCCAGGAGCGGTTGGACCGTGGTCTACAACGACACTCCCAACACGATTACCCCGAGCGGCCCTGAAGATGAGCGGATCTCCGACTACACGCTGTCCGCCGGCATGACCTTGCGCAAAGACGGCACCATCAGCGACATCACACCCGAGGCACCCGCTGCCGCCGCCGGCCTTGCCCCGGGCATGAAAGTCATTGCAGTCAACGGGCGCCGATTCACGACCGACCTGCTCGACACAGCTATCCGCGAGGCCAAGGGAAGCTCGGCTCCGATCGCCCTCCTGGTAGAGAACACCGACTTTTTCAAGACCTACAACGTCAGCTACTCAGGCGGTCTGCGCTACGCCCATCTCGAGCGCGATCCTTCGAAGCCGGACGTCCTGTCGGACATCATCAGACCGCGCACGCGATGAGGTCGGCGCCTGCGCCTCGTAAGGGGCAATGAAGCGAAAGGAAAAGGCCGATCGGATCGGGGCAATTCTCGATGAGCTCTATCCGCAGCCGGCCGTACCTCTCGCCCATTGCGACCCGTTCACGCTCCTCGTAGCCGTGCTGCTTTCGGCACAGACCACCGACGCTCAGGTCAACAAGGTGACGCCGGCGCTCTTCGAGCTGGCTGCCACACCGGCCACCATGGCCCGACTGTCGACCGAGGCGATTCATGAGGCCATTCGAAGTTGCGGCCTCGCTCCTTCCAAGGCGCGCAACGTTCGCCGCCTCGCTGAGATCCTCGTTGCAGAGCATGGCGGCGTTGTTCCTGAAGACATGGAGGCACTGGAGGCACTTCCGGGCGTCGGCCACAAGACAGCCAGCGTCGTGCTCTCGCAGGCCTTCGGGCAGCCGGCCTTTGCGGTCGATACGCACATCCACCGTCTGGCCTGGCGTTGGGGATTGTCGAATGGAACGAAGGTCGAGAAAACCGAGAAAGATCTGAAGGCCGTCTTCCCTCGAGACGACTGGAGCCGCCGCCATCTGCAGATGATTTACTTCGGCCGTCAGTATTGTCCGGCTCGCGGACACCATCCAGAACGGTGTCCGATCTGCTCATGGGCGGGGGGAAAGAAAGAGTGAAGAGTGAAAAGTGAAAAGGGGCGCAAAGGCTCCCGTTTTCATCCCTTGATTCTCTTTCACTCTTCACCCTTCACCCTTCACTTTTTATATTCACCCTTCACTCTTCCTTACCGTACTCATCGCATAGCGAGACGATGGCCCGGGTCAATTCGTCGACGTCGAAGGGTTTGCCGACGACGATCTTGACGATGTCCAGATCGAGATCGGTCAGCGACCGCTGTGAAACGGCCGATACCACCACGACGGGCGTCGACGAGCCGCTTTGCTTGAGATGCTCGATGATCTCAAAACCATTGGCTCCCGGGACCATGAGGTCGAGCACAATGACCGAGTAGTGGTTGGCGTCGAGGAGCTCGATGGCGGTCCGTCCGTCTGAAGCCGAGTCGACGGAGATATCCTGGCGACCGAGCATTTTCGTGAGGAGCCGGCGGATGGCCGCGTCGTCCTCGACGATCAGCGCGCGATGTCTACGAGCGACGCCGGCCATGACCCATCGAGTCTAACATGCGGTCTTCGTGCAGCAGCCGCGCTTGGCGAGGAGCGCGCGAGCGGACGGCCGAGCCACGCACAAGTGTGCGTTCAACAGCTCCCGCCGGGCCACAAAGACCAGCTACTTGATGGCCACGGCTCTGGCCTGCTTGTAGTCCGTGATGCCCTTGAACATCTTCTCCAGCGCATCCTGGAGGAGTGTCCGCATCCCCTGCTCCACTGCCAGATGCCGCA
>JADGNX010000414.1 GCA_017883265.1 Thermoanaerobaculia bacterium
GAATCTAGTCATATTTGATCCTCGGATCGACTACGCCGTACAGCAAATCGCTTGCGAAGTTGACGAGGATGTAGGTGACGGCGATGACCAGGATCGAAGCCTGGACCTGCGGGTAATCGCGGGTCGTGATCGAGGTGATCAGAAGACGGCCGAGGCCTGGCCAGGAGAAGATCTGCTCGGTGATGATCGCTCCGGTCAGGAGGGAGCCGAATTGAAGTGCCAGAACCGTGATCACCGGGATGAGGGCGTTTTTCAGGGCGTGACGGAAGATTGCACTTCTGCGGCTGACGCCTTTGGCCACCGCCGTGGTCACGTAGAGCTGGTTCAGCTCCTCGGCCAGGCTCACCCGGATCATCCGGGTCAGGATCGCCGAGAGCGCCAGCCCCATGGTCAGTGCGGGAAGGACCAGCGACTTGAGGCCCTCATCACGGCCTGATACGGGAAACCAGTTCAGCTTGATGGCGAAGGCGATGATCAGGAGAGGGCCGAAGAAAAAACTCGGCATCGACACGCCAAGAAGGGCGAAGAATCGCGCCACGTTGTCGATCCAGGAGTTTCGATAGATCGCCGAGATCATCCCCAGCGGGAAGGCCACTACGATGGCGATGAGCATGGCTCCGAGAGCCAGTTCGATCGTTGCGGGGTAGCGGGCGAAAACTTCCTTCGAGACGCTCGTTCCGGTTCGAAACGATGTTCCGAAGTCGCCGTGAGCAAGCCGCGTGAGGTAGTGAACGTACTGCGACCACAGCGGCTGGTTGAGGCCGAGTTGCTGGCGCACCTGTTGGATGTCCTCGGGACGGGCGTTCTCGCCCGCGATCTGCACCGCCGGATCCCCCGGAATCATATGGATGAGGGAGAAGACGAGCGTCAGGATCCCGAGGGTGATCGGAATCATCTGGACTGTGCGGCGGATGATGTACTGCGTCATCGGGATCAGGGTAACTGCTCGCGAGGCCTCCGACTGCAACTTCCTCGCCGGGTGAGAAGAGGCCGTTCTGGTTTCTGGTTGATGCAATCTCGTCGGTCTGAGGCAAAGCCTCACTAGCGGTTCTGGACGCCGGTGAAGTTCCAGCCGCGAACCTTGATGGCCGGGGAGATCGTGCCACCGAGGCGGTTCCACCACGTTCCGACCGCTCGGCGGCCGGCGGACAACGCTTCGATGCTGGAGAACCCCTCGCGGATCGATTGCGTCCAGCGAAGGTTGGGCAGTCTGCCGGCTATGCGTCCATCGCGGATGAGAAACGTTCCATCGCGCGTCGTGCCGGTCATCAGAGCGGTCTTCGGCTCGAGCAGGCCGTTGACATAGTTGAAGCGGGTCACCCAGACTCCCCGCTGCGTCGAGCGGATCATCTCTTCGACGCTGCTCGAGCCTGGAGCGACCGAGAGGTGGAGCGCACTCCCATGCTCAGAACCGCCGAGAGAGCTGGCGCTGGCGGTGGGGGTGAGCTGGAGGCGATCGGCGTAGGCCTTGTCGAGGAGCGGCGTGACTGCGACTCCGCGGTCGATTACCGTCACTCTTCGCTTCGGCAATCCCTCGAGATCGAAAGGAAACGGGAGGAACTCCGGGTCGGTCGCGTCATCCGAGATGGTCAGCAGCGGCGAAAAGATCTGTTTGCCGAGGTTGTCGACGAGCAGCGAGGAGCCATCTTCGAACGACTGCCCGGTGAAGGCGATCATGTTGAGCCATTCCAGCACTTCGGTGATCGCGGGCGGCTCGAGGACTGCATCCCAGAGTCCCGGTTCGAGCTCGGCGTCTTCCTTTGCCGCCAGGGTCGCCTTCATCGTCGCTTCCCGCCCCAGCGCCCCGACATCCAACGAGCTCAGACTCCGGCTTGCGCCGGTTGCGTAGCCGGAAGCCGCGGCGCCGATGGCGATGACCGTGGCGTCGGCCGCTGTGATGCGGGTGAGGCGGCGCACTCCATGCGTGTTTCCGGATGCAACCTCCATCGATGCGGTCGAATAAGAGCCGGCGAAATGCACGCCTGATTGCAGGCCCTGATCGAACATGGCCCGGAGGACGAGAGCCTTCTCGCGTGGGGAGACGGTGGCTGTGGGCGAATCGAATCCCTCCGTGGCCGGCAGCGGATCGTTGCTCCGATAGAGGCCCGAGAAATTGGGGACCGGATCGCTTCGCCGCGCCGCTTCGCGTGCCAGGAGGGCCGTTGCTGCGATCTCGTCGGGATCGAATGAGGTGGTCGTGGCAACCCCCATCCTTCCGCCGGTTACTACCCGCAGGGTCAGTTCTCCCGAGACCTCCGACATGTTCTGGTGCACGGTCGAGTTCGCGAAGCGGCTGATGTTTCTGTCGGTAGCGATGAATAGAGCGTCGGCCTCCGCCGAAGCAGCGGCTTCGAGAGCGCGGTCGATGAGTGCAAACGAGTCAGAGCTCATGGTTGGCTAAATCCAAAACTGGCCGTTCTCCCTCGGAGGGGCGAGTGGGCGAGAACTGAAGCTGCGTCCCCGGCCTCGAAACGGGGGTCAGTTCTCGCCGCAAGAACTGCACCTAAGTCTATGTGCTGGCGGTAAGTTGCGATGATATGTCGTTCCTGCTCCTGACGAAACAGAGGTATTTACATGCGGAAAAGGCCTCGAAAACGACGATGGCGGGAGCGTGGATTTTTGGTTAAATAACATTGCAAATCCGATTCTTCTGTGCCACGATTTTCTCCCGCATCACAGTTGTCGTGCCCCTTGCCGCCCGGCTCGTAGCTCAAGCGGCCTCTCTCGGGCCTCCGCGTTCCATGCGTGGAGGCCTTTTTTTGCTCAGCCAGCTCATCGCCGGTCAATCTCCTCGTCTGGATGGGACGACACCTCTCTCGCAAGGATCCCGGAGGGCTAACCCGCGGCGGTTGATCCGGAGTCGTGCCATTCAGCTTCCCGGCTGGTTGCGTTTCACCGCCGCGAGGAGCTCTTCGATGCCGGCGCGGAGCGATACCGGATCGAGACCACCGAAGCGGAGGAAGAGGCCGTCGTCCTTTGCCGTGGCCGACCGATAGGAGCTGAGG
>JADGNX010000415.1 GCA_017883265.1 Thermoanaerobaculia bacterium
CTTCGTGTCGATGGCCGGACATATGCGGTGAATCGTCGTGTGCTAAGCCGAAGCGTGCATGGTTCGCCATGGTCACTCATACCGCCGGACTGCGCGGAGATCGTGGAACGGCTCGACCGCGACATTCCGTCGCTGGAACAGTCGCTCGGCCGGCAGCCGATCATGGGAGTGAAGACGGGACGCAACGCTTCATTCTTCCTCGAGATCGAGCGAAGGAATGGGAAATTGATCGATGTCCGTTCGGGTGCCGTCGTTCCACCGGCCGCTCTGGCGCGCTGCATTCGCGGCCGAGATCTCAAGGCCTGGACGGTTCTTCGAAGCAGCTGGATGTTGTGGCCTCCCCACGAAGGATGGAGCCGCACCCCGCGCTGGCTCGAGCAGGTCGCCGAGGTGCGAGGTCTGGATCCGGCGGGGTGCCGGCTCGCTTTCGTCAGGCCGCAGCACGCGGGCATCAAGGTCGTGTGGAAGGATCTGTCGAGGCGGTTGTCTGCCGCTGTCGTGCCGCCCTTCGAATCGATCGATGGGCAGCAGTTTTGTCTTGTGCCCAACCAGACTCTCTACTGTCTCAGTGCGCAGACATTGGACGAAGCGCACGTTCTGTCGGCGATCTTCAACTCCGTGGTCTTCGCGGCTCTCGCGCTCTCGCGGGCTGATCGGGCCAAGGATCGTCACTATCGTTACTTCGCCCGCACGGTTGCCGCTGTACCCCTTCCGGAGGTGAAGCGCGGCTCGGTCGAGTGGCTGCACCTCGGGCAACTGTCGCAGCGCGCCCATCGCGGCGACGATGTCTCGAATGAGATCGACCACGCGGCGAGTGCGCTCTACGGCCTGACTGCGGTCGAGCTGGACAGACTGCGCGCCTTTGTTCGTCAACGGCTCGGCGCGTGACTCGCTGCCAGGCCGCGGATTACTTCGAGGCGCTCCTCTCCCTGACCGGCCGCCCGGTCGAGTGCGAGCTCCTGGCGCCTCATCAGAAGAGCGCGGCTGGGAGACTTCTCGGCATGCTGAGCCATCGGGCCGGCGCAATTCTGGCCGACGACGTCGGTCTCGGAAAGTCGTTCGTTGCCGCTTCGGTGATGGCGGCCATGCAGCGCGGCGGCTGCCGGATCGAGTTGATCGTGCCGGCGATGCTCCGAGCGCAGTGGATCGAGACGATCGACCGGTTCGGAGTCGTGGCGACGCTGACCACGCACGACGCCATTCGGAATGATCCGCGAGTTCCGGCGGAGAACTCGAAACGGTTGATCGTGGTCGACGAAGCGCATCGCTTCCGCAATCCTGCGACTGAACGTTATGACGCCCTGGCGCGCCTCGCCATCGGCGCGCGATGTCTGCTCATCACAGCCACGCCGATCTGCAACGCCATCGACGATCTTCGGGCTCTCGTCGATCTCATCGCCGCCGATGATTCGCTTGCCGCAATCGGCGTCCCTTCGATCGCCGCGGCCTTCGAAGATAGTTGCCGCGTGGCGCTCGCGCTCATCGTTCGCGAGCTCGTCATCCGCCGCGGACGGGCCGTACTTACCGACACGTTGCGATTCGGCGCCCTTCGCAGGAATGTTGTGACATATCGCGTCGATGGCAGCGGCGGTGAGATCACGGCTGCGATCCGCGCGCTCGAATTTCCAGCGGTTCGCGACATGCCGGCGCGCGCCCTCCTCCAGCGCTTTCTATGGCGAAGGCTCGAGTCCAGCCATGCCGCCCTTATTGATTCGATCGATCGCCAGCTTCGCTTCTACCGCCGGGCGCTTGCAGCGCTTCGTGATGGCCGGGAGATGCCGAAGTCGCTCTACAGCGCCGCCTTCGCGGCCGCCGATGACGAAGGGCCGATGCAGGAGGTCCTCTTCTGGGATCTCTGGCTGCCACGGACGGAGGAAGTGAGGACCGCGGGCCGGGATTTGACAGCCGAGATGGACCGGCTCTCGGCGCTGCGGGCGAAGGTTGGTCGAACCGTCGATCTCAAAGTGGGCGTGCTCCCGCGACTTCTCGATCACCATGACCCGACTCTGATCTTCACCTCGTCCGTGGCCACCGCTCGCGCCATCTACGAAGCCGTTTCGGGGATCCGGCGATCGGCGCTGCTGACCTCCCGCGGAGGCCGTGATTGCCGCGGACGGCCGATCTCGGTCGAGCAGGCGCTGGCCCTCTTCACCTCGGGCGGCGCCGACACCCTGGTCTGTACCGATATGGCGGGGGAGGGTCTCAATCTGCAGCGCGCCGGCCTCGCCATTCACTACGATCTCCCATGGAACCCGGTCCGGCTCGATCAGAGGAACGGCCGCATCCACCGCATCGGGCAGACGCGCGACGAGGTTCGGGCGATCTACTTTCTTCCCGAGCGAAGCGAAGACGACAGCGGCATCGTCAGCACGATCGCCAGGAAGAACCGGCTGCGCAGACGGACGCTGAGGGCCGAGGTCTCCACGGGGGTGGAGCTCGAAAATGTACTCGGCACGCAACTGCTGATCGACGGCCCCATCTCGCAGATCGCCCTCGTCGATTTCGGATCGTTCCGGCGGATCATCGGGGAACCTGGTTTTCCGGACTTTGAAGAATGTGGCCGCGATGAGGGAGAGGGCCTTCCTCTCGACCACTCCTCGTTTGATTCCCTGCTGCTGCGCTCCGCGGCTGACGCGCGAACGCGTTCACTGGCGCGACCGCGGCTGGACGATGGCTCACCTTCCGTGAAACTCGCCCGGCGTCTGGTCGAAACCCGGCTCATCGACACCCGTGCACGCGCACTCCTCGCCAGGCGCTACCGGGCCGGCGTCGAGCGCCTCATCGCCGCCATGTCCCACGGATATCTCGACGAGCCGAGACGCGACGAGCTGCTCTCGATTCTCGAGGAAGAGCTACGCCTCGAGGAGAAAACCATCACAACGCCCGGCAACGTGCTGGCCGGGATTCTGGGGAGGTAGGAGCGGCCGGGATTGTCAGCCAGCAGGAGCGTCTCGACGCCGGAGGTGTCACGCCACAGGCGAAGACTTTCCACCGAG
>JADGNX010000416.1 GCA_017883265.1 Thermoanaerobaculia bacterium
AGGAGCGGTTCCAGCGCGAGATGACGGCCCATGGCTTCGTGCGCGACTTCCAATTTGAGTTTCCGCGCGCCAACGGCGAGCCTGGGCATGCAGTCCTGTCCGCGGAGACCGTCGAGATCGGCGGCGAGGCTTACTGTCTGCTGGTCGGTCAGGACGTTACCGAGAGCTTCCTCCATGCCCGGGCCCTCGAGGACAGCGAAGAGAAGTATCGCAGCCTCTTCGAGAACAGTCTCGACGGGGTCATCCTGGCCACGGCCGATCAGCAGATCCTTGCAGCGAACCCCGCCGCAGTCCAGATGTTTGGTTGGAGTGAGGGAGAACTGAAGGAGCGTGGCGTCGGGTGCATCATCTCGACCAGCGAGATCCGGGCAACCGCTCCTGATCTGGAGGAGAGCGGCCGGTTTCGGGGGCTTCAGCGCCTTCGTCGTCGCGACGGCACGACCTTCATCGGTGAGGTGACGGCCGGCCGGTTCGAGGACGGATCCGGCGCGGTGCGCTCGACGGTTGTAATCCGCGACGTGACCGATCGAGTTCAGGCCATGGAGAAGCTCGAGGCAGCCGAGTCGAAGTTCCGTACCCTGGTCGAGCATGCGCTGGTCGGCGTCTACATCATCCAGGACGGTCGCCACGTCTACTGCAACCCGGCGTTGACGCGCATCCTCGGTTACGACGAAGCGACTCTTCTCGCGCTCCCCTCGGTGCTGGACCTCGTCGCCGACGAAGATCGCGAACGAGTCGCGGCCCTGATGGCCACCCGCGTTGCGCATCCGGAACGGACGTTGCGCTACTTCTTTCACGTCCGGCGCGGGGACGGCGCCGTGGTGGAAGTCGAGGTCCATGGCGCAGGGATCATGTACGAGGGCCGGCCTGCAGTGCTCGGTATGGGTATCGACGTGACCGAGCAGCGTCGCAGCGAAAACGCCCTGCGACGATCCGAGGCGCGTTATCGCACCTTGGTGGAAGAGGCGCAAGACATCATCTTCACCTGCGATCTGGAAGGGCGAATCACCAGCCTCAATCACGCCTTCGAGGAGATCACCGGCTGGAAAACGGCTGACTGGATCGGCCGCTCATTTACTGAAATCGTCCAACCGGAGTCTGTTGCCGGCGCCGCTTCGCACTTCCGGGACATTCTTTCCGGACCGCCGACCTCCAGCCGCCAGGCGCAGTTGCGGGGGGCAAACGGTGAATCGATTCTCGTCGAGGGGACGGCGCGTCGGCTCGTGACCGATGGGGTCGTGGTCGGCACTCTCGGCATCACCCGAGACATCAGGGAGCGTCACCGCCTGGAGACTGCGCTGGAGCGATCGGGTCGCTTCACCGCCCTCGGACGTCTGGCAGCAACGCTGGCCCACGAATTCAACAACGTCCTCATGGGCATCCAGTCCACGATCGACGTGCTCCAGCGAACGACTGATCTGCCCATCGTTCACACCAGCGTGAGCAGCATCCGCGGCAGCGTGCAGCGCGGGCGCCGCATCACCCAGGACGTCCTTCGCTTCACGCGCTCCCCCGAGCCCGAGCTGGAACCGGTTCGCATCGATCAGCTTCTCATGCAGCTGGCCTCGGACTTCCAGGTTCTGGCCGGACCGAATATCAGCGTTCTGGTGCGGGCTACCAGCGATCAGAATCTCACTGTCGCTGCCGACCGCCTGCAACTCGAGCAGGCATTCGTCAATCTGGTTCTCAACGCCCGTGACGCCATGCCGTCAGGGGGATCGATCACCATCGCCCTGGAACAAAGGCCGCCACGGCCTGTCGACAGCGGCCCTATGGTGGCCATCACCATCGAAGACACCGGCACCGGGATGTCGACGGACACAGTCAGTCTGATCTTCGAGCCGTTGTTCACCACCAAGAGGAGCGGCGGCACGGGGCTCGGGCTGGCCATCGTTCATCAGATCATCGAGCGCCACCGGGGGGAGATCGAGGTCGACAGCGAATTGGGACGCGGCACGGTGTTCGAGATCCTTCTCCCGTTGTCCGACGGAATGCAGCCACCCGCGGCTCTTCCGCGTCCCATAGGCAAGCATCAGGTCCGGCGGCTTCTCCTGGTGGAGGACGACGAAGCAATCGCCACGGGGCTGGCTGCGGTGCTCGAGCTGGAAGGAGTGGCCGTCGAGGTGGTCTATCTGGGCCTTCAGGCGGAGGGCGCCGTGGAGAGTTTTCAGCCGGACGCGGTCCTGCTCGACCTGAATCTTCCGGACATCGACGGACGGGAGGTTTATGCGCGCCTGGCGCGACGGTGGCCGCACCTCCCGGTGATCATCTCCACAGGGCACGGAGATGTGGCCACGGTGAAAGGGTTTACGGCCGGGGGGCGGACGGCATTCCTGCTCAAGCCGTACGACATCGAGACGCTCTTCGAGACGCTGGCCTCGGTCATCGCTGCGCCGTAGTGGTGTGAGTCGGTTGAAATGGCACCACCAGACCGCCTTTCTCACGCGGTTTCTGCTGCGGAAACGACGAAACCGTGCGAGAGATGGGGTCCAGCGCTGCGGTACACTCGATTCATGCGATCGGTGGCCGACGATCTTCGCGATGAGCGACTGCGCGAGCTGCAGGAGCTCACTCCGGAGCAGCGCATCAATCTGGCGTTGAGACTGGGAGAGGAGGCTCTCGAGTTTTTCATGGCCACCAACCACCTCACTCGCGACGAAGCGGTAAGAAGAATTCGGCGGGAGCGCCGCGCCGGACGCAATCCGTCGCGGTGCATGAGCGAGGAATGAACCTCCCCTTCGTAGCCACGGTCGCCAGGCGCCTCGATGGCTGGGCGGTCATCGGCGCCTATGCTCTCGCAGCGCGCGGTTACGTTCGGCAGACAGCCGATCTCGATCTTATGACGGCCGATTCGAAGGCACTGGATGAAAGCCTTTGGACAGATCTTCGCGTCCAGGGAGCTCGGGTCGAAGTGCGCCGGGGAGATTTCGAGGATCCTCTGGCCGGAGTCGTTCGCGTGGAGGCGGAAAACAGCTCGATCGATATCGTGGTGGC
>JADGNX010000417.1 GCA_017883265.1 Thermoanaerobaculia bacterium
ACGGGACGCTCGTCGAGCAGCGGTTGCACCAGCTGATCCGTGAGACCGAGCCGATCACCGATCGCCAATTCGAGATCGAATTTCTTGATCCGGGCGCGGAGGCCTTTGCCTTCACGTTCGGCTGACACGTCGTAGATAACAGTTTGAAGCCCGGCTCATGGCCAGCAGTTCTACTTCTTATTCGGCTGCAGTGTGTACGCAGCCAGTCGCCGCCCCG
Organism: Thermoanaerobaculia bacterium; assembly: GCA_017883265.1. GTDB lineage: Bacteria > Acidobacteriota > Thermoanaerobaculia > Gp7-AA8 > Gp7-AA8 > JADGNX01. The sequence goes on from JADGNX010000417.1 coordinate 218, forward strand.
CCGCCGAATCATCGATGAGAATATTCAGCCGCCGCTCGCGCGTCTCCTGCTTCTTCGCGCTCATCACCCAGTAGATCGCGACGCGCCGGTAGGACGGGGGCTGGCCATTGAAGTACGTGAACGCCTTCCTGTTTGCTTTGAACTTCTTCTCATCGTCGGCGGCGAGGGTGCGAGGGGCGTTCTCGTAAGCGTAGATTCCCGACTTCTCTTCGCGGCGTTGCTCGAACGCGCGGAGGCCGGCCGGCTGCATGAGACCACGCGCGGTCAACTCCTTCACCCGGGCCATGTTGATGGCGCTCCAGCTGCTCGTCTTCTTCCGCGGCGTGAAGCGGATGCTGTACGAGACTTCGTCGATTCGGCGCCGGACGCCATCGATCCAGCCGAAGCAGAGCGCCTCATCGACCGACTGGGGCCAGGTGATCGACGGCTTCCCCGAATCCTTCTTGTAAAAGCCGACCAGAAGCTCCGACGCCTTGTCATGATTCCGCGCAAGCCATTTGCGGAACAAGGCTGGAGTGGCAAAGAAGGTTGGCTCCACGAAACGAGAGGATACGGGAACGCGCTCTCCGCTTCGAGCCCGTATCGCTCTCGCCACGTTCGCCCTCGTCCTACCCGAACAGCCGCTGTGCCTCGATCGTCAACCCGCGAGCGATCCCGCCGAACTGATCGGTGTCGATCTGCTCGGCCTGCGGCATGAGGCGACCAACGCGCTGTCTGACGTCGGGCAGCAGCGACCCGCCGCCGGTGAAGAAAACGACGGCGATGTCCGGCGCTGCCACCCCCGAATCGTCGACCGCCTGGATCAGCACTCGCTCGATCTGCTCCAGATGTGCGGCGATCGCCGACTCCAACTCGCGGCGTGTGATGGATAGCGCCAGTCGGGGCTCCACCAGATCGAGCGGCACCTCGACCACCTGCCGATCGCTCAGCTCGATCTTGGCCGCTTCGATGGTCCGCGCCAGGGTGTGCCCGTAGTGCCCGCCGAGAACCCGTCCCAACCGCGCCAGCCTGCGATTCTCGAGCTTGTTCCGGTCGACGATCGTGTAAATCCCGTCGATCATCCGGTTCTCGTAGATGAAGTTGATCCGCAGCCATGACGCCAGATCGTGAAAGACCCATTGCGGCATCTCGAGAGTCTGTCCCTGATGATCGAGATACGAGCTCCCGAGGCCCAGCTCCGGCATGAACCGGTCGACGCTGAGGAGTCGGTCGAAATCGGTCCCGCCGATATGGATGCCGGCAACCGAGAGGACGCGGTCGCGGCGGCCCGCGCTGGCGTGACCGCTCGGGGGCGTGAGCCGTATGACGCTGAAGTCCGATGTACCGCCGCCTATGTCGACGACCAGGCCGAGCTGCTCGCGCTCGAGCCCCGTCTCGAACTCGATCCCCGCCGCAACCGGCTCGAGCTCGACCTCGATCTCCTCGAAACCGGCCTGCGCCGCCGCACGGCGCAAGATCGACTCGGCGTCGCGATCCAGTCTCGGATCGTCGTCGTTGAAGTGCACCGGCCGCCCCAGCACGACGGAGCGCAGTTCCACGCCTGCAGCGGCGTCCCCCTTCTGCTTCAGATTGCCGAGGATCCTGGTGATGATCTGCTCGAAGCTGACCCGCTTGCCTCGAATCATCGTCGCTCCGCCTTGAATGGCCGTGCCCAGGACGCTCTTGATGGCCCACATCATCCGCCCGCTGTGACCTTCCAGAAAGCGCTCGATGGCCGCTTCGCCGAAGAGGTCGTGGCGGCTGTCGTTGTCGAAGAAGATCGTGGTCGGAATCTTCTTCCGCCCCTCTTCGACATCGACCAGCACAGGCTCTCCGTCGCGGACGATGCCGATCTCGGAGTTGGAGGTGCCGAAGTCGAGACCACAGATGTCAGTTCGAGTCGTCATGCGAAGCGGCGCATTGTAGGACAGTCTCCACTGGCATAATCGTCAAAGCTCCGACTCACGATGACCGCTTCCGAGGTGCCGATGCTTCCCTGGGTGCTGCTTGATTCCGCGAAAATACCGGGAAATGAAGGGGAGCTTAAGCTCTATCAACGAGGCGCCGAATTCTCGATTCGCGTCGGGCAGTACGAGCTCATGAACAGCCGGATCTACGGCTCGGAAGATGCTCTCGGAATGCTGGCCGCCGAGCTGGTGGGAGAGCGTACCGGCGCGCGCATCCTCATCGGCGGACTGGGAATGGGATATACGCTTGCCGCCGTACTGAAAGGCCTGGGCCGAAAGGGCGGCGTCGTCATGGCTGAGCTGGTGCCGGCGGTGGTGACTTGGAATCGCGGTCCGCTGAGCGCTCTGGCCGGAAGGCCTCTCGACGACAAGCGGGTGACGGTGGTGGTGAGCGACGTCGGAAACGTCATCGGCGCGGAGGCGGGCGCGTACGACGCCATCCTGCTCGATGTCGACAACGGACCGGCAGCCCTGGTATCGAAAACGAACGACCGGCTCTACGGAAACCGTGGCCTGCAGGCTGCATTCGCCGCGCTCCGGCCGCACGGATTTCTGGCGGTCTGGTCTTCGAATGACGAACCTGCATTTACGCGTCGCCTTCGCCATGCCGGTTTCGAGGTGGACCTGCGTCGGGTACGGGCGCGCGGCGCGGCCGGAGGATCGCGCTACGTGATCTGGCTGGCACGGCGCGGCGCGTAAACAGATCGGTTCGAGAAAGGCAGGAGCCAGGGCCCTCTCTCTTCCTGTCCAGCCGTCAGCAGAGCGACGGCCGGTGGCGCTGGCGGCCGGGTCATTCTCCGCGAGCCTGGCGTGTCATGGCCACC
>JADGNX010000121.1 GCA_017883265.1 Thermoanaerobaculia bacterium
CTCGAGGACTTCCGCAGGTCGAGGTGACGTTCGACATCGACGCCAACGGCATCCTCAACGTCTCGGCCAAGGATCTCGGCACGGGCAAGGAGCAGAAGATCACCATCACCAGCTCCTCGGGCCTGTCGAAAGACGACATCGATAAGCTGGTCAAGGATGCCGAAACTCATTCGGACGAAGACAAGCAGCGGCGTGAGGAGATCGAAGCGAAGAACGGGCTCGATTCACTCATCTACTCGATGGAGAAGATGCTGAACGAGAACCGCGAAAAGATCTCCGGCTCGGACGTCTCGAGCATCGAGACCGCAATCGCCGATGCCCGCAAAGCGATGCAGGAAGGCGGTACTGACCGCATCCGCAGCGCGACGGACGCCCTGCAGAAGGCGTCGCACAAGATGGCGGAGACCCTCTATAGCCAGACCGGTGCGAATGCCGCAGGTGGCGCGGGTCAGCCGGGTGCCGATGGTGGAGCGTCGAGCAGCGGCAGCACCAAGGCGAACGCTGACGACGTCATCGAAGCGGAAGTCGTGGAAGAGAACAAGTAAGCACAATCCGGGCAACGGGCCGGCTCCCAGCCGGCTCGTTGCCGTTTGAAAAAAGAGTGAGGAGTGAAGGGTGGAAAGGGCCCGATCGTCCGCCCCCTCACTGTTCACTCTATCCTTCGCCCGTTGCCTGCGACGGACAACGGGGCAACAGCTGGAGACGAGCAGAACCCAACCATGGCCAGACGACGTGCAGACGGATATGTGATGATCTCGGTGATCTCCGAGCGTTACAACATCCACCCCCAAACCCTCCGGTTGTACGAGCGCGAGGGACTCATCAAGCCTGCACGCACCGGCGGCAATACCCGGCTGTACGGTGACGATGAGATCCGCAAGCTGGAGATGATTCTGACCCTGACGCGTGATCTCGGGGTCAACCTCGCGGGCGTGGAGGTCATTCTGAACCTTCAGCGGCACATGGAAGATGCTCAGATGGAATTCGACGACCTGCTCGACTACATCCGCAACAACGTCCTCGACAAGCGCACCGGCATGAATCGCGTGAACGCGCTCGTGAGGCTAGGACCACGCCCCCTGGCCAAGATCGGATAGCTCGGCGAGGAGCCCCCATGGGTCGCCTGGCAAACCGGCCGCGTGCGCGTTTCTCGTCGAGACGCGCTCACCCACCGGCGCAGGCTCGTGCCTTGACGCGACAGAATTATGATCGCGGCTGGCGCGAACTAAATGCGACCTTTCCAGGCCGATGCGGCCGCGGTACATTGAGACCTGCGCGTGACGAGACATGACGCAGCCGTTCTACGACCGACTCGCGCCGTACTACCACCTCCTCTATCCGGACTGGGAAGTGAGCATGGAGCGCCAGGCCCGCGGTCTCGCGGCGGTGCTCGAAGAGTTCGGAATTCCGCGTGGCGCATGCATCCTCGATGCGGCGTGCGGCATCGGTACGCAGACGCTCGGACTGGCCGCACTCGGATATCGTCTCTCGGCGTCGGACATCGCCCCTCTCGCGGTGGCGCGCGCCAGACTGGAAGCGGACTCCCGCGGTCTTCGGATCGACTTCGGCGTGGCCGATCTCCGTCGTCTTTCGGACGTCTTTCCGGCGCGGTTCTCCGCCGTCCTTGCCTGCGACAACGCAGTGCCCCATCTCCTCAGCGACGCGGAGATTCGTCAAGCGCTTGCAGAATGCCGGCGCTGTCTCGTGCCGGGTGGCATTGTTCTCGTGTCCGTGCGGGACTACGCGGCGATTGAGCGGAAGACACCGGATGTCCGTCCCTATGGCGCTCGAGTCGAAGGGGGACACCGCTGGACGGCAGAGCAGATCTGGGAGTGGGACGGAGATCAGTACGAGCTGACCGTGCGTCTGGTCGACGAGCCTCCCGACGGCGGGAGGCGGATTCACGAGTTTCGAAGTCGCTACTACGCCATCGAGCTGACGGCGCTGGAGCGGCTGTTCATCGAGGCCGGTTTCGAGCGTGTGGAACGGCGTGATGAACACTTCTTCCAGCCCCTTCTCGTCGGCGTTCAGGCTGTCGGAGGCTGAAAACAAACGCCGTCGCGTCTTGCGGAACCGCGGGACGTTGTTTAACGTGGCAGCTCCGTGCGTCGGGCACAAAAGGAGCCATTTAATGATCCGGTACGTGGCGATTGTCTTCCTGGCAGCTTCAACTCTCTACGCGCAGACGGATCCCGACCCGGCGAAGGCGGCCAGGCCCGCGGAACAGCCGAAACCGTCCGTGGCCCGGCCGCAGGTCGCCCCTCCTCCGGTGGCGACGCCCAGGCCTCTCGCGGCGGCAGCGCCCAAAGAGCGTCCGCTCACAGAGCTTCCCTACACGGCGAGTCTGGACGTGCCGTCCATGGACAGGAACATCGATCCCTGCACCGATTTCTACCAGTACTCTTGTGGCGGCTGGATCGCCCGGAATCAGATCCCTCCCGACCAGGCGTCGTGGAGCGTCTACGGAAAGCTGGACGAGGAGAATGGCCAGTACATCTGGGGGATTCTCGAGGACGCCGCGAAGCCGGCGGCCAGCCGGACAGTGGTGCAGCAGGAGATCGGCGACTACTTCGCTGCCTGCATGGACGAGCCGGCCATCGAGAAACTCGGTGCGGCGCCGCTCCGACCGGCGCTCGCCGAGATCGCTGCTCTCCGCAGCAAGCGCGATCTGGCGCGGTTCCTCGCTGCGGAGCACCGCCGCTCTTCCGGAAGCGGGGCCCTCTTCGGGTTCGGCTCCGCTCAGGACTTCGGCGATGCAACCCAGGTCATCGCCTTCGTCAATGCCGGCGGTCTGGGGCTTCCGGATCGCGACTACTACACGAAGAGCGACGCAAAATCGAAAGGCATCCGCTCGAAGTATGAGCGCCACGTCGCTCGCATGCTGGCGCTCAGCGGCGAGACAAAAAGCCAGGCGGCGGCCGAGGCGCAAATCGTGATGCGGATCGAGACGGCGCTGGCGAAGGCATCACTCACGAGGGTCGAGCGCCGGGACCCCTACAAGCTGTATCACAAGATGACGCCGGCCGGTCTCGAGGCTCTGTCCCCCTCATTCGACTGGACGCGCTATCTCGCCGACAACGGCCTCCATGGCATCACGACCGTCAACGTGACGCAGCCGGCTTTCTTCAAGGCGGTGGAGAAGGAGGTCAGAAGCGTCCCTCTGTCGCAATGGAAGACCTATCTCCGTTGGCACGCCGTGCACGCCCGTGCACCATACCTGTCGAAGAAGTTCGTCGCGGAGGATTTCGACTTCTACCGGCGGACCCTGCGGGGCGTGACTGAGATGGCTCCGCGGTGGAAGCAGTGCGTTCGCTATGTCGACCGCGACCTTGGCGAGGCACTGGGCCAGGAATTCGTTCGCCGAACCTTCTCCGCCGACACGAAGCAACGAACTGTCGATATGACCCGGCGAATCGAGAAGGCCATGGAGAACGAGATCAGGGCTCTCGATTGGATGACCGATGCGACCAAGGGGCGCGCTCTCGAGAAGCTGCACCTCATCGCCAACAAGGTCGGCTATCCGGAGCGGTGGCGTGACTACAGCTCCGTCGACGTCAAGCCGGACGACTTCTTCGGCGATGTCGCGAGGGCCACGCTCTTCGAGTCCGATCGCGACCTGAAGAAGATCGGCAAGCCGGTCGACCGCGGCGAGTGGGGAATGACGCCGCCCACTGTGAACGCCTATTACAACCCGCAGATGAACGACATCAACTTCCCCGCCGGCGTATTGCAGCCGCCTCTCTTCGATCCAAAGCTGGACGACGCGCCGAACTATGGCAACACCGGCTCGACGATCGGTCACGAGCTCACGCACGGTTTCGACGACGAAGGGCGGCAGTTCGACGGCAACGGCAACCTCAAGGATTGGTGGACGCCGGCCGATGCGAAGGCGTTCGAGGAGCGGATCAACTGCGTACGCGATCAGTACGCGCAATATACGATCGTCGACGACATCAAGATCAACTCCAAGCTCACTTCCGGCGAAGATGTCGCCGACCTCGGCGGGACCCTGCTGGCCTATATCGCGTGGAAGGACGCCGCCGAGCAGGCGAATCTTCAGCCCATCGACGGCTTCACCCCCGACCAGCGCTTCTTCATCGGGTTCGCTCAATGGGCCTGCGAGAACGAGAGGCCGGAAAATCTGCGCGCCAACGCCATCACCAATCCGCATTCCCCTGGCAAGTACCGCATCAACGGCATCGTCTCGAATCTCCCGCAGTTTCAGAAAGCCTTCAAGTGCGGCGACGACAAGCCGATGGTGCGCAAGAATATGTGTCAGGTCTGGTGAATGAATGGAGCCTGCCCAGGTGGAGCGTCGGGTCGCTTTCAGGCACCTGCCTGATCGAGAAGATCGCCACTGCCGTGCAAGGCTGTCGGGGTGGCTCGCTGATTGCGAAAGGTAGTTGGTGTGGTCCAATCACCCTGGGAGGGTAAGATGAAGAAAATAGAAGGGTTGTCAATTCATATCGCCGGCGCAATGGCGCTCGCGATGATCTTTGGAACGTCCGCATTCGCGGACAACCGTCATCCCGAAACGACACGCGGCAGGTCGGGGAGCAATGAGCACCGATCGGGAAGCTCGCAGTCGGGTCAGAGCCGGCAGCGGGATCAGGGAAGCCATGGCTCGGCTTCTCAGCGCCAGCAGTCCGGTTCGCGGGAGTCGTTTTCGCAGCGGGAGCGATTCAATTCCGGCGCGCAGCGCGGCTTACAACAGCGCGATCGCGCGTTTGAACAGCGCGACCGCAGCAGCCAGTCGCAGGCGTTCCGTGATCGTGGTGACTCGAGCCGCAACTTCAGCCGTGATTCCTCTCGCAGCGACATCGGCCGCAACAGCGGATTCCGCAGTACCTCCGATCGCGGCCGCATCTCCGAGGGTGGACGTATCAACCGGATCCTGCACGAGCGCGGCGGCTATCGCGTCTGGCTCGATCGCGGACGGTTTTCGTATTTCGTTCCGGAAGCGCGCTTCCGCCTGTTTCCGCTGCGGGTGGGCCTCTCAATTCGCTTCGGCGGCTTCTATGATCCGCTCGGTTACGTGAACGTCTATGACATCAATCCTTACGATTACGATCCGGCCTACGGCGCCCAGGTCTACGCCGCTCCGGCCTACGGAGCTCCCGCCTACGGCGCTCCGGCCTATTCCTCCGGCCTTCTGCGGGGCGTGGTCGAAAGCGTCGACTATCAGCGCGGCACTGTGGTGCTCAATGACGATGCCTCAGGTCAGTTCGTCACCGTCACGTTGAATGGGCGCGATCGGCGCTTTGATGATCTCCGGCCGGGCGACTGGGTCGAGCTTTCCGGCGAGTTCGGGCGCGACGGCTTCGAAGCTTACCGCGTCGAGAATTTCCGGGCCGGTCACTACTGAGCTCTCTTCGAGGTCGCGTCCGATTCCCCACCAGGAATCGGCGCGACCTCGTCACTCGGGCCCTCGCCGTGCAACCAAGGGTCTCTAACGAGGGGAGAGAGGTCGCCAGCACCTGCCTCAACCGACTTCCGCGCTTTCGGGTGGAGGAAGAATCCCGCGCTCGACGTAAATCGGCCGGATGTGTTCGCCGATGCTCCTCCTCTTTCCGGCGAACCACGCGGCGCCGAGGAGACAGATGATTCCTCCGATGAGGATCGTCCGTTGCGCTCCGATCCGATCGGCCAGGATGCCGCCCATCAGGCTACCGATCGGGGCCGTGCCGAGGAAAGCCATGGTGTAGAAAGCCATGACCCGCCCTCGGAGGTTTTCATCGACGACAGTCTGCAGAATCGTGTTCGTCGCGGCCATCTGAACCATGAACCCCAGTCCAACGGCGACCAGCGTAACGATCGATGCGAACAGCGTCGTCGAAAACGAGAAGGCCACCAGGCCGGATCCGAAGAGCGCCGTGGCCATGACGATGACCTTTCCGAGTCCGACGACGGAATGGCGCGAGGCCAGATAGACGGTGCCGCCGAGCGCGCCGAGGCCTGATGCGGTCATGAGGATGCCGAGCGTATGCGGGCCCCCGTGAAGCACTTGAGAGGCGATGACCGGCATGAGCACCGTGTAGGGCATGCCCATGACGCCGACCAGTGCCAGCAGCAGAAGCAACGAGCGGACCGGTACGAACCCGGAGACGTATGCGAAGCCGGTACGCAGCTCTTCCAGAAGGCGTGTCTCCCGTGGCGCTCGCTCCAGACGGGTCAGCCGCATTGCCAGGAGCGACGCGATCACCGCAAGGTATGAGATGGCGTCGAGCAGGAAACACCATCCCTCGCCGAACAGCGCGATGAGGACGCCGCCCACCGACGGCCCGATGATCCGACTGGCATTCACCATCGACGAATTGAGAGCGATGGCATTGGGCAGATCCTCTCGCTCTTCGACCATCTCCACCACGAACGACTGTCGTGCCGGAGTGTCGAACGAGTTGATGATTCCCTGAACGATCTGAAGGGCGATGACTTCCGCGACGGTGATGATCCCGGCAAGTGCCAGAACGGCCAGGGCCAGCGACTGCAGTGCCGACAGGACCTGGGTGATGACCAGGATCTTGTGGCGGTCCCACCTGTCGACCAGGACTCCGGCCAAGGGAGCGAGCACCAGGGTCGGAATCTGACCGCAGAATCCGACGATGCCCAGCAGCAGTTCCGATCCTGTCAGCCGGTAGACCAGCCAGCTCGTGGCGATCCGGGTGATCCAGGTCCCGACCAGTGAGACGGTCTGTCCGCCGAAGAAAAGACGATAGTTCCGGTGGCGGAGCGCCCGCAGGAGATGTCGTGATCCCCCTTCTGAAGGCAGCGGCATGTTCGCCAGGAGAGCAGGATTCCTGCCGGAAGACGGATCACGCTTTTCGAGCACGGTCGGGCTCGCCAAAAACGCCCGAGCATTGAAGTTCGGTATGAGGTAAAATCAATAGTTCTCAGCAGCCGGGCCGCGCATTCTCGCCGCCGATTCAAATTCCAACGTCGTCGATGGTCCGCGCGCTCCCGTAGCGTTCGTGGATCCTTCAAGGAGTCTCGCTTGACCGCAATCATGGAAGTGACACATTCGTTCGATGCAGCAAGAGCAAAGGGCCGTGAGCCCTTCAAGGTGCGCGACCTGGGCCTCTCAACACTGGGCCGCTCCGAGATCCGGCTCGCCGAGCACGAAATGCCCGGCCTGATGGCTCTGCGCGAAAAGTACGCCGGCCAGAAGCCGCTGGCTGGATCAAGGGTCATGGGATCGCTTCACATGACGATCCAGACCGCTGTCCTCATCGAGACTCTGAGCGCCCTCGGCGCCGATGTCCGATGGGTGTCGTGCAACATCTTCTCGACGCAGGATCACGCCGCAGCGGCCGTAGTGGTCGGTCGCGAGGAGAGTGGCGGCACGATCCAGAAGCCGAATGGAATCCCGGTCTTCGCCTGGAAAGGGGAGACGCTCGAAGAGTACTGGTGGTGCACGTCCGAGGCTCTGATGTGGCCTGACGGAAAGGGTCCTACGCTGATCGTCGACGACGGTGGTGACGCCACTCTCCTGGTTCACAAGGGAATGGAGTTCGAGGGCGCCGGCAAGGTGCCGGAGTTCAACGAGGCGGACGATCCGGAAGAGTGGGGAGTGATTCTGGACCTGGTCCGCGTCGAGATGAAAAAGGATCCGGAGCGCTGGACCCGGGTGGCCGCCGATCTTCGCGGCGTTTCCGAAGAGACGACCACAGGCGTTCATCGCCTCTATCAGATGATGGAAGCGGGAACGCTCCTCTTCCCGGCCATCAACGTCAATGACTCGGTGACCAAGTCGAAGTTCGACAACATCTACGGTTGCCGTCACTCGGTCATCGACGGGCTCAACCGCGCCACCGACGTCATGATCGCCGGGAAGGTCGCGGTCGTCTGCGGGTTCGGCGAGGTCGGCAAAGGCTGCGCTCAGGCTCTCAAAGGCCAGGGAGCACGAGTCATCGTCACGGAGATCGATCCGATCTGCGCTCTGCAGGCGGCGATGGAAGGCTTCGAAGTGAAGGCACTCGAGACTGTTGTCGACAAAGCCGACATCTTCGTCACCTGCACCGGCAACAGAAACATCATCACCGCCGCGCACATGGGCCGGATGAAGAACAAGGCCATCGTCAGCAACATCGGACATTTCGACAACGAGATCGACATGGCCGGGCTCAAGAAAGCCAACGGCGTCAAGCGCGTGAACATCAAGCCGCAGTACGACGAATACGTCTTTCCCGACGGTCACTCGATTCTCATCCTGGCCGAAGGGCGGCTCATGAATCTGGGATGCGCCACCGGACACCCCTCCTTCGTCATGTCGGCGTCCTTCACCAACCAGGTGCTGGCGCAGATCGCTCTCTGGCAGAACAAGGGCGAGTACGAGAAGAAGGTCTACGTGCTCCCGAAGAAGCTCGATGAAGAGGTAGCCCGCCTTCATCTGGCCCACCTCGGCGTCGAGCTGACGAAACTGACCAATGAGCAGGCCAAGTACCTCGGCATTCCGGCCGAAGGCCCTTACAAGCCCGATCATTACCGTTACTGATCGTCGCGAGGCCTACCGCCGCTAGAGAGTTGCGGCGGCGGAGTGGAGGGGCGCCCGCTCTCGGGCGCCCGCGCGGGGAACATGGCCAGCCGCCCACCCCACGGCGGCCGAAGCGGCCGCCGCTCCACTTTTGTGAGGTCGGCCAACAGACACCTCGTGGACCTCGTCTTCCTGAATCCAGTTACCATCTGCTCATGCACGAGGCCCTTCAGCTCGCCGATCTCATCGCAGCATCAGGTCGCCTCGTGGTGCTGACCGGCGCCGGCTGCAGCACCGAGTCAGGGATCCCCGACTACCGGAGTCCCGGAGGAGTCTGGAGCCGGCACAAGCCGATCTACTACAGCGCGTTCGCCGGCAGTGCCGAGATCCGGCGGTTCTATTGGGCGCGAAGCTTTCGAGGTTGGCAGCGATTCAGCGCAGCCAGGCCGAACGGCGCGCACGTCGCCCTCGCGGATCTGGAGCGAACCGGACGGGTTGCCCAGCTCATCACTCAGAATGTCGACGATCTGCATCAGGAGGCGGGCAGCCGGCAGGTCGTCCAGCTACACGGCCGTAACCGTCTCGTGGTTTGCCTCGGCTGCGGCACCCGCACCCCAAGGCAGGAAATGCAGGACCGCCTGGCGGAGCTCAACGCCGAGTGGATCGCCCGCGCGGCATGGGAAGGGCTGGCAGCGGATGAGGCTGACTTCGCTCCGGACGGCGACGCCGAGCTGGCCGAGTCGCTGGTCGGCGACTTTCGGGTGCCCGGCTGCCAGCTCTGCGGAGGGGTCCTCAAGCCGGATGTCGTCTTCTTCGGCGAGGTGGTTCCCCCGGAGCGCGTGAGCGAGTCGATGGCCGCGGTCGATCGCGCCGATACGCTCCTTGTCGTCGGGTCGTCGCTGACGGTCTGGTCCGGCTTCCGATTCGTCAAGCGCGCCTCCGATCGCGGCATCGCCATCGCTATCGTGAACATCGGACCGACGCGCGGCGACGATCTCTGCCATCTCAAGATCGAGGAGCGTTGCGGCCTCGTCCTCTCGGCCGCCGTGGAGGCTCTGGGCATTTCCGCGGTCGATGGATCCGATGTGGCAAAACCAGAAACCAGAAACCAGAAACCAGAAACTATCCAGATAGATTTGAAAGTTGAGAGTCAGGAACCGGGCATGGGCGGAGGCTCGCGGCCGGGAGAGACGACGCCCCACTGAATGAACCACCCCCGCCCGCGCCCCCGCCCGGCTCTTGTCGTCACACTCTGGAGAGGAATCCTCAGACTTCAGTTTGCAAGAATCTTAGAAACCAGGACCACCTCTTCTGGTTTCTGGTTTCTGGTTTCT
>JADGNX010000122.1 GCA_017883265.1 Thermoanaerobaculia bacterium
ATGACCCGGACACACCGGCAAGCCTCCGCATGTCGCTGGAGAGCCGATCGGACCAGCGCGATGTCAGCGTCCGCATCGAGCCAGACTCTTCTCACGACGAGCCTCTCGTTTTCGATTCGCGCATCGAGGCGGCCGATCAGCCCGTCGCGATAGAGGAGGGGACAGACATACCAGCCCCAACGCCGCTGCGAGGCTGGTTTGTACACCTCCCATACGTAGTCGAAGTCGAAGATCAGGCGGACCAGATCGCGATCCCACACGAGCGGATCCAGAGGCCCCAGAATGCGTACGCGGTCATCGTAAGTGATCCGTACCTTCCCCAGGAATGCGGGAACTGCCAGATATCGGCGGCTCGAACCGTGGATCGTAACGTCACAGAGCTCGCCGCGATCGATCATCTCGTCGGGCAGAGATGAGGCTCGAAGTCCGCTGAGCATCGACCAGTGCGAGCCGCCGGCACGCGAGAGCAGGCCGGCCGCCGCAACCCGCTCGCGGAGCGCCCAGCGCTCGAATTCCTCGGGAGCAGACGCGGTGGCCATCGCCCCGAGCGCCCGCTCGGGAAGGTCATAGAGTTTCGCTCCGCTTTCTGTCCTGCCGCAAACGACGATCTCGCATCGCGTCCAGAGGATCTCGAGGGCCATCGTCGTTGCCTTGGCCGTCCCCTTCCATCCGCTCCAGTCGATCGGCTCGACCGACCCGCGGTCGGAAAGGTCTCGCGCGCCGATCGGTCCTCGTTCCGCGATCTCCCCGAGCACAGCCGCGATCAACTTCTGCGGCACCCGCTCTTCACGCACCTCATGCCGCCACCACGGCGTCTGGGCGTGATGGCCACGCTGGCGATACGCTGGGAAGGCGGCGGCCGGCAGAATGCAGCGCTCTTTCGCGAAGTGCTCGAATGCATGACGGGGAAATAGATGTCTCCAGACCTCGCCCCGGCCGATGCCGTCGACGCGGGCCATGACGACGAGGTCTGCATTCGTGCCGATGACGTCGAGCGGATCGAGCTGGATACAGCGGAGGCGCTCGAGCACTTTGCGGATTCCGGTGGCGCCGCGACCGACGGGACGCGCCAGCCCGAGGTGGCCGATCATCCTGCGTCGCGCGTCGGCGGGAGTCAGTGTGATCATCAAGCGGGGATTATCGGTCCATCAGTCCGGCTGGTTGAGCTCCTCGACGAGGTCGTGGACGCGCGCAATCCGGGCGAAGCGGTCGCGGAGCACGAACTCAGTCCGGCGGATGATCTCATCGGTCGAGAGCTCTTCTCCCGTCTCGCGGTTCCTGATCGGGAAGCTCATCGTCGCCTCGGTCACGAAGTCGACGTCGAATCCGAGATCTGCCGCTACGCGAGTCGTCGTTTCACAGCATTGTTCGGTCTGGATTCCGGTCACGACCACTCTGTTCACGCCGAGCGTGTCGAGACGTTTCTGCAGGTCCGTGCTGGTGAAGGCATTCCGCGTGTTCTTGGTCAGGAGTGGCTCGTCGGCATGTCGATCGATGAACGACATGAGGCGCACCTCCGGATCGCCGGGGCGAAAGCCTGGATCGGAGTCGTTGTGCAGCACAAAGAAGACCGGCAGCTTCGCTTTTCGCCACGCCTGCACCAGAGCGTCGATGTTCTTTTCAAAAGCGTGGTTGCTTCGGCGTTCCCACCGCGGTCCCTTCTTGAATGAGTCCTGAGCGTCGATGACCAGGAGGGCCGAGCGCTGGATCGGTTGTTTGTCCATACCATTCCTCCCCGAACAGCGACCATCCTAAAGCGAAATGCGGGTTAAGCTCTCTCAAAGAGGAAGACCTGATGCGTAAACTGATCTGCTCACTGGCCGTCATCGCCATTCTTCCATCGCTTCGCGCCGCGGAGGCGACACGCGACGCCCGCATCGACGAAACCATTGCCACACTGACCCGAGTGCAGACGTTCGATGAGGTCTCGATCTCCCCCTCCGGCGATCGCGTCGCATTCGTCCGGAGCTCGATCTCCGCCCCCGCGGAGGGAGGAATCTTCATCGTCTCCGCCAGCGGTTCGGGCGCAGCGACCCGAGTGACGGCAATGGCTCCAGCGCGCGCCAAGGGCGGCGCACCGGCCCCTCCCACAGAAGCGGAGATCGCCTGGTCACCTGACGGCGGCCGGCTGGCATTCGTCTCCGATGCCACCGGTTCCCCGCAGCTCTTCGTGGCCACGGCAGGCGGAGGCGACATCCACGCCGTGACGAAGGTCAAAGGAGCGCTGAACGCTCCCCGATGGTCCCCTGATGGGAAGAAGATCGCCTTTCTATTCATCGAGAACGCAGCGCGCAAGGGAGGAGCTCTGGAGCCGATGACGCCTCCCTCCGGAGACGTGGAAACCCAGATTGAGGAGCGCCGCATCGCCATCGTCGATGTTGGGTCGCATGCAGTGACCATGGCCACTCCGGCCGACATGTATGTCTACGACTACGACTGGTCTCCCGACGGGCAGGCTCTCGTGGCGGAGGCTGCGATGGGCTCGGGTGAGAACAATTACTGGGTGGCGCAGATCTATCGGTTCGCTCTCGGGACGACGATCGCGCGCTCGATCTACAAGCCGGTACTGCAGATTGCCACTCCGCGCTGGTCGCCTGACGGGAAGAGCATCGCCTTCATCGAGGGGCTGATGAGCGACGAAGGCAACGTCGGAGGCGACGTCTTCATCCTTCCCGCGGATGGAGGGACCGCCGTGAACGTGACCCCAGGAATCGCAGCGTCCCCCTCCTCGATCGGCTGGATGCCTGATTCCCGGTCGCTGCTGGTCGGCGAGAACATCAACGGCTTGTCGGGATTCGCTCGGGTTACGACCACTGGACAGGTCGAACAGCGCTGGAGCGGCGAGGAGAAGATCTCCACGGGCGGAGTCATCGGCCTCTCGATGGCTCGTGACGGCGCGACGACCGCAGGCATTCGTGAGTCATTCGGAAAACCGCAGGATGTCTGGGTTGGTCCGCTCGGCGGATGGAAGCAGGTCACGCATTCCAACGATGCCGTGAAGCCGCTGTGGGGACGCGCTGAGAATCTCAACTGGACGAACGACGGATTCAAGGTGCAGGGGTGGCTGCTCTACCCGGGCTCAACGAGTGGAGTGACTACGGAGGGAACGAAGATGGTCGTACAGGTCCATGGCGGCCCATCTTCCGGAGTAGTCCCCTCCTGGCCGAACCTCTATCTGGCGTCTCTCGTTTCCACCGGCTACGTGGTCTTCATGCCGAGTCCACGCGGGAGTTATGGCCAGGGTGAGACGTTCGCCCGAGCCAACGTCAAGGACTTCGGCATGGGCGATTTCCGCGACATCCTCACCGGCACAAATGCAGCGGCGGCCACGGCCGGTGTCAACCCCGCCCGGGTCGGCATCTGGGGTTGGAGCTACGGGGGCTATATCGCGATGTGGGCGGTGACACAGACCACGCGCTTTCGCGCAGCGGTCTCCGGCGCGGGACTGGTGAACTGGGAGAGCTACTACGGCCAGAACAGCATCGATCAATGGATGATCCCGTTCTTCGGAGCCTCGGTCTACGACGATCCGTGGATCTATCGCCGAAGCTCGCCGATCGAGTTCATCAAGAACGTAAAGACCCCGACGCTCGTCCTGGTCGGCGATCGCGATGGCGAAGTTCCCGCACCGCAATCGTTCGAATTCTGGCACGCCCTCAAGGCTCGCGGAGTAAAGACGCAGCTGATCGTCTATCCGAATGAGGGCCACCGAATCTCGCAACCGGAGCACAAGCGCGACATCGCGAGACGGCTGGTCGGCTGGTTCGATAGCAATCTGTGAATCCATGAGTGAGTGCCTCGTCATCCCGAGCCCCTTCTGATGGCCGGCCGTAAGACCGCCCTGGCGCTCATTGCGCTCGCTGAGCTGTTCGGCATGTCGCTCTGGTTCGCCGCCTCGGCCGTGGCTCCACAGATCGCGCAGGAATGGCATCTGACGGCATCGGCCAGCGCCTGGCTGACGCTGGCCGTACAGCTCGGATTCGTCGCCGGTACCCTCGCCAGCGCTCTCCTGAATCTTCCCGACGTGATCAGCTCCCGTCACCTCATCGCCCTATCCGCGGTCGGAGGCGGCGCAGCCAACGCGTTGCTCGCGGGATTCGCCCACGGCGCGAGCTCGGCGATCGCGCTGCGGTTCCTGACCGGCGTGTTCCTGGCGGGTGTCTATCCACCCGGCATGAAGCTCATCGCCACCTGGTTCCGGCAGGGCCGCGGTGTGGCGTTGGGCGTCATGATCGGAGCATTGACGCTCGGAAAAGCCTCGCCATATCTGATCAACACGGTCGGGCCCGGGCATTGGCGGTTCCATATGGCGGTTGCCTCTCTCCTGGCGGTGGCCGCCGCCCTGCTGATCGCCCTCTTTGTGCGCGAAGGACCTTTCGCCCTGTCGAATCAACCGTTCGATTCGACGCAGATCGGAAAGGTGTTCAGCAACCGCGGGGTGCGGCTGGCCAACTTCGGCTACTTCGGCCACATGTGGGAGCTTTATGCCATGTGGACCTGGGCCCCCGTGATGATCCGCGCCAGCGTGGCCGCAAGCGGCGGCAGCACCTTTTTCGCCGAGATCGTCTCTTTCGTCCTGATCGGCAGCGGGGCGATCGGATGCGTGATCGCCGGCATTGTCGCCGATCGCGTCGGACGGCCGATCGTTGCATCGGTCGCCATGGCCATCAGCGGAGCATGTTGTCTGGCAGTCGGTTTCCTCTTCGGCGGATCACCGACGCTACTTCTGCTCATGGCGGTCGTATGGGGAGCCACGGTCGTGGCCGACTCCGCGCAGTTCTCGGCCGCGGTCACGGAACTCGCCGATCCTCGTTACCTCGGGACCGCCCTGACCATCCAGACCTGTATCGGATTTCTGATTACTACCGCTTCCATCCGGCTCCTTCCATGGTTCATTGACACACTCAGTTGGCGCTACGCATTTGCCCCGCTGGCCCTCGGCCCGGCTCTCGGTATCATCGCCATGATGCGACTGCAGGGGATGAGGCGGGCGACGTAATCGGTAGCAAGCAGGAGGCAGACTCTGATGCTCGGGTTCGAGAGTGTTCCGATCAACGCTGCACTTCAGTTCAGCCTCGTTCGTACGGCCGGAGGCGCAGAGATTCGAATGCCGCTTCAAAGCTGGTTCGGCCAGGAGGGTGGAGTCGTTCACGGTGGAATCATCACGGCGATTGCCGACACTGCGGCGGTCTACTCGATCCTTTCCGATCTCGATGGTTCATCACGGTCGATGACGAGCATCGATCTGAAGATCAATTTCCTTCGGCCCGCGCGGCTGGAAGGAGAGGTTCTCGTAGCGACCTCGCGCCTCATCAAGAAGGGGCGGACAGTCGCCGTCTCCGCAGTCGAAGTGCGGCAGGGTGAATCCCACGTTGCTACTGGACTCTTCACCTACCTCATCCTCGACAATGTTGAGACCAGGTAGCGGCCTGCGTCGTTTTGAGCAAGACACCGGCGTCCCGTTTGCATGGCCCGAATCCGCCACTCCTCGTTGCCGTCAGGAGGCCTCATGAAGGATCCCGAGAAGCCGCTCGAAGCGCATGAATCCGACAACGAGAAGAGAGCAGAAGTCAGCCGGCGGGATTTTCTGGGCACCTCGGTCGTCCTGACTGCTGGCGCCTGCGTCGCTCCCATCCTCTTCAACAAGAGCGCGCTGGCATCCGAGGGTGCTGTGCCCGGCGGTCCGATCTCCTCTGCGGTCGACGTCACCTTGCGAGTCAA
This sequence comes from Thermoanaerobaculia bacterium, assembly GCA_017883265.1. Taxonomy (GTDB): domain Bacteria; phylum Acidobacteriota; class Thermoanaerobaculia; order Gp7-AA8; family Gp7-AA8; genus JADGNX01. The sequence continues at coordinate 5,722 of JADGNX010000122.1, forward strand.
CGGGACGGCGCACGCCCTGAAGCTCGAGCCGCGCGTCACGCTGCTCGACGCGCTGCGCGAGGAGATGCAGTTGGCCGGGACCAAGAAGGGATGCGATCACGGTCAATGTGGTGCCTGCACGGTCCTGGTCGACGGGCGGCGCACTCTCTCCTGCCTCACTCTGGCGGTGATGCACGACGGAGACGAGATCACAACGATCGAGGGCTTGGCCGGCAGTGACGAGCTCCATCCGATGCAGGCCGCCTTCATCGAGCGTGACGCCTTCCAATGCGGCTATTGCACGCCGGGCCAGATCATGTCGGCAGTGGCGCTGCTGCGAGAGCCGTGCGGCGCGAGCGACGATGACGTCCGCGAGTGCATGAGCGGAAACATCTGCCGTTGCGGCGCCTATCCCAACATCGTTGCCGCCGTGCAGGACGTTCGACGCAGCAAGACCACATAGGAGCCGATGACATGCGCGACTTCCACTACAAGCGGGCGAAGAGCATGGAAGATGCGACGCGCTCGATCTCCGGCGATCCGACGGCAAAAATGCTGGCCGGAGGTACCACGCTCATCGATCTGATGAAGCTGTACGTCGAGCGACCTGATTTTATCGTCGACATCAACCCGCTCGGAAAGATCAGTTCCGACCTCGTGGCCATCGCGCCGCTTGCGCACGGCGGCCTGAGGATCGGTTCGCTGGTCCGCAACAGCGATCTGGCGTGGAATGATCTCGTGAAGCGCGACTACCCGGTCCTGTCCGAGGCCTTGCTGGCCGGTGCCAGCGGGCAGATTCGCAATATGGCCACGGTGGGCGGGAACCTGCTGCAGCGCACGCGTTGCGAATATTTTCGCGACACTTCCATGGGTTGCAACAAGCGGGAACCGGGAAGCGGCTGCTCCGCTCTGGACGGTTTCAACCGGATGCACGCCATCCTCGGAACCAGTGAGAAATGTATCGCTGCGAATCCTTCCGATATGTCGGTGGCTCTGGTCGCGCTCGATGCCCAGGTCCGCGTCCGGAGCTCGGCGGGCGCCGAGCGGACGATTCCTCTCGTCGACTTCCATCTGCTGCCTGGCGAGCATCCTGAGCGTGAGAGCGTTCTGCATCACGACGAGCTGATCACAGCGGTCGATCTTCCCGCCATCCCCTTCGCCCGCCGCTCGCACTACATCAAGGTCCGCGATCGCTCTTCGTATGCTTTCGCCCTGGCCTCGGCTGCCGTGGCGCTCGACCTCCGCGACGGGATGATTCACGACGCCCGAGTGGCCATGGGCGGCGTGGGAACCAAGCCCTGGCGATCGCACGTGGCAGAAAAGGCCTTGATCGGGTTGCGCGCTTCGGACGACGCGTGGCGGGCTGCTGCCGAAGCGGCTCTTCATGGAGCAAAGCCGCATCGCTACAACAAATTCAAGATCGAGCTGGCGAAGCGCACCCTGGTCAAGACACTGTCAGAAGTTGCCGCGATGTAGAGACCGGCCTGCCGATCAGGCCAGCGGCCGTTTTGAAATCGCGATAGCGGAGAGATCAAACATGGCGACGAACGAATCGGGCTCAGTCGGTAAACCGATGAATCGTGTCGACGGCCGGTTGAAGGTGACCGGAGCGGCGCGCTATGCCGCCGACTGGCCGATCGATGGCCTCACCTATGGCGTCATCGTTCAGAGCACGATCGGAAGCGGCCGGGTAGCTTCGATCGATGTCAGCCGGGCGTCGAAGGCGCGGGGCGTCATCGGAGTGCTCACGCACAAGAACGCACAGAAGCTGCCTGACAAGGGGCGTGCGGCCGTGAATCCCCCTGCCGGCCGCGTGCTCACGCTCCTCCAGGACGGCGAAGTCCACTACAACGGACAGCCGATCGCGGTCGTCGTGGCCGACACATTCGAGCACGCCACCGACGCTGCCACCATGGTCGCTGTCACCTACGAGAAGGGCACTCTCGCCGCCGATTTCGACGCTGCGTTTCCGAGCGCCTATCCCCTTCCCGAGAAGCCGGCCGAGCCGGGCAGGAACACGCGCGGTCATTACGTCCGTGGCGATGTCGATGCCGGTCTGGCCTCGGCCGACGTTCGCATCGATCAGACATACACCACGCCCAAAGAGAATCACAACCCGATGGAGCCTCACGCCGCGATCGCTTCCTGGGAGGGCGGCCAGCTCACCGTCTACGATACGACGCAATATGTCTACGGAGCCCGTGACACCGTGGCCAAAACGTTCGGCATGAAGCCGGAGGATGTCCACATCATCTCTCCGTTCGTCGGAGGAGGCTTCGGCTGCAAGGGCTCGACCTGGTCGCACGTGTTGCTGGCCGCGATGGCCTCGCAAAGCTTCAAGAGGCCGGTCAAGATCGTGCTGACGCGCCGGCAGATGTTCGGTCCTGTGGGCGGTCGGCCGCAGACCCATCAGCGCATCACCCTCGGCGCGAAGAGCGATGGAACCCTGACAGCCATCCGACATGTAACGACGTCTCACACGTCGTTCATCGAAGACTTCCTCGAGCCTTCCGGAATCGTCACGCGCATGTTGTACGCCGTGCCGAACCTCGAATCGACACATCGCCTCCTGAAGCTCAACGTCGGAACCCCCACCTATCAGCGGGCGCCAGGCGAAGCAACGGGAACGTTTTCCGTCGAAGTGGCCATGGACGAGCTGGCCGAGAAGCTCCACATGGATCCGCTCGCCTTGCGGCTCAAGAACTACGCAGAGACCGATCCCGACACCGGCCGTCCATTTTCGAGCAAGGCGCTGAAGGAGTGCTATCGAGTGGGGGCGGAGCTCTTCGGCTGGTCCAAGCGAAAGGCCCAGGCCGGAACGATGCGGGACGGCAAGGCGATGGTGGGGTACGGTCTGGCCACTGCTACCTATCCGACGTATCGCAGCCCTGCCACCGTCAGGGCCCGTATGGAGATGAATGGAAGCGACGTGCGCGCCGTCGTGCAGACCGCCTCGCAGGACCTCGGCACCGGCACCTACACGATCATGACCCAGATCGCCGCGGACGCGCTCGGTCTCAAGCCGTCGCAGGTGAGATTCGAGCTCGGCGATTCGCACTTCCCGAAGTCGCCCGTCTCCGGAGGATCGATGTCCGCGGCGTCGACCGGATCGGCGGTCCATGTAGCCTGTACCGCCCTGCGACAACAAGTCCTGGCGCTGGCCGCGAACGACCCATCTTCCCCGATGCATGGAATCGTGGCCACCGACATCGGCGTCAGCGAAGGACGGTTGATCACGCGCAGCGACTCGCCGGCGACCGAGACCTACGCAGAGGTTCTGGCCCGGCAACCCGGGAAGGCAGTCGAGGCCACGGAGAGCTCCGCGCCAGGAGAGGAGACCAAACAGTTCGCGATGCATGCCTTCGGCGCCGTATTCGCCGAGGCCAGGATCGACTCTGACACCAGAACGATCCGGATTCCGCGCCTGGTTGGCGCGTATGGAGTCGGCCGCGTCCTGAACGCGAAGCTCGCACACAGCCAGATGATCAGTGGAATGGTCTGGGGCGTCAGTCAGGCCCTTCGCGAGGAGACCGAGGTCGATCCGAGGAACGGGCGCTATGTGAACGCCGATCTCGCGGAGTACCGCGTGCCGGTGAACGCCGACATCCACGACCTCGACGTCATTTTTGTCGATGAGGACGACCCGCACATCAACCCGATTGGCGCCAAGGGAATCGGAGAGATCGGCATCACCGGCGTCGCCGGCGCCATCGCCAACGCCATCTACAACGCCACCGGCGTTCGAGTTCGCCATCTCCCGATCCGGCTCGACGATCTGCTGTAAATCGCCTGGCAGTGCGGGAGAGTGCCTCACTCCGTCGAGCTGGCTTCGCCGGCCGTTGACGATCCGCGGTCAGCTTTGATCGTAGAAGTCCTCTGACACTGACCTGAACCGTTCAAACCCGAACGACCGCAGCTCACGCTGCCGGCGTTCGTGCAGCGAGAGGAGTGTCTCCGCCACTGCCTGTCTCGTCGCAGGATGCAGTGCTGACCGGATGATTACTGCCTGAATGGGACGAGGGCCCCACGACTCGACAATCCGGATCGCTGACGACAGCGACGAGTCCGCCCTGAGGCGAAGCCGTAGCACGTTGGAGTCGA
>JADGNX010000418.1 GCA_017883265.1 Thermoanaerobaculia bacterium
TTCAGTTCGCGCGTGAACGAGTAGAGAAAGAGACTGGCGGCGAAAATCGTGAGGTAGATCCGCAGCGGCGACACGTAGCGGGTTCGACGGCCGGCGAAGTACTCGCGTGTGAGGAATCCGGGACGGACGATCAGGAGCAGGAGGGTGGCGAAGATTTTTGAGTCGAAATGCGTCAGTTCGTGCACCGCGTGACCGAGAACATGGGCCATGGTCAGATCGTGGTGGTCGAGCCGCTTCTCGCCGCAGGCGCTGCAGTACTTTCCGACCAGCGGTGCGCCGCAATTTGCGCAGAGGGCCTCCCCTCCCGGCAGATGCTCGCTCTCGACGGAAATGATTTCCGACATGAATTGCCGATTATGACCCATGCCGCGTCATTCCAGGATCCAGGTGACCCTCCCTTCGATACTGTGGCGAAGGTCAAAGGGCGCGCCAAGCAGCGCTGCGGTAGAATCGCGCCATGCCTGTCGTCACCTGTCCCGATTGTGGCCGCGACGTATCGACCCTTGCCGCGGCCTGTCCTCATTGCGGCAGACCATCGCCGGCCGGAGGCCAGCCCATCGCGCCGTCGGCGTCCCTCCCCTTCCATGAGGAGACGCTCTGGCAGGGGAGCCCATCGTGGTTGCTGTTGATCGGAAAGCTCTTCGCCATGGTCGTGACGCTGATCGCCATTCCGGTGGCGGCCTGGTTCTTCGCAACAAAGACACCCGATCGGCCGAACAGCAATGAGATCATGCAGTGGGGATGGCGGATTACAGCGGTGCTCATCCTGATCCAGCTCATTGCGTTCATCCTGGCCCTGGTCCGCCTCCGCAGCACCATTTACACGGTGACAAACCAGCGCGTCATGATCGAGACCGGCATGATGAGCAAGAACCTGAGCGAGATCGATCTCCGGTACATCGACGACACACAGTTCCGTCAGGGGTTGACGGATCGCATGCTCGGAATCGGCTACGTCACGATCATCTCCTCGGACAAGGCGACACCGAGCTGCGTTCTGCGCGGAGTCCGCGATCCGCGGGCTCTTCGCGAGATGATCCGCACGAGCGCTTATCAGGTCAGCCAGCGCCAGCTCTTCACGCGATCCACGTAAGGCAGGCTGCCGTCTGCATCGGCCGGCTGGATTACGGGCCGTGGAGGATGATTCGCAGGACCGACGAAATCGTTCCGGCATTCGTACTGTCATTGTGACGGCATCCCGACGTACCTTTCTGAAGACCATGGCCATCGGATCCGCCGGCGTTTGCGCGTCAGCAAACGCCAGCATCCTGTCGCTTCTCGCAGCCCCCGCTCAGCGGCCGCGAGTCGCGCGCGCCGGCCTCTCCCGCTACGACCGGCTGCGCTCGGCCCGCGTCGCTCCCGGCCCGATCACCGACGTCGTCCTGCGGCGACAGACCGGGGCCGGTCTCAACGCCGCGATGCTGACCGACCTCGGCGGTTGGGATGCGGCAGCACGCGCGTGGCGGCGAGCGGACGAGGCCACCATCGCGCAACAACTCGAACTGGCGCGCCAGTTCGACCTCTCCGTCTTCGTGGAGATCCCGGCCGTGGTCGTGGTGCCGCCAGCGACGGCAGGAGAATCGAACGGACTTGTGCAGCTCAGCGACTCCGAATTTCGAGAGCGGATCGGTCTCTGGAGCCGGTACGCGCGGGAGGAGATCATCGGCGTCTTCTTCGTGACCGACGACCCCTTTTTCCTCGAGATCGCGGCAACCGATCTCGAGCGCTGGTCCTCGATCTCCCGCCAGACGGCGCCCGAGCTCCCGATTCTCGGGCTGGCCGGCGAGTACGTTCTGCCGATGACAGCGCAGCAGCGCGCCGTGCATTGGGCTCCCGCGGCGTACGACGGATTGCTCCTGCTCAATTACCCTTACAACCTCGGCGGCGTCTGGGGACACCCGCTCGATCATCAGAAATCGCCCGATCCCGACGGGGCCCTGGCGACTTACGAGTCGGCCTATATCGAGGCCATGCGGCAGGCTATCCTCAAGGATCTCCAGCCGCAGCAGATCGTCGTCCCCGTCATCCAGACCTTCTATTACACCGGCGATGCCCCCGGCTCGATTCCGCGGCAGCGCGACATCGAGATTCAGAGCCGTCTTGTCCACGCAGCCATGCAGGATGCTCTCGGCCAGAGCGACAACTATGCGATGGGCTACTACTACGACGGCCCCGATGGACAGCCCTATCCGTTCGCGATCCCGCAAGGCATCGACAGCGTTCCATCATGGTCCGAGACCATCGCCGGAGAGAACGCCTGGCTCGAAGCGGAATTCAGGGCCACACTTCGCCCATCCCGCAGGCGTGCCGCAATGCACTGACACAGTGGACAATTAATTATGGGCCATTGACAACGGCAACCCGGCCTTTCAATTGTCGATTGTCCATTGTTAACTGTCCATTGCCTTACACTCTCGGAGTGCAGTTACGGATGTGGCTTTATGACATCGCGCGGGAGCAGTCACCGACGTACGACGTGATGCGCCGGATGTGCGATGTGACCCTGGAGGCGGGATACAACGCGATCGGACTCTATCTCGAGCATCGCTTCGCATACCCGCACGCTCCGTGGGCCCAGGGGTCAGGCGCGCTCGATGGCAGGACGATCCAGCGTCTTCAGGATGCGCCCGGGCGACATTTGCTGCAAAGCCGAGCGCTGCGGAATGCGAGCGCCGGTTTGATCATGGCAGGAGGCGCAATATTTCGCGTAAACCGCCGCGCCATTGGCCTCAGCCGCTAGTGCCGGCGGAGACAGGAATAGGGCGGACACAGCGAACGCAGACGCTACGGGCAACAGCGATGAAGACGCTAAGATTCGAAGATGCGTCATGGCGTCCTCATTGGAGCAGGCTGGTGGGAAACGAACCGTATATTCCTAACACAAACCGTCGCCGAACCCATTGGATTTTACAGGGAAATAAATGTTAATACCGGCCGATACCATCGGTCCTCTCCTTTGACACATCTCCCTTTTTAGA
>JADGNX010000419.1 GCA_017883265.1 Thermoanaerobaculia bacterium
GCAGCGACCGCACCGGAACCGGTGACGAGCGCTATTTCTATGTCGCCCTCCTGCAAACGGAGCCATGCCTCGTACAGAGCCCAGGCACCGTCCATTTCCACGTGAGAGTCCCGCTTGGGTGGCCATGCGGTGGAAAGCGGGCTGGTAGGTCGTGAGAGTGCTGCGAACGCATTTGCGGATTCCGGCGAATGCGGACAGTGATTCCGATCGATTGCGGACAGCGATTCCGATCGATCGCGGACAGCGTTCCGGTGATCGCGGACAGCTGCTCCCGTCGACGGCTTTAAGGGCTCACTCGGCGTTGTCAGTGTCAAGCTTTCCACGCTTGCCCGAGTTTTCCGGTGGTTTGCGTAGGGTCTCGCCGTCGAGGGCGAGGCGGTGCGCGGTGTGGACGAGGCGGTCAAGGACGGCATCGGCGATTGTCGGATCGACGATCACCTCGTGCCAGTGATCGACGGGGAGCTGACTGGTCACAATCGTCGAGCCGCGGCCGTGGCGATCGTCGACGATTTCGAGCAGGTCGCGGCCCTGCTGCGAGGTCAGCGGAGCCAGCCCCCAGTCATCGAGGATCAGAAGCTCGACACGGGCGAGGCTCTTGAGGAGGCGTACATACCGTCCATCGCCGCGTGCCAGTGCAAGTGCGTCGAGCAGGCGTGGTACGCGATAGTAGAGCACCGATCGATCGTCGCGGCACGCCTTGTGTCCGAGCGCGCAGGCGAGCCAGCTCTTGCCGGTGCCGGTTTTCCCAGTGATCAGGAGGTCGTGTCGCCGCCTGATCCAGTCGCCGGTCGCGAGCTTGGCGAACAGCGCCTTGTCGAGACCGCGCGCCGCCTTCGTGTTGAGATCCTCGATGGTGGCGGTCTGCCTGAGGTTGGCAAACTTGAGCCGGGTGACGAGCCGCCTGCTTTCGCGCTCGACGGCCTCGCGATCGACGAGGAGGCCGATCCGCTCCTCGAACATGAGCGAAGCAACGGCGGGCTGCTGCCGCTGCTCCTCGAACGCTTTGGCCATGCCGACGAGACCGAGGGCGATCAGCCGATCGTATGTGGGATGTGGAAGCATGTGTCATTCCTCTGTTTTCTTTTCGCCCGCATCTTTCTTCGCGCGCCGCCGCTTGCGGGCCTCCCGGGGGCACGCGATCATCCGGGAGTTGCTCAGTGGTAGTAGCCACGCCCACGGATATTGGCGTGCCGGATCGGGGATGCGTCCGGCGTGTTCGGTTTGGCGAAGGCACGATCGAGCCCGTTCTGCAGGATCGACTTGATCGAGCCGTATGTGGTGGCGCGGATATCGTTGCCGCGCCTGGCCGCGGCCTCGATGCGCTCCGGTCCATAGCTCTTCACGAGGCTGAGGATGCCAAGGCACGAGCGGAAGCCCTGCTCGGGATGCGGCTTTGCCTTCATGATCGCCTCGAACAGCGCGATCGTGGCGGGGCCGATCTTCTCGGCCTCGCGCAACATGCGTGCCGGCGACCATTCCGCATAACGCCGATGGCTCGACGGCATGTGCTGCGGGATCGTCGTGTGCTTGTGCGCGACGCGCGAGCGCATGTGGCTCGCAATCCGCTCGCCCTTGTGGAAGACCTCGATGGTTCCGTCCGTGAAGCGCGCCTCCACGGTCTCGCGCAACAGCCCGAACGGGACCGAGTAGTAATGGTCATCGACCTCGACATGATAGTCGGGCGCAACCGTGCAGCGCTTCCACTCGGCATATTGGTAGCGCTCGCTCGGAAGCCCTTTCAGCGCCGGCCGGTCGAGACTGGCGAAGAGATCGTTGCGGCTCTGCTTCAGATGCTTCATCACCTTCGCGTTGATCTTCGTTACGCAGTCGCGAACGGCGTCGTTCAACTCGACCAAGGAGAAGAAGCGCCTGTTGCGCAGCTTGCCGAGCACGAAGCGAGAGACGATGCCGACTGCGGCCTCGACCTTGGCCTTGTCGCGTGGGCGTCGAATGCGCGCCGGCAGCACGACGAAGCCGTAGTGATCGGCGAGATCCTGATACGTCCTGTTGACGCCCGGCTCGTAGCGCGACGGCTTCGTGATGCCGGCTTTGAGATTGTCCGGCACCGCAGCCTTTGGCACACCCCCGAGGAAGTCGAGCGTGTTGACGTGCGCACCAATCCAGTTGGGCAGCGTCTCGCTCCAGCGTGCCTCGGCGTAGGTGTAGCTCGACGCACCGAGTACCGCGATGAAGAGGTGGGCCTCGTGCACCTCGCCCGTCATCGGATCGATGATCGGCACCGTGTCACCAGCCCAGTCGACGAACAGCTTATCGCCCGCCACGTACGTCTGCCGCATCGTCGGCGACAGGCGCCTTCTCCATTCCCCGTAAAGCTCGCAAAACCGGGAATATCCGCGGCCGTCGACATACGCGGCGCGATGCTCCTCCCACAGGATCATCAGCGTCACGCCGCGACGCTTGAGTTCTTCGTGCACCTTCGTCCAGTCGGGCAGCGGCTTCGTGGAGCCCTCGTGGAATCCGGCCGGCGTGAACAGCCGCCGCTCCAGCTCGGCGTCGGTGATCTCTGGAGGGATCGGCCAGGTGATCCCGATCACCCTCGCACGACTCACGTACTCGGAAACCGCCGTCTTGCCGACGCCTGTTGCCTCGCGCACCTCACGGACGCTGAGCCCCAGCTCATGCGTCAGCCGCAGCACCTCACGGATTTTCCTCATCGACATTCTCATCCTCGCCATCGGTCGCCCCTGTTGTTCTTCACAGGGACTGCCGATCTACTGATTCGGATGTCGAAGGGAGTGCTGTCTAAACGCTCATCAGAAACTGTCCGCAATCACCGGAACGCTGTCCGCAATGCGCCGGAATGACTGTCCGCGATGGGCCGGAATCTGCAATGAAGCCGCCGGCGCCCCCGTATCCGAGTTGAGATTCCACGTCGATAACAATCGGACGATTGGTCGCTTCGGCGACGGCCACCAATGCACTTTGCGGGGTGTATACCGCTCCAGCACCATCG
>JADGNX010000123.1 GCA_017883265.1 Thermoanaerobaculia bacterium
CGGCGGGAGCTCGGATTTTCGGAGGCTAGTTGAGCAGGCTGTTGGCCAGCGGACCACAAACGCGTTAGCCACGGCGTCCGTGGTTTTTCCCGGGCCCGAGCCCGCGCCCCCGTCCGGCTTTTGATTCTCAAATTTCAAATGTTCTTGGGTAGATTCTATGCAGCCGAAGTCTGAGGATTTCTCTCTCAGACTCAACGACAAGAGCGGACGCGGGCCCCGGCGGTTCCCGCGCTGAAAGCGCGGTCAGAGGGTAGCCGGTGGCGAAGCGAAGCGCCGCCACCGGACCACATTTGCCGCATGGGTTGTGCCGCCCCGGTCAGGGGCGGAAGAAGATCCTCCGCGATTGCATCCAGGTATGCGGGTTTGCATGGGCGCGTCGCGTTGGGTATGTTCCCGGGGAACGTTTCTTCGGCCCCTGTCGGGGCCGGGGAAATTATGAATCGTGCGTCGCAATCCGGTGGCGGCGCTTCGCTTCGCCACCGGCTACCCTCGCAGCACGCCTCCGGCGCGCGGTTTTTCGGCAGGGCCAGCGTTGGCGACATGCTCAGGGACGACCGAGGCGACACGAGCCCGCGCTCGGTTTTGATTCTCAAATTTCAAATATTTTTGGGTAGCCTTAGCTACACCTTGGTCCTGGCTTCAGAAAGCTAAAACTGCACCGATGCCTCGACGCGCGCGCACGCCCTGATCGCGGCGCGTAGTTCGTCCAGTTCGAACGGCTTTCGCAGGAACAGAAAGACGTTCGGAAGGTCCTGGGGTACGTCGCGTGGCACAAGTCCGGAAAGCACGACGACGTGCTGCAGAAGCAGGGGCTTCTCCCGCTGCAGATAGTGGAGAAAGCCAATGCCGCGGCGGCTGCCCACTTCAAGGGAGCTGGCGGCAAGACTCACGTCCACGATCAAGGCCGCAACATCACGGCGGGCGAGGAGGTGGACGGCGGCTTCGCCGTCTTCGACGAAGATCGGCTCAAAGGCATCCCGGCGGAGCACGGTGTCGAACAACCGCTGAAGGCCTGGGTCCGACTCGAGAACCAGGACTGAAGGATTATCCGCAACAATGACCATCCTCTCTTGCGACGTTTCATCACGGTGAAACGTTCCATGACAGGGGGTCAATGGACGAGAAAATAGTCGCGCTCTCCTTCGAACGCCGCCGTGCGCACCGCTGCTTTTCCCTCCGGCGAGTGAAACCAGGTCCAGAACGCCTTTCCGCAATGGGTGTGCGTGGCAGCGTGGCGCAGCTCGGCGACCATGTACACGTCCAGAAGCGCGGGGTCCCCTTCGAACAGCACGGTCAGGTGTGTCCTCCGGCTGAGCCGCCGAAACGTCGGACGATCGATGATCATGTACGCACCACGTCCGTCTGCCATCGCCAGCGCTGCTTGAACGGTGGACGGCGGGACATCCCTTGGACTCCATGAGTCCGCCGTGCGCCAGATCGCTGCCTCGACATCGGAAGCGACCGACGCCGTCGGCGATCGCTGGTAAGGCGCCCGTGTGGCGGCGATCTTCGCGAGCGCCTCTGAGGCCGACCATGCGCTTCCAACATGCGCCGGATCGCTGCGCGGACCGACGATGACGAACGTCGCGCTGAGATCAGCCCGCATATGCGTTGCGGTATCGAGAGCTCCTGCGGCACCGGGGCCGTGGGCGATCACGATGTCCAGATCGCCACGGCGAACCCGTTCGTCCACCTTTGTGGCCGGGACCGTGTCGATGGTGACCGGAAATCCGGTGTCGCGCGAGAACTGCGCCGCCAGCCGCCGCACGAACCCCGCCCGCTGCATCGCAGGAGGCGCGCCGAGATGTACCGGCACTCTATGAAGGCTTGCCAGCGCCCCGGCGACGAGAACGAGCGCAGCGGCAGGGACGAAACGCCACCACGTGAGCTGAGCACGCATTAAGAAGACTCCCGTGCGGTCCATGGCCTCGTTGATGTGACCGCACAGCAGTTGTCAAGGTTACGCTGCCGGTCCGCCCATGTCGATCCGGGAGCTCCAATCGGATCCGCGAGGGCTAGGATCGCTCCGTGAAGAACACCTTATTGCGATCCGCCTGTCTGTCGTGAAAGCTACGACGACGCCTGCCTACCGATCGCGCCTCCTTTGGCGTACCATCGTCGCTCTCGATTCGGCCACTGTGATCGAACCCTCGATCGATTGAGGAGGTAGTCCGTGGAGCTTCCTCTGACACCGCTTGACTTCGCGCGCCGCGCAAGAAAGTTGTACGGAGGGCGGGAGGGTGTCGTCGACGGCGACCTGCGTCTCAGCTACGAGGCCTTCTTCGACCGCTGCGATCGCTGGTCAGCCGCCCTTCAGGAGCTGGGCGTCGAGAAGGGAGATCGCGTCGCCACGATTGCCCCGAACACGCACGCGCAGCTCGAATCGTTCTACGCCGTCCCGCAGATCGGCGCGGTTCTCGTTCCTCTCAATTACCGTCTGCTGGCCGATGATTTCGCGTACATGATTCGGCACAGCGGGACCACCGTCGTCTGCGCCCACGCCGACTATCTCGACGCTGTCGATGGCATCCGCGATCAGATCCCGAATGTTCGGCACTTCGTGGCCTATGAGGGAGCTGGCGACGGATGGATCGATTACGAGAGCCGGATGGCAGCGATGCCCGGGCAGTTCGAACGGCCGGAGATCGCGGAGAGCGATCTGCTCACGATCAATTACACCAGCGGCACCACATCACAGCCGAAGGGGGTGATGATCACCCACCGCAACGCGTGGATCAACAGCATCGGGACGCTGGTCCATCATTCCATGACCTGCTCGGATCGATACCTCTGGACGCTTCCGATGTTTCACGCAAATGGGTGGACGTTCGTCTGGACCGCGACGGCGGCAGGCTCGACTCATCTCTGTCTCCGCCGTGTCGATCCGGCGGCCGTCTTCGATGTCATCGCCCGCGAAAGGGTGACGATGTTCTGCGCGGCTCCTACGGTGTTGATCGGGATCGCCAACGCTCCTGCGGAACTGCGCGCCGGTGCACGGCGCGGAATCCGGATTCTCACAGCCGGCGCTCCGCCCGCTGCAGCCACCATCCAGCGGATCGAGGGCGACCTCGGATGGACGATCACGCAGGTCTACGGGCTGACCGAGACCGCGCCGTTCATCTCCGTCTGTGAGCCGCGCGCGGAGCACGCCGAGCTCGACGACACAGCGCGCGCCGTGGTCAAGGCCCGGCAGGGGGTCGAGCTCATCCCTTCGGGCGATCTGCGCGTCTTCGACGAGCGCGGCGAGAGCGTGCCGGCCGATGGAGCGACAATCGGCGAGATCGTCGTACGCGGCAACGCCGTCATGAAAGGGTACTTCAACGACCCGGAAGCGACGGCCCAGGCCATGCGGGGCGGCTGGTTTCACAGCGGCGACGCCGCCGTCGTGCATCCCGACGGGTACGTGGAGATCCGCGACCGTCTGAAGGACGTGATCATCAGCGGCGGGGAGAACGTCTCGTCGATCGAAGTGGAGGGCCTGATGTTGCGCCATGCCGACGTTCAGGAAGTCGCGATCGTCGGCGTGCCACATGAAAAGTGGGGTGAAGTCCCGCACGCCTTCATCGTTCTGAAGAAAGGGGCTTCGGTGTCACCGGCCGAACTGGTTCAGTATGCCCGCGATCGCCTGGCCCATTTCAAAGTCCCGCACGGCGTGACAATCGTGGCCGAGCTGCCGAAGACCGCGACCGGCAAGGTTCAAAAGTACATCCTCCGCGGCGGCCGCTCCGCGATCTCAAAACAATAACGAAGCTTCATTGTGCCGTGTATCCGCCGTCGATCACCACCGCCTGCCCCGTGATCCCGCCGGACTGCTCGCTGGCCAGGAAAAGCGCGTAGCTGGAGATCTCCTTCGTCGAAAGGAGGCGCCGTATCGGGACCAGTGGATAGATGACCTCCTCGAGGACGCTGTCGAGCGGGACATTGCGGAGCCTGGCAAGATCGCCGAGCTGGTTCCGGACGAGCGGCGTATCGACATAGCCGGGACAGAGGGCGTTCACCGTAATTCCGTGCGCCGCCCCTTCCAGAGCGGCAACGCGGGTGAGACCGATGGCCCCATGTTTCGCGCTGTTGTAGGCCGCCTTCCCGGCGAAGCCGACCAGCCCGTTGATCGAGGCCATGTTGATGATGCGTCCATACCCCTCGCGCTTCATGATCGGAAAGACCCGCTTGATGGCCAGAAAGGGCCCGATCAGCATCACCCGCAACAGCAGCTCGAACTTGTCGGCAGGGAACTCTTCGAGTGGTGACACGAATTGCAACCCGGCGTTGTTGATGAGGATGTCGATTCGCCCCCAGGTCGTGGCCGTCTTGTCGATCGCCGCTGAGAGCTGGGCCTCGCTCGTGACGTCACACTGAACACCGAAGGCCTGACCGCTGCCGGCGTTGATCCTCGCGGCGGCCGCTTCGGCGGCCCTCCCGTCGAGGTCGGCAACGCAGACACGTGCCCCTGCAGCGGCGAAGTCTTCGGCGATCTGCAAACCGATCCCGCTTGCGGCTCCAGTCACCAGGGCAACGCGGTTCTCCAGCGTTCCAGTCATCGAATCCTCCCTTTGCCAAAGTAGAAAGCAGAAGGCAGAAATCGAGAGAGCGTCCCTCTATTTCTGCCTTCTGCCTTCTGCCTTCTGCTTTCTCAGAACGATCGTCTCACCAGTGCGCCGAGCTCGCCGACAATGCCGCGCCGGAAGGCCAGCACGCAGATGATGAAGACACAACCGGTGAGGACGGCCACCCACGAGCCATAGGAAGCCAGATAATTCTCGAGGGCTGTGACCAGAAGCGCTCCCACGGACGGCCCCATCGGCGTGCCCATGCCGCCGAGCAGCGTCATGAGCACCACCGCCCCCGAACGATGCCAGTGCACGTCGGTGAGCGTGGCCGATTGAAAGACGAGGGCCTTCATCGAGCCGGCCAGACCGGAGAGTGCGGCGGAGATGACGAAGGCCAGGAGCTTGTAGCGGTCGACGTCGTAGCCGAGGGAAATCGCTCGAGGCTCGTTCTCGCGGATCGCCCGTAACACATGACCGAACGGCGAGTGGATGGTGCGGTGGATGATCCAGAAGCCTGCCAGGAAAACGGCGTACACGAAGTAGTACATCGCCAGGTTGCCTTGAAGGCTCACGATGCCGAGGAGCTTGCCGCGCGCTACGCCCTGAAGGCCATCCTCGCCGCCGGTCCATGGCATTTGCAGCACCAGGAAATAGACGACCTGGGCAAAGCCGAGAGTGATCATGGCGAAGTAGATGCCGGAGCGGCGGATGGCCAGGACGCCGAAGAGCATGCCGAGCAGTGCAGCGACGACTGTTCCGACCAGGATGGCCAGCTCGACGGGCAGCCCCCATCTCCTGATCGTCTCGAGAGTGACGTAGCCGGCGGCTCCGAGGAATGCCGCATGCCCGAAAGAGAGGAGCCCCGAGTATCCGAGCAGAAGGTTGAACGCGCTGGCGAAGAGGGCCAGGCAGAGGACGTTCATGGCGAAAACCGGGTAGACCAGGAACGGCGCCGCCAGTCCCACCGCCACCATGACGGCATACCCCCATGGGATGCCACTGCGCCTGCTGCCGGCCGGAACGAATGCGGGCTCCGTGGCGATCAACGCTGCCTCCCGAACAGCCCCGCAGGGCGCAGCAGCAGCACCAGGGCCATGACCACGAAGACCACCACGTCGGAAGCGGGCGCGTAGAGAAACTTGGTGAGGCCCTCGATCAGCCCAAGACCGAGTCCGGTGACGATCGAGCCGGCGATCGATCCCATGCCGCCGATCACCACCACTGCGAACAACACCATGATGACGCTCGAGCCCATGAGTGGCGTGACCTGGTAGATGGGGGCGGCCATGACGCCGGCGAAGGCGGCCAGCCCGACGCCGTATCCGTAGGTCAGGCCGCGCATGAGCGGAACGTTCACACCAAAGGCCTGCAGCAGCGCCGGGTTCTCCGTTCCGGCGCGCAGATACGAGCCGAGACGGGTCTTCTCGATCATCAGCCAGTTGGCAAAGCAGACTGCCACGGAGACCAGAACGACCCACACCCGGTACCGCGGAAGGTACATGAAGCCGAGGTTGGTGCCGCCCTGCAGCAGGCCGGGGACAGGATACGAGTTGCCGGAGATCCCGAAGGCGTTCTGAAATGACCCTTCCAGAACGAGCGCTACGCCGAACGTGAGCAACAGACCGTAAAGCGGATCGAGACGGTAGAGATGCCGCAGCATCAGCCATTCAAACCCCAGTCCGAGAGCTCCGACGGCGAGCGGAGCCAGAATGAGCGCCCACCAGTAGTTGATGCCGAGATACTGCAGCGCCATCCAGGCCACGAAGGCGCCCAGCATGTACTGGGCGCCGTGCGCGAAGTTGACGACATCGAGGAGGCCGAAAATGATCGCCAGCCCCAGGCTCAGGAGCGCATAGAACGAGCCGTTGATGAGGCCGACGAGCAGTTGACCGGACAGCGCCTGAATCACTTAGGGGCGCCCCCGATCTATTTCTTCACCTGCGGGCAGCTCGGATCGGGCGGCTCAAAGGCCTCAGCGGCCGGAATGGTCTTCAGAATCTTGTAATAGTCCCACGGGTACTTGGACTCCGCAGGCGTCTTCACCTGGGCCAGGTACATCTCGTGGCGATTCAGACCGTCCGCACCGATGTGGCCGTTCTTCGTGAAGAAGTCATTGATCGGCGTCTCGCGCATCTTTGCCATCACCTTATCGGAGTTGTCGGTACCGGCCGCCTGAATCGCGCGGAAGTAGTGCATCAGCTCCGAGTAGACGCCGGCCTGGACCATCGTCGGCATCTTCTTATGACGCTCGAAAAACCGCTTCGACCACTTGCGGCTTTCCTCATTGCGATCCCAGTAGAAGGCGGTTGTGAGATACATCCCCTTGGCCGTGGGGAGACCGAGACTGTGGACGTCCGAGAGAAAGACCAGAAGACCGGCCAGGCTCTGTTTCGGGGTGATCCCGAACTCGTTGGCCTGTTTGATGGCGTTGATGGTGTCAGCGCCCGCGTTGGCCAGGCCGATGATCTTCGCGCCGGAGGACTGAGCCTGCAGCAGGTAGGACGAGAAGTCGGTCGTGGGGAACGGGGCCTTGACCTCGCCGAGGATCTTGCCACCCGACGCGATCACGACTTTCGACGTGTCCGCTTCGAGCGACTTGCCGAACACGTAATCGGCAGTGATGAAGAACCAGCTCTTCCCGCCCCTCTGAACGACGGCCCGGCCGGTCCCCGCTGCCATCGAGTAAGTGTTGTACGTGTAGTGGACGTTGTAAGCCGTGCACTTGTCCCGCTCGATGGCCGAAGAACCTGGACCGGAGAGCAGGGTGATCCGCTTTTTCTCCGCCGCCACCGGCATGACGGCCAGAGCGGTAGAGCTCGACACGAGATCTGCGATGGCGTCGACATGCTCCTCGTCGAACCACTTGCGTGCAACGCTGGAAGCGACATCCGCTTTGTTCTGGTGGTCGGCGCTGACGATCACGATCGGCTTGCCGAGCACCTTGCCGCCGAAATCCTCGGCCGCCATCTGCGCGGCGATGATCGACCCCGGACCGGCCAGGTCCGAATAGGCGCCGGTCATGTCGGTCAACACGCCGATTTTCACCACGTCATCGGACACCTGAGCGACGGCCGCCGCGGCACCCGCGAGAATCAGCACTCCCCCGAAAGCAATGTTTCTAAAGGTGGTTCTCATGGCTCCTCCATTGTTGTGGCCTTGCCTCAGACTCCCAGGAATCGGTGGAGGGAGTCCGTGCGCTTTCCGATCTCGTCTCTGGTGATCATATCGACAATTCGACCGTGCTCGATGAGGTAATGGCGGTCGGCAAGCTGGGAGACGAACCGGAAGTTCTGCTCGATGAGGATCATGGTGAGGCCGCGCTCTCCGAGTCCGCGCACCACCCTGCCAAGCGTCTGCACGATCACCGGGGCCAGGCCTTCGGTGATTTCGTCGAGGAGGAGCAGGCGCGCGCCGACGCGGAGGATGCGGGCCATGGCCAGCATCTGCTGCTCGCCGCCGGAGAGGCGCGTCCCCTGACTCCTGCGCCGTTCGAGGAGGTTCGGAAACATCTCGTAGATCTCCTGGAGAGACATCCCACCGGAACCGACCCTGGGTGGCAGCGTCAGGTTCTCTTCCGCTGAAAGGCTGGCGAAGATTCCGCGTTCCTCAGGGCAGTAACCGATGCCCAGGCGGGTGATGCGGTGAGACTGCATGCCGATCGTCTCGCGGCCATTCACCATCACCGATCCGGTGCGGCGCGGTACGAGGCCGAGAATGGCTTTCAGGGTCGTGCTGCGCCCCGAGCCGTTGCGGCCGAGGAGCGTAACCACCTCGCGTGTTCCCACATTGAGGTCGATGCCGTGAAGGATGTGCGACTGACCATAGAACGCATGAAGGTCGGTGACCCGCAGCAACTCGCTCCGCGGCTCGACGGCGCTCACGGCTCCGCTCCGATATAGGCCTCGAGCACTGCAGGATCTCGCGAGACCTCGGCATAGTTGCCCTCCGCGAGCACACTGCCGCGCGCCAGGACGGTAATGGTGTCGCAGAGGTCGGCCACCACCGGCAGATTGTGCTCCACCATCAGGATCGTCCGCCCCGCCGAGATCTTCTGAATGAGAGCTACCACCAGTCCGACATCCTCACGCCCCATGCCGGCCGTCGGCTCATCCAGCAGCAGCACTTCCGGCTCGAGCGCGAGCGTGGTGGCCAGTTCGAGCGCTCGCTTGCGCCCGTAGGGAAGCTCGACCGTGATGGTGTGTGCATAAGCATCCAGGTCGACAGCAGCGAGCAGCTCCAGGGCGCGGCCATCGAGCACCCCGAGACTCTTCTGCCCGCGCCAGAAGTGAAATGAGGTGCCGAGCCCCCTCAGGAGAGCGACACGTACGTTTTCCAGAACCGTGAGCTTCGGAAAGACCGCGGAGATCTGGAAGGAACGCACCAGTCCTCTCCGCGCCACGGCAGCGGGACGGAGCTGCGTGATGTCCTCGCCTCGATAGATGACCGTTCCCGAGGTCGCTGGAAGAAATCGCGTCAACAGGTTGAATACGGTCGTCTTGCCCGCGCCATTCGGGCCGATGAGAGCATGAATGGCACCCCGGCGAATCCGGAGATCGACGCCGTTGACGGCCACGAACCCGTGGAACTCCTTCGTCAGCTTCCGTGTCTCGAGGACGACATCGTCCGGCATGCGTCGCCAAAGTAGTCCCCCGGTTGCTGACGCGTCAACAGCGCGCCCAACTTAGTGCGCCGCGGCACTGGGCGTTAACGCTTTGGCCCAACCGGCGGCAGCCTTGGCTGCAACTGCTGGACGTCGAACCCTTCCGGCAGCCCCTGCGGGAACCGGGCCCCTTTACCGAGAGCGTCCCACGCCGATGCCGGGTAATCGATTTCGGCCGCGACATTGACGTCGTGCAGAGCGATTCCGCCGGCAACGCTCCAGAGGGCGATCAACGGTATCGACAGCACGCCGGTCGCCAGGGAGAGCAGCATGCCGGTCCCGACGTTCCCGAGGAGCGTCTTCGGATCGTAAAGCGCCAGTGACGCGGCCTTGATCTCGTTCTTCTTCACCAGCACCGCGCCTGAGCCTCCAAGGATGACGAGCCGTTCCGGTTCGACCGCGATCAGCTCGCCTTGGATCGGCGGCGACTTCGGGCCGAGTGGCTCCACGACGATCCAGCCGCCAAAAACATCCTGATCAGCAGTGGCGAAGTGGGGAAGCATCGGACCCGGCTTCGACGTGGCGCAGGCGGCGAGGAGTAGCAGGGCCACCACGGCGACCG
>JADGNX010000420.1 GCA_017883265.1 Thermoanaerobaculia bacterium
GGGCGACGTGCGCGAAGAGATTCGTACCCTCCTCAAGTCGACTCAGCTTCAGCAGGAGATCGACAAGTGGACGACTCAGCTCCGCGCTCGAGCCAACGTCGACATCTTCGCCGTCAGGTAAGAGGAGCTCATCTGGCTGCCTCAGTGGCGGGGTGCCCGCATCGGGCACCCGCGCGCAAACCGTGGCTCGCCGCCCGCCCTCGGCGGCCGAGGCGGCCGCCGCTCCACTTGCCGCCGCTCCACTTCGCAGAGGCAGGGCACCGCCTCGGCGGTGTAAGATCAATCGTTGCAATAAGAGCCGGTGGCAGTTCGTTGCGGGCCACGACTCCCGACAGATGAAATTCACCGACAAACTCGGCTACCTCAAATACCTCGTCGACAAGCGGGGGATGAAGCCGGTCTACATGATTCTGGGTCTGACCTACGACTGCAACTCGTTCTGCCGCACCTGCTTCAACTGGGAGCAGCTCCGGAAAAACAAGGAGCACGAGCTCTCCCTCGATGAGCTCAGGAAGACGTTCTCATCGCTGGGCGACCTCCTCTTCGTAGTCATGAGCGGAGGAGAGCCTTTCCTGCGGCGCGATCTGCCGGAGGTCTGCGAGACGCTTTCCCGCGAGAATCACGTCAAGCAGATCACCATCCCGACCGGCGCCATCGCCAGCGACCTCATCGCCCGCTCGGTGCAGTCGACGCTCCAGCGCTGTCCGGACACGCAGATCGTGGTGAATCTCTCGCTCGATCACATCGGCGAGAAGCACGACTGGATCCGCGGCGTTCCCGGAAACTACGAACGGCTGAAGAAGACCTACGCCAATCTCATCCCCCTCAAGGAGCAGTACGGCAATCTGACGGTCAACATCCATACCTGTCTCTGCAGCTACAACGTCGACGACCTCGACGAGATCTGCACCACGGTGAAGTCGACCTTCCCCGACATCTCGTTTCACTCCTTCGAGATGCTTCGCGGCGATCAGCCAGACAAAAACATCCAGCCGATCTCGACCGATCGATATCGCGAGGTGCTGCCGGGGCTCGAAGCCTACTGGAACAGCTACAGGAACTACGATCGCTTTCTCCATTTCGTGAAGATCTACTCGCGGCGGATGGAGCTGGCCGTCCTGGAGCAGGAGACGCAGGTTCGTCCCTGCCATGCCGGAACGGTCTCAGGCGTTCTGGATGCGAGAGGCGAAGTGCGGATGTGCGAGTTGCGCGAGCCGGTCGGCAACGTGCGCGACACCGGTTATGATTTCGAGAAGCTCTGGTTCTCCGAGGAGGCCGAGCGGCAGCGCGCATCGATCCAGGCGAAGGAGTGCCATTGCACCCACTCCTGCTTCATGTCCTCCTCGCTGGTCTTCGACGTCCGCACCTACGGCGCTTGGCTGGCCTCGACGGTCGTGAATTTCCTCTCCGCGGCCTGATGAGGATTCACAGCGACTCGCTCTCCCCGTCGCTGACCGTGCCGCTTAGTGGAGCGGCGGCCGCCTCGGCCGCCCGGCAAGTCAGGCCCTCGTGACCCATGGCTGATCCGCCGCACGACCCGCATCATCCCCGAATCGCTCTCATCGGACCGGTGTTCCCTTATCGCGCAGGCATCGCCTACTGCACGACCGCATTGGCCTCCGAGTTGGCAAAGCACGCCGACATCGAAGTGATCTCGTTCTCCCGGCAGTACCCGAAGCTCCTTTATCCGGGAGGCACCGATATCGATGAGACGCTCCGAAGCCGGACACCGGCGGCGGCTCGATTCGAGCTCGACATCCTCAATCCGCTGACATGGATTCGCACAGGGCTCCGCCTTCGACGGAACCCTCCCGATGCAGTGGTCTTCGTCTGGTGGGTGTGGGTCTGGGCGCTTCCGTACCTGACGATCATCCGTCTGCTGCGGGGGTCGACGCGCGTGATCCTGCAGGGCCATAACGTGAGCGACAAAGAGCCGGCAGGCTGGAAGAGCTGGCTGACGAACGCGGTGCTGCGGCGTACCAGTGCCGTGATCGTTCATGCCAGGAGCGACGAGGAAGAGGTCGCGAAGCGTCTGGGTATGGGACCGGATTCTGGTGCGGGCTCCGAAACACGATCATCCGCCCGCCCACGGGGGCCGAAGCGGCCGCCGCTCCAATCGCACCGGGACGTGCCGCAGATCGTGTCAACCTTTCTGCCGGTGCACGAGCTCGGCGGGGCGGTGCCGGCGCGATCGGAAGCGCGCAGGAGGCTGGGTTTGCCGGACGCTCCGCTGGCGCTCTTCTTCGGCCACGTTCGTCCGTTCAAGGGGCTGGATATCGCGCTGCGAGCGTGGGGCTTATTGACAACGCCGGTGACACTTCTCGTCGCCGGCGAGGCGTGGTGGAAGAGTGCGGAGGAGTACCGTCGTCTGGGCCGCGAGCTCGGGCTGGCGCTCGAGGAATTCGTTGCCCCCACGGATCGGAGGGGAGCCGGTTTGCCCGCTGCGGGCGCCACAGCGCCGCGCGTCGTCTTCGACTTTCGATTCATCCCCGACAGCGAGATCGCCGACTACTTCGCGGCCTGCGACGTTGTCGTGGCGCCCTATCGCTCGGAGGCGGAGTCGGGACGAACATCGTGGGCGCGCAGCTGGCGGCCCTTCTGCGTGTCCGCCCCGTCGTCCAGGAGCGTCCCGAGCGTGCCATCGCGCTCGAGATCGGTGGCGCGTTCGCGACCGGGCCGTACGCCGGCCAGATCGGCGACCTAGCCGATCTCGCCGGCGAAGGCGGACACGAAGCGCAGGACCCCAACGCTCAAACCTACACACTCGAGCGCGTCTACTGGGCACAGTTCGAGGTCGGTTTCGAGATGAAGGCGCGCTCTGGATTCCATCTCATCGCGGCGGGAGGAGTCGCCTTACCACTCAACGCCGATGCCGGCAGTTGTCGACGAGTCGACACCGGACAGCCGGTGGCCTGTGACCGGCGGCTAGTGGACCGCGGCGATCCCTGGCCGACCG
>JADGNX010000124.1 GCA_017883265.1 Thermoanaerobaculia bacterium
CACTTGCGCCGATCGTGGAAAAGCGCGGAGCCTGAAAAGAGTGTGTGAATGTTCGCGTTCCATGAAAATGGTATCGAGGACAACGTCCTCGTCATCCGCCGAATCCATGTGGTTTACCAGGTTGCTGCGCCCGAGGACGCGCGCGCCACAATCGAGAGGGTTCACGGATTTCATCACGACAAGTGTCCGATCTACCGATCGATCTCCCGAGCCATCGCTATTACAACCCGAGTACCGGATTGGCCGCGGTGATTGATCAGCTGTGAGGCCCCGCTAGCGAGAAAAGCGATCCTCACGCGCCGGACGCGCAGATCGCCGGCCGCCCGCCCGCCGCGCTGTCTCATCTGTCTGGCCGCCAAACGATCCCACCGCCCCTCCGATCATGGAGGGGCATCCCCGCACCGAATAACTTTGGCCACCGCCGCGGTTACAAGTAGTATTGTGACCAATATAATGATTGGTATTCGTGACTCACGGACGGCCGTCCCGGTGTGCTCGCATCACGCCGTGCAGTTCTACGAGAGTGATGCTTTCCTCCAGGAGATCGTGAGGAAATTCCTTGCCGACGGCTTTGCGGCAGGCGAGTCGGCCGTGGTCATCGCTACTGCCGCGCGACGCGATGCCTTCGCCGAGCGACTGCGAGCTGAGGGTCTGAATGTCGCGGCGATGCCGGTCACTTTCCTCGATGCGCGAGAAACGCTGGCCACGTTCATGGTGGCAGGACTCCCGGATGCCGCATTGTTCGCGTCGAACGTAGGCGGCATCATCGAGCGCCGCGGAGGGCGCGGCCCGGTCCGTGTCTACGGAGAGATGGTCGGCCTGCTCTGGCAGGGGGGTGAGATCGAGGCGGCTATTCGATTGGAGGAGCTCTGGAATGATCTTGCAGAGCAGCAAACCTTCCTCCTTCTGTGCACTTACTCCATGCGGAACTTCTACAGGGAGGAGGACGGCCCACTTCTCGAGAGGATCTGCCGAGCTCACAACGTCGCGGTGCCGGCGGAGAGTTTCAGTTTGATCGTCGACAAAGCCGACCGCGAACGGGAGATCATCCTTCTGCAGCAGCGCGCCACGTCCCTTGAGGGAGAGATCGCACAGCGCAAGGAGCTGGAGAGGGCGCTCCGCGACGCACTGGCTGGACAACGGCGCGCCGAGAAGGACTTGAAGGACTTCTTCGAACATGCCACGCTGGCCCTGCACAGGGTAGGGCCGGATGGAACGATTCTCTGGGCGAACCAGGCCGAGCTGGAGCTCCTCGGATACGAAGCGGACGATTACATCGGGCGCAACATCACCGAATTTCATGCCGATGCCCCCGTCATCGGTGACATCCTCGACCGGCTCTCCTCGAATGAGCAGATCCGTGATTACGAAGCGAGGCTGAAGGCCAGGGACGGATCGATCAGGTATGTCTCGATCAACTCCAACGTCCTTTTCGAAGACGGGAAGTTCGTTCATACCCGCTGCTTCACCCGTGACATCACGGACCGGAAGCGGCTGGAAGAGCAGAATGCGTTTCTTCTCGAGGCCACCACGATCCTCAACGGGTCGCTCGACTACGAGAGCCGCCTCCGTGCCCTGGCAGATCTCGTGGTTCCACGCTTTGCCGACTGGTGTGCGGTCGATATCGCCAATGAGGACGGCACCTGCCGCCGGGTCGCGCAGAGCCAGCGGACCTCCCCCGACCTTGCGCTGGAGTTGTCGGGTCAGTTGATTGCGGATTCCGGCCCGATCGCGCGGGTTCTTCACTCCGGGGTGCCCGTGCTGATTGCCAACGCCTCGGGAGGACAAACCGCCTCGACGAATTCCGAAGACGAGGTGGTCCTTCCGGGCGGATCGCTGATGATGATTCCGATGAAAGTCGGCGACCGAGTACTGGGCGTCACGACCATGGTCATGATGAGGTCAGGCCGTCGCTATTCCGACCGAGACCTGCCGGCCGCAGTGGAGCTGGCACACCGAGCGGCCATCGCCATCGAGAACGCCCGCCTGTACGGAGTGGCCCAGCAGGCCAATCGGGCCAAGGACGAGTTTCTGGCCACCCTTTCTCACGAGTTGCGAACCCCGTTGACGGCGATTCTCGGGTGGGCCCAGTTGCTGACGATGGGCGGGCTCGATCCTGAGGCTGCACGGGCCGCGCTGGAGACGATTGAAAGCAGCGCCCAGATTCAGGCAACCCTCATCGATGACATGCTCGACCTTTCCAGGATCGTGACGGGGAAATTCTCGCTCCGGCAAGGTCTGGTCGACATCCGGACCGCCGCTGAAGGTGCGGTGCAGACCCTCGAGCTGGCTGCAAAAGCCAAGGGGATTCGGCTCGTTCTATCGGCAGGCGATGAGCTGATGATCGTCGGCGATTCGACGCGGTTGCAGCAGATCATCTGGAACCTGCTATCCAACGCCGTCAAATTCTCCAAGGCCGGCGATACCGTTTCCGTTTCCGTGGAGCGCATCGACCGCAGCGCCCGAGTGATTGTCCAGGATTCCGGTCACGGGATCAGTCCCGATTTCCTGCCACATGTTTTCGAGCCCTTCCGGCAAGCCGACGGTGCTACCACGCGCCTGCACGGCGGGCTCGGACTGGGCCTGGCCATCGTCAAGTATCTGGTCGAGCTCCATGGCGGTACGGTCGTGGCGCAAAGCGACGGTCCCGGGACGGGCGCGAGGTTCACCGTCATGCTGCCGCTGGCGCCGTAGCGATGGCCACAGCAGTGCGGCGCTCGACGGCGCTCAGGGATGTGTGATCTCGAAGCTCTGCTCGAGGTCGTAGGACTGCTTCGAGATGCTGTCGACGATCTTCATCTTCAAGGTGTAATCGCCCGGAATCAGGGTTGGCCGCACCTGGCCGAGAGGGATCGAGCTGGTCATTGCATAGTGTCCGGGACCAGGCTTGCCGGTCAGGGACATGACGGGAGCTTCGGTGAGCGGCGCGCTGGTCGTCGTGCCTCCTCCCGTCAGGTCGAGCTGGCAGAGAATCTTCGGCATGTTCGTGGCCGGATCGATGCCCGGGTTATTGATCTCCACGAAGTAGTTCAGGTCCTCGGCGTTGGTGAAGCGCAGATCGCCTTTCGGCACGATCTTCAATCTTCCGAATGCAAAGGGAGCCTTAGCCGGTTCGGCGTTGGGGCCTTCGTAGATATTGTTGGAGAGGATGAGACGCGAGGTTCCCGCGCTGTCTTTGGCTGGCCTGCTCACCTCGATCGGGCCCGACGCCAGGACGAGCGGCTGACCGTCTCTGGCCAGTCCAACCGTGGCGTGGTACTTGCCTGGCGGCAGCGTCAGCGTCTTGTCAGCGAAGAAGTCTCTCTTCGACGCCGTAAGATTGGCCCGCTCTTCGAAAGATGCCACGCGATTGCCGTTGGTATCATCGACCGCGCCGAAGATCGTGTCAGCATCCCGGGCTCCGGCAGCGGTGGCCGCAGGCACGTAAATCTGCACCGGCACGTACGAATCGCCGGACGGCGAGACGAACTCTGCGTAGGACAGCACTGCCTCGCTGTTTGCCGGCTTTCCCGTCTGCGCTGCGGCCAGTGCAGCCTCGAGCGCCGCGGACTTCACTGCGCGATCCGCGGCCGCCCCCGTCCTGGCTGCCGGAATCTGATCCGCGGGCCGCTGGATGGACGGAGCGTCGGTCAGCTGCGGCTGCGTGATCGCCGCCTGGATGGCGCGACGGCGTGCCGTGGTCAGGTCAACGTCCCGCAACAGGAGCTTGAACGCGCCATCGCCGTACTGATCGTGAAAACTGAGGTCCAGCTGGGACTTGCCGAAGTATTGCTGGGTGTTCGCACCTTCATACGTCCATTTCATATCGACGGCACCGCTCAAATCGCCCGATCCGATCTCCGTAGTCCTGAGCTGCTGTCTGCCGGACGGTTGTCTTCCGCTTCCGCTCTCACTCCCTCCTCCGCGCGCGGTCGTCCGCTTGGCGTGCGTCGGAGGTCCGAACAGGAGGAGGATCCTGCCGGGATCGGTCATCGAGCCCCTGACGTGCCGATAGGAAAACTGGGCATCAGCGGCCTTCACTGCGGCCTCGAAGTCGTTGCGGTATTCGTTCTGCGGGGTTCCAGGAGTCGGATCGCGGCGTGCCCAGAAGAGATCGATGAAGGAGTCCGCTTCGGCATCGGACTGGAGCCCCTTCCATGCGGCCGCCTCTTCGACGGTCATGATGGCCTGAACCGGCCCCTTGCCCCACTCCGCTTTCGCCGGCGTGAGAGCGGCGAACGCAGTCACGGCGGAAGCTGCGAGGACGAGGCCAGTCCACAGCGCAGGTGGGTTCATTCTGATCTCTCCGATTGATGGAGCGTTGACAAGCGCGACGGCGGTAGCCGACCGAATGATACGACGAAACAAATCTGCCTCCTTACGGCAATGTCCGGGAGGTCGGATGCCGGCGCGACGGGGCTCACTCAAAGCCTTGTCGTAATGTGCAATGATCGCCGGCGGCAGCCATGCGCTCGAAATCATCGTTGACCGAGGGTCCGATCATCCGGTCGCTGCTGGCGTTGGCCGTTCCGATCGTTTTCGCCAACATCCTGCAAAGCGCCTATCAGCTTACGGACGCCTTCTGGGTCGGCCGGCTGGGCGGGAGTGCCATCGCTGCCGTCTCGGTCAGTTTTCCGATCACCTTCCTCCTCATCGCCATGGGTGCCGGTCTGGCTGTGGCGGGATCGACCCTCATCGCGCAGTACGTCGGCGCCAGAAATGAGGCCATGGTCAACCATGTGGCGGCGCAGACGCTGCTGATGGTCGCTGCCGTGTCGATCGTTCTCGGAGCCGTCGGTTATGCCCTGGCACCCGAGATCCTTCATCTCATGGGCGTTGCTCCTGAGGTCTTCTTCAACGCCCTGGGGTTCATGCGCATTACCTTCGCCGGCCTGGTCTTCACCTTCGGCTTCGTCATGTTCCAGTCGGTGATGCGAGGAGTAGGTCAAGTTACGATGCCGCTGTACATCGTGGCCGGCACGGTGCTCTTCAACTTCGTTCTCGACCCATTCTTCATCTTCGGATACGGGCCCATCCCTGCGCTGGGCGTGGCCGGTGCCGCCCTGGCCACTCTCTGCACGCAGACGATTGCGGCGGTCATCGGCTTCGTCACCCTTCTGCGCGGCCGCTATGGAATTCATCTGGAGATGAGCGACTTCAAGCCCGACCTGAGATTCATCAGGCGAGCGTTCCTCCTCGGATTTCCGGCTTCCATCGAGCAATCCACGCGGGCACTCGGCCTGACCCTCATGACCTTCCTGATCACCAGCTTCGGCACCCTGACCGTGGCGGCATACGGAGTGGGGTCGACGATTCTCCAATTCGTCATCATCCCGGCCATGGGCCTCTCCCTGGCCACCTCGACGCTGGTGGGACAGAACATCGGCGCCGGCAACGTGAAACGGGCGGGAGACATCGCTCGATTGAGCGCGCTCATCGCTTTCGGAGTTCTCTCGGCGATCGGGGTGATCGTGTTTACTTTCGCACCGGCATTGATCGGAATCTTCATCCCCGGCGATCCTGCCGTGATCAGGGCCGGCTCGGTCTTCCTCCGCATCGTCGCACTGACCTTCGGTTTCATGGGGATGCAGCTGGCGTTGACGGGGGTCTTCCGCGCCGCCGGTAACATGGTTGCGACGATGATCATGGCGCTGGTCTCTCAATGGGTGCTGCAGTTCCCGATCGCCTACGTACTGTCGAAACACACGACGCTCGGGGCCATCGGAATCTGGTGGGCCTTCCCGGTCTCGAACGTGGCCATCGCGGTGATCACGCTGGTCTGGTTCATGAGAGGTGACTGGCAGAGGCCGAGCCTCACCGAAGATGACAGGATCTCGGAGCAGGTGATGGAGGAAGTCCTCCTCGAAGAGGGAACTCGCTGAGCGGAACGCTGCGATCAGGCGAAACCGGAAGCGGGGGTTCGCGGCGTCGTCACCAGCGGTTGAGTGGAGGGGCGCCCGCGCGCTGAACGGGGACAGCCGCCGCCCCGGCGGCCGAAGCGACCGCCGGTCCACTCGGATTCGGCGTAATACAATCGCACGCCATGAGAATGGCCTGGCGGAATCTGTCCGTTGTCGCCGTGCTCGCAGTTGGTTTCGCGTTGACCATCGGCCACGCCCGGGGTCCGGAGCCCAGGCCGGCATCGGCCGCGGGTAATCTCTTTTCCGCCGGGCGCGCGGCCGGCATTCTCGCCGATCTGATCGGCGACGGCCTGCCGCATCCGGTCGGGAGCACAGCCCACGCTGCCGTGCGCGACCGGATTGTTCAACGACTGCGCCGTCTCGGCTATCAGCCTGAAGTCGAGGCCGGCTTTGCCTGCAGTACCCTGGCCGTCTGCGCCGGCGTCGAGAACATCATCGCGGTTGTGCCAGGCTCTGCTGATGGGCCGGCGGTGATGCTGGTGGCGCATTACGACAGCGTCGCCGCAGGCCCCGGTGCGTCCGATGACGGTGCCGGCGTGGCCGTGCTCCTGGAGATCGCCCGCGTGCTGGCCGTGGAACCGGTTCGCCGAAATCCGGTCGTCCTGCTCTTCGATGATGCCGAAGAGGCGGGGCTGGTCGGCGCGGAGTCGTTCGTGGCACAGAGCCCGTGGGCCAGTCGGGTCGCGGTGGTCGTCAATGTGGAGGCCCGCGGGACGCGAGGAGAGAGCTTCATGTTCGAGACGACTCCCGGACATCGATGGCTCATCGATCTCATGGCCCGCGACGTCGAGCGTCCGGACAGCGGCTCCATCTTCTATGAGATCTATAAGAGGCTCCCAAACGATACGGACTTTACTGTGTTCAAGCGCGCCGGTAAGGAGGGGCTCAACTTCGCCTGGCTCGGCGAGGTGAGCGACTATCACACTCCTCTCGACGACCTCCGGCATACGTCGCGCCGCAGCCTTCAACATCAGGGCGACAACGTTCTGGCTGTGGCCCGGGCCCTGGCCGCAGCCGATCTGGAGCATCGGGAGCGGGGCGATCTGGTCTGGTTCGATCTCCTCTCGCTCTGCCTGATTCGGTGGCCTGTCGCCTGGTCGGTGCCTCTCGCTGTTGGCGCTCTGCTGATCGCTGCCACTGCCATCATGATCGGCCGGCGCCGCGATCGGGGAAGGGTCCGTCTTGCCGTCAGCGGAGTGCTGTGGTTCGCCTCGAGCCTGGTGATCAATGGCGCAGGCGTGATCGCCCTTCTGATTTTGGTGAAGTTGCATTCCGGAGACGCCGCATGGCCGGCGCATCCCGGCGGAGCGATTGGAGCGGCCTGGTTGATCGGTCTCCTCGCTCCAATCGGACTGGCAGGCTGGTTCAAGACGAAGGCCGCAGAGTACGGTCTCGCTGCCGGGGCGGCTCTCGGCTGGTCCGCCCTGGCGGTATCCACAGCATGGTTTCTGCCCGGAGCCAGTTACCTCTTTCTTCCGGTGGCCTTTCTCCTGGCGCTCTCGTCGCTGTCGGAAATATCGCAATTCGCTGTGATTTCATCGGTTCTAAAATGGGCCGCGATTGCGTTGTCGGTAGCCATGCTGTTCCCTTTCGCCTGGACCCTCTATGACGCGGTGGGTCTTGTGGCCCTCATCGCCAGCTCACTCCTTGTAGGGCTGGTCAGCACGACCTGGTGCGCAGTCGTGGCTTCGTGGCCTCAACGTGCGCGCGCCACAGTTCTGGCGCTCCTCTTCGTTTTGATCGTGTTGTCAGCCGGGACGGCGATGCTGCAACCGGTTTACTCGCCCTCCAGTCCTCAGAGGGTGAACATCGTTCTGCAGGTCGATGCCGACCGGCAAAGCGCTCGATGGCTCACCTCCGTTCATCGCAACGACCTTCCTCCGCAGATGAGTGACATGGCGCGATGGAGCGAGTCGCGGCCCTTTCCGTGGTACGCGAATGCCCTCTACAGTTCATCCCGGACCCCGATGCTTTCGCTGGCCCCTCCGCAGGCGGATGTTGTGTCCGAGCGGGCCGGAGTGGGGATGCGACGGCTGCGTCTCCGGCTGCACTCGGGGAGGGGAGCGAACACGATCAATCTCAATGTGCACGATCGCGGGCGCCTGCAGACGGCGCGGATCGGTGGCTGGCTGGTCACGCCGTTCTCTGGGCGATACCGGCGATGGCTGACTCCGGGATGGACGCGTCTGGTCGTTCGGGGAGGGGCCGATGTCGATTTCGATCTCGTGTTTCGAGGATCAGATGCGATCGAAGCGGTCGTCGAGGATCAGTCGTATGACCTGCCGGCATCGGCGGCCCGGATTGCGGCAGCGCGGGGCCCGTCAGCGGTCCCTTCCGACAGCGGTGACGTCACGATCGTGAGGCATGCGATCACGTTCTGAAAGTTCCGTCATTTCGAAGGAGGCCCGATTCATGGCGAACGTTGCGCGAGCCCTTGGACGAAACAAGGCAATCGACGATGCTCTGCGGAATCACCGCTGGGAAGAGCTGCGGTCCATTCTGGTCGAGCTTCATCCCTCCGATATCGCGGACGTCATCATCGATGCCCCGGCCGAGGATGAGGGGATCATCTTCCGGTTCCTTCCACGGCGGCTTGCAGCGCAGGTCTTCGCATACCTGCCGTTGCAGCAGCAGGAGGGGTTGATCTCCTCGCTCTCCGGCGAAGACCTGCAGCACGTCGCCGAGCAGATCTCGGACGACGACCGGACGCGGCTCTTCGAAGAGTTGCCGGCCGAGGTGACGCGGAAGCTCATCGGCGCTCTTTCGCCCGAGGAGTTGCAGCACGCCAGGAGGCTGCTCGGTTACCCGGAGAAGACGGCGGGTCGCTACATGACGCCTGAGTACGTGTCGATCCGCCCGGCCATGACGGCTGCCGAAGCCCTCGAGCACATCAGGCGAACCGGGCGGGGCAAGGAGACGCTCAACGTCGTCTACATCGTCGACGACGACGGGCGCCTGGTAGAAGACGTGCGGCTGGGGTCGCTCGTCCTGGCCGAGCCTGCCCAGCACGTCAGTGAGATCCGGGATCCCGCGCTCGTATCCCTGCACGCCTCCCAGTCGCTCGACGATGTGCTGGCGGCCTTCGAGAAGTACGATCGGATTGCGCTTCCGGTGACGGATGACGACGGCAATATGCTCGGCATCATCACGGTCGACGACGTGCTGGACATCGCAGAGGCGCGCAATACGCGCGACATCCAGAAGCTGGGAGGATCTGAGGCTCTCGATGCTCCGTATCTGAGCGTGGGTTTCTGGACCATGGTCCGCAAACGGGGGGGATGGCTGTCGGCGCTCTTTCTCGGCGAGATGCTGACGGCCACGGCGATGTCGTACTTTGAAAATGAGATCGCCAAAGCAGTGGTCCTGGCATTGTTCGTCCCGCTGATCATCAGCAGCGGCGGGAACTCCGGCTCGCAGGCCACCTCGCTCATCATCCGTTCGCTGGCCCTTCAGGAGTTGAAGCTCCGCGACTGGTTTCGGGTCTTCCGGCGCGAGCTGTTCTCCGGGCTGGCGCTCGGCGTCGTCCTGGGAACCATCGGATTCTTCCGGATCGTGCTGTGGCAGCATCTCCACTTTACCAACTATGGGGCTCACTACCTGCTGGTCGCCATGACCGTGGGGGGAAGTCTGATCGGAGTGGTGACCTTCGGGTCGACGTCCGGAAGCATGTTGCCGTTCATCCTGCGCCGCTTCGGATTCGATCCCGCTACCAGCTCCGCTCCCTTCGTGGCCACCCTCGTCGACGTTACCGGTCTGCTGATCTATTTCAGCGTCGCTGCGATCATCCTTCGGGGGACGCTTCTGTGAACGAGCTGAT
>JADGNX010000421.1 GCA_017883265.1 Thermoanaerobaculia bacterium
TTGTCGAAGACGCCGTCCAGTGGGTGTTGCTCCTGTTCCGATCCAAGGAGTCCGTCCAGGCCGAGAATCTCTTCCTGCGCCGCCAGCTGGCGCTGTACCACGAGGGCGGTATCCAACCGCGCCGGGTCGATGCAGCAACCCGCGTCAGCTTGGCGGTGCTGGCCAGGCTCTTCGATTGGCGCGGTGCTCTGGTCGTCGTGCCACCGGCGACGATGATTCGTTGGCATCGCGCCGGCTGGAGATTGCTCTGGCGAATGAAGTCCCGCGCCGGCCGGCCGCCGATCCCGCAAGAGCTGCGCGATCTGATCCGCAGGATGGCCAGGGAGAACGTGCTGTGGGGCGAAGAGCGCATCGCCAACGAACTGCTGCTCAAGCTGGGGGTGCGGATCTCGCCGCGAACGGTGCGCAAGTACTTGCCGAAGCGACCTCCCGGGCGACCTCGCGGTGACCTGCGCTGGTCGACGTTCCTGAAGGGTCATGCAAGGGGCATCCTCGCATGCGACTTCTTCGTTGCGGTTACGGCGAGTTCTCGGATGCTGTACGTGTTTGTCGTCATCGAGCATGGCACGCGCCGTCTGGCGCACCTGAACGTGACGACGCACCCGAGTGCGGCCTGGACGCTGCAGCAGCTCCGAGAAGGGATCGCAGACGCTGACGAACACAAATATCTGATCCATGACCGGGACAGCATCTTCGCGAAGCACTTGGACGATTCGATCCGAGCGTTGGGCCTCGGGGTGCTGCGCTCACCGTTCTCGAGCCCCAAGGCGAACGCGATCTGCGAGCGGTTGATCGGAACGATCCGGCGCGAGTGCCTGGACTGGATGATTCCGATGTCGCAGAGGCACCTGCGTTTGATCCTGCGCGAGTGGGTCGTTCATTACAACGGCGGGCGTCCGCACAGCGCACTGGGTCCCGGCGTACCCGGCCCTCCCGCAGGATCTGCATGCACCTCGAAGACTGAACCTCGATGTCGATGGACGCCCGGTGCGCTCGTGCGAGCGAAATCCGTACTGGGTGGATTGCACCACGAGTACTCGCTCTGTTCGACGCCGGCGCTCCCGTGGGGAACCTACACGGGCCGCTGAACCGATGACTGAGAACGCTGAACCCGCTGAAGTCAGGTACCACGCCGGCCGGCATTTCTGCGGAGCACAGCTACACCAAGACCGTTCTTTCGGCGAGATGTCCGTAAGCGGATGCTCGATCGGGGCAACAGCGAGGCAGGAACGTGCGGGGGCTACTTGAGCCGCTCATACGCCGTCGGCGTTGGGCCGTTGGTCGACTCCTTGGCATCGCCCACGACGGCAGCCGCGATGCCGCGCCTGGATGGCGCGTGCAGGCCGTCCGTCCTTCCCCGGAAGTAGAGTACATCCGCATCGAGCGGGTCGAGTTCTTCCAGGCCTCGGAAACCAAGCGCATTCAGCTTGTGCGCCAACGCGCCGGGTTCGATGTGAAACGTCCAGGGCTCGCCGAGCGCGCCCACCTGCTGGCCGAGCGCCGATTCGGCGTCGCGGCTCGGCCGCCGGTAGGTGAAAACAATTTCGCTGCTTACCGGTAAGTTCGCCACTACCTCGAAGAGGGCGTCAACGGCGTCCTCGGACAGATACATCGTCACGCCGAGACACGAGAAGAACGTCTTCCTGGAGAAGTCGACGGCTGCCGCCTTCAATCCGTCCGCCAGCGAAGTCTGCTCGAAGTCGATCGCGATGAACTCGACGTTGTCCGGGATCGCGATGCGCGCGTGCGACAACAGACGGCGTTTTTCCGCTTGCGATGCCGGTTGGTCCACCTCGTAGATCCGGAGGCTGCGCGCCCATTCGGGTTGGCGATACGCGAAGGTGTCGAGCCCAGCGCCCAAGACGATAAGCTGCGACACGCCTTGGCGGACGGCCGAGGCCAGTCGATCCTCGCTGTACCGGCTCCGCAACACTACGTGCGAACGCAGCGCGAGCACCTCCGGCGAATGCGGGTCACCGAGATGCGCTGCGACTGCGCGCAGCACGCCGTCGCCGAGAAGAAGGCCGGACACGGGATCGACCAGGATCTTCGGCTCACCGTCGATCGTCTGGTGGAGCCAGCGCAGCGCCGCCGTACCCAGCGCCGTTCGACTGGCACCGCGTGTGACTTGCGGCTGCGGTCTTGGATCGTTCATAGGCGCTTCTGTCCAAGCCAATAATTCAATCTACCCCACCACGACGGATTGCCTCCGATGAGTAGAGCGGAGCGCGAATCTCGACGTCGACTTCCACTCGGCCGGACGACCGTTTGGGGTCGAGAGTGCCATTCAACGACATTGATCATCCGGCGGCGAAGCCGACATTCAAGTGGGATCGCTCGGTGCCGACATTCACGACCGCGAAGAGTCAGCCAGAAACAGTCCTTTGCGCCAGACCGCTTCACGGCAACACGGGTAGCAGCATCTCTTGCTGCGGCTCGTAGGGGCAGTAACTTATTGCCATGCTCACTCAACGCTCACGCCGGCTCGCAAGTCGTCAGGGACTTCATTCTGCCGCCCACGCTCCTAGGCGGGCTGCGACGCGGATTGAGCATCACGTCGATCCCCGCGTCTTCAACGTGTCGGAAGCCGCTCACTTCTCATCGACCCTCGTCTCAGGCGACCTTGGCGCTCCCTGCTCGGGGTCACGTTCAATAGTGGCGGCGTAGGCCTCTCTGGCGTCCTGTAGTTGGCCTGCCGTTATGTGGCCCATGGAGTGCAACCTCTCCACCTCTCGCAGCGAGTCCGCTAAGCCTGCCGGGTCCCTTACAGAAGGCGCTGCAAGGTGCCGCAGCAGATCGGTGTAGCGCTCTTCCTCAGGTCGTGCCATGTTGATCCTCCTGGGCGCCATCCGAGCGTCCTGCCGTCTTCACAGTGAAAACCACCCATTCCTTTGTGCCCAAACGAACCCAAGGGGGGCTCAAGACCTGAGCGACTCATACAAGGTC
>JADGNX010000422.1 GCA_017883265.1 Thermoanaerobaculia bacterium
CGGCGTCGAGCCGAGCGGCCCCCTGCCCGGCACGACACGCCCACGCCATCATCAGATTCCCAGGTGGAGCGGCGGCCGCTTGGGCCGTATGGAGCGGGCGGCCCTCAACTCGACCCAACGATAACCCGGAAACTTCGCTATAGTTCCCCCGCGACTGAATCACCATTCAGTTTCGA
The DNA here is from genome assembly GCA_017883265.1 of Thermoanaerobaculia bacterium. Taxonomy (GTDB): domain Bacteria; phylum Acidobacteriota; class Thermoanaerobaculia; order Gp7-AA8; family Gp7-AA8; genus JADGNX01. The sequence goes on from JADGNX010000422.1 coordinate 177, forward strand.
GGAGCGCCATGTCCCAGCACACGCGCGTCGCCGTCGTTCGCGGCCTGCGCACACCCTTTGCGAAATCCGGCACCGTCTACGCCCGACTCACCGCACTCGATCTCGGCAAGCTCGTCGTGGCCGAGCTCGTCCAGCGCTCCGGCATCGATCCGAAGTCGATCGACGAGCTGATCTTCGGCAACGTCATCCCTTCGGTCAAAGCGCCGAACATCGCCCGCGAGATCGTCCTCGGAACGGGTCTGCCGCGGAGCATTCCGGGTTACACCGTCGGCAAGGCCTGCGACTCGGCCGGCCAGGCCATCAGCTCCGGCTCGGATCTCATCGTCCGCGGCTACGCCGACACGGTCATCGCCGGCGGTTCCGAGTCGCTCTCCGACATTCCGATCCTTTTCTCCAGGTCCTTCGCCGACGCTCTCATGAAGGCCAGCAAAGCGAAGACCATCGGCGGCAAGCTGTCGGCTTTCCGCACCATCCGGCCGAAGGACCTGGCGCCCGACGCCCCTGCCATCGCCGAGTCGACCACCGGGATGACCATGGGTGAGTCTGCCGAAAAGATGGCCAAGGAGAACGGGATATCCCGCGAGGCGCAGGACCGCTTCGCGCTGCAGAGCCAGACGCGCGCGTGGCAGGCCACGGAGAGCGGCCGCTTCAAGGATGAGGTGATGACGGTGGTCGTCCCGCCATCGTTCGACACCATCGTGGAGAAGGACAATCTGATCCGCGGCGATACGACGCTCGATGGGCTGGCGAAACTCAAACCGGTCTTCGACCGCCGCTACGGCAGCATCACGGCCGGCAACGCCTCCCCTCTCACCGACGGCGCCGCCGCTGTCATCCTCATGTCAGAAGAAAAGGCGAAGGAGCTGGGACAGAAGCCGATCGGCTTCATCCGGAGCTATGCCTACGCCGCACTCGATCCGTCCGATCAGCTTCTCCAGGGACCGGTATTCGCGCTTCCGATCGCGCTGGAACGCGCGAAGCTCAAGCTCAGCGACATCGGCGTCGTCGAGATGCACGAAGCGTTCGCCGCGCAGGTGCTCTCCAATATCCAGTGGATGGCCTCGAAGAAGATAGCAAAGGAGAGGCTGGGACTCAGCGAGCCGCTGGGTGAGATCGATCCGGTCTCCATCAACCGCACTGGCGGATCGATCGCCCTCGGCCACCCGTTCGGAGCCACCGGCGCGCGCATCGTCACCACGGTCTGCAACGAGCTGCAGCGCAGCGGCGAGCAGTACGGCCTGGTCACGATCTGCGCGGCCGGCGGGATGGGCTTCGCCATGGTCCTGGAGAAAGAGTGATGGCCGATCGCGAGTCCTGTAGCACAGACACTTCTGTCTGTGCGCGTCTGCGCTACGGGTCGAGACAACAGGGGCACAGACAGAAGTGTCTGTGCTACAGGCGGGGGCGGGCGGCCAAAAAGATGATCAAGAGACCATGCTTCCACTGACCGGCATTCGCGTTCTCGATCTCACCCGCCACCTCCCAGGTCCTTATTCCACGGATCTGCTGCGTCGTCTGGGTGCCGAGGTAATCAAGATCGAACCGCCGGCGGGCGATCCCACCCGGTGGCTGCCGCCCATGGTCGATGGAACGGGGGCCCTTTACGCGCTCGTGAATGCCGGGAAGAAGAGCGTCGTCATCGACCTCAAAGAGCCGTCGGGACGGGATCTCCTGCAGCGGATCGCCGCGACCTGCGATGTGGTCGTGGAGTCGTATCGCCCCGGCGTGTCCAGGAGCATGGGGTTCGACTACGAGACCCTGCGCGGCGTGAGAGAGGACATCGTTTACTGCTCGATCAGCGGCTACGGAAGCGAGATGCCGCGCAGCGCTCACGACCTCAACTTCGTGGCCCTGGCAGGCCTGCTCGATCTGCAGCGTGACGAAGAGGGGCGGCCGGTGCTTCCATCGACCCAGATCGGCGACATGGGAGGGGCCCTCTTCGGCGCCCTATCGATCCTCGCGGCGCTGTTCGAGCGGCAGCGCAGCGGGGCCGGACGAAGGATCGACATCTCGATGGCCGACGCCACGCGGGCCATGATGCCGACCGCGGAATCGCTTTATCGCGGGACGCATCAGAGCCCCCAGATGTTCCTCCTGACGGGAGCTTCACCGCGATACAACATCTACCGGACACGCGACGGCAAATACATCGCTGCTGCGCCGCTGGAGCCGCAGTTCTGGCGTGAGTTCTGCCGGGTCATCGGCCGGCCCGATCTCGGGGAATGGAGCTTCGCCACCGGCTCCGGCAAGGAGCTCGAAGCGGCCGTTGCCGCGGCCATCGTTCGACGGACCCGCGCGGAGTGGGAGGCGCTTTTCGCCGATGTGGACGCCTGCGTCGAGCCGGTGCTGACGATCGAGGAGGCCCACTCGCGATTCGGCGATCCGATGCTCGGGCATCCGCTGCAGAAGAACTTCGGCGCAGCGATCGGGGGCGTCGTGGCACTCGGCGGATCACTCCAGGAGGTGGTCGAGTCTCTCGGCCTCTCACCGGATGAGCTCACGTCCGACGCGGAGCCGGGCGCTCGCGAGCGGAAACCGTACACGCGCTCGTAGTCGCCGTTTGAGAGTCAAAAACCGGGCGCGGGTTCGGGCTCGGGCCCGGAAAGACTCGCGGACGCAAAGCCCTTCTCGAACGCATCGCACAGATGCTCACGAAACTCATCAAAATGGAGCTTTCCGCGAACCGATAAAATAGTTATGGAGGTCTTTCTTCGCCACAAAGATGGTCGTAGGCTGGTTGTCTCGTCGCAGCTCGATCACCGAATC
>JADGNX010000125.1 GCA_017883265.1 Thermoanaerobaculia bacterium
TGCGTCCCCAATTTCGCGGGGCGGGCGGGCGGCAGGCCGAAGCTGCGTCCCCAATTTCGCGGGGCGGGCGGGCGGCAAACCGAAGCTGCGTCCCCAATTCTGCGGGGCGGGCGGGCGGCAGGCCGAAGCTGCGTCCCCAATTTCGCGGGGAGGGCGGGCGGCAGAGCAGAAAGTGCCCCAAACCTCGTCGCCCATCGTGGGTTCCTCCTTCACCATTCACCCTTCACTCTTCTTTTCCCCTCACGCCATCTCCACGCTGCGGAAGCGGGCGGCGGGAGCGCCGTGAGCGACGCGCATCGTCTGGAGGGGGTCGCCCTTGCCGCAATTCGGAAGACCCCAGATCTGCCACGAGGCCTGGTCGCCAACGGCGTCACAGGAGCGCCAGAACTGCGGGGTGGTGCCCGTGTAGATCGGATTTCTGAGCAGGCGTCCGATCCGTCCATTCTCGATCTCCCATCCCACCTCGCAGCCGAACTGGAAATTGAGCCGGAGATCGTCGATGGACCAGGACTTGTTCGTGTCGACCAGGATGCCGTGGCGGGTATCGGCGATGAGGTCGGCCAGCGGTGTGGTGCCCGCTTCCAGATTGATGTTGCTCATGCGGATGATCGGGATGCGCGCCGCGCTCTCGGCACGAACAGTCCCGTTCGATCGTCCGCCGATCGCCGGCGCGGTGTCGCGCCCGGTCAGAAATCCGACGAAGATGCCATCGCGCACGAGGTGAAATCGCTGGGCCGGAACGCCGTCATCATCGAAGGCGAAGGAGCCGATCGATTGCGGCACAGTGGCGTCGGCGACGATGTTGACGAGCGGCGAGCCAAATTGAAACGCTCCGAGCATTTCAGGCTGCAGGAACGAACCGCCGGCCAGCGAGATCTCCAACCCCAGGGCTCGATCGAGCTCGGTCGGATGACCGCAGGATTCGTGGACCTGGAGCGCCAGTTGGGACGAGCCGATGATGAGATCATGCCTGCCGGCCGGCGCCTTCGGCGCGCTGAGCAGGGCCAGAGCCTCATCGCGGACGCGCCGCGCCTGTCCCGGCAGATCGAGGCGTTCGATGAATTCCCATCCGGCCGCCTGGAAGTCGCCCCCGAATCCGTTCGGATAGGTTCGGCGCTGGTATTCACTCCCTTCAATGGCCGCGGCCTCGATGCCCCCGCCCATCTCAGTGGTGGTCTGATCGATGAAGCTCCCGACGCTGGAGGCCAGGAGCTTGTGCTGTCGATAGCAGGTGATCTCGCCCGAGACCTGGTGGATTCGCGGATCTCCGCGCATCGGCTCGGTGGCGCCGAGCAGATGATCGATCTTCTGATCGAGCGTGATGGACCAGGGATCGGTCTCGAAGGACGAGCGCCAGGCGGCCACGTGCGGCTCGATGTCGCTCAGCACGACTCTTCTATTGCTGGCCAGATCGCTCGCTGCCGCCACCTCGACTGCGCGCAGCGCGGTCAGACGGAGACTGCCGGCATCGATGGCGGACGAGGCGGCGAAACCCCATCCGTCACCCACCAGGACGCGGACGCCGACGGCGCGGTCGGTCTGTGCGGAGAGCCCTTCGACCTTGCCGTTACGAATGCGGACGTCCTGCCGGTCGGTCCGCGTGAATCGGATGTCTGCGTAGCGGAGCGCGGGATGGTGAATCGCGCCAAGAGCGTCTTCTATCTCGTCACGCGTCGGCGTCATGAGGGCGGAATTAAAGACCGCGGTGCCGGGCGAGTCAACCGGCATCTTCATACCGACAAGAAAAGGCGGGCTTGAGCCCGCCATGGACCGCCACTGCGCGAAGGGCTTCGACCTATTGCCTTTCAGAAACCAGAAACCAGAACCGGAAGAGGCCTTTCTGATTTGTACAATCTCGTTGATGTGAGGCAAAGTCTCGCTACAGGAGTCTTGAAGCTGAAGATCAGCGACACGAAGCAATGCAGCCGGACCGCAATGATCGGATGATCGCCACGCAGCTGGTGGCGCGCGGGATCCGCGACGAGCGTGTTCTCGAGGCGTTTCGCTCGGTTCCGCGGCAGCTGTTCGTCCCAGCCAGCCTGGAGGCTCAGGCCTACGATGATTCTCCTCTTCCGATCGGATGCGGACAGACCATCTCTCAACCGTACATCGTGGCCCTCATGACTTCGCTCCTCGAGCTCCAGGGGAGTGAGAGCGTGCTGGAGGTGGGGACGGGCTCCGGCTATCAGACTGCGATTCTTGCCCGTCTGGCACGCCTCGTTTACAGCGCAGAGATCAAGCCGGGTCTGTCGAGCGCGGTCCAGCGCCATCTCGAGGAGCTGGGGATCAGGAACGCCGTCCTGGCTGAAGGCGACGCCCGCACGGTCCATCGCTCCAGGGCCCCCTTCGATCGGATTCTGTCGGCGGCCGCTCCGGAAGAGGTTCCCTCCGATCTGCTCGATCAACTGGCCGAAGGGGGACGCGCCATTCTCCCTGTCGGACTGGACGACCAGCATCTCTGGCGCTTCGAACGGCATGGCGGAAAGATCTCGAGGACTCGCCTCGACTCGGTCCGTTTCGTCCCGATGCTATAGGGCTACTAGCGGGTCCAGTGGAGCGGCGGCCGCCTCGGCCGCCGGGGGGCGGGCGGCTGGCGCGGCAAGAACATCGGTCTGGCGGGGACGCCGCCCGGCTCGACGCCGGTCGGTCGGTGGGCGAGGGCGCCCACCGCTCCACCGGAAGCGCACGATCAGCCCCGAGGTGGACGGCGGCGTTCGTTAACCGGAACGCGGCCCAGGTCCAAAATAGTGGCATCGCGAGCTGCAGGTCTCTTCGATCGTGATCCGATGCAGGCCGGCGATGGCCGGCGCAATCCGATCCCAGAGCCAGACAGCGATCAGCTCGGAGGTCGGATTCTCGAGGCCTGCGATGTCATTGAGACAGTAGTGATCGAGCTGTTCGACGATCGGATCGACGACCCCCCGGATCTCTGCGTAATCGATGAGCCAGCCGACCTGAGGGTCCGTCTCCCCGCGGACGGCCACCTGACCACGGAACGAGTGTCCGTGCATGCGGCGGCACTTGTGACCCGCCGGGACGTTCGGCAGGTAATGCGCGGCTTCGAAATGGAAGTCCTTGACCAGTTCCACGGAGTGCGACGTCATGCCGGCCGATTGTAATGCGCCCGCCGGCGAAGGCGGGTACCGAACTTGCTCAGGAGTGAACCTGTTATGCAGACGAATCAAAGCACGACCGAAGACCGTTCTCTCGGAACAATCGTCCGTGGCCTGACCGAGGACTTCTCGACCCTGTTCCGGAGCGAGGTGGCGCTGGCCAAGCTGGAGCTGAAGGAAGCCGTCTCGAAGCTCGGCGGCGGCATCGGACTCTTCGCCGGAGCCCTCTTCTGCGGCCTCTTCGGCCTCACCCTTCTCCTGGTGACGTTGATCCTGGTGATCGCCATCTGGATTCCGGCGTGGGCGGCAACCTTGCTCATCGCCGTACTGCTGTTTGTCGTGACCGGAGTGCTGGCCATGATGGGGAAGAAGAAGTTCTCCGCTGTGCAGTTCGTTCCGACCGAAACAGTGAGCAGCGTGAAAGCGGATGTCGAGGCCATCAAAGCGGACATCGCACGGGTGAGGAGTCGATAGATGGAGTCCAGCGAGCATGAGAAGGTCCATATCGAGAAGGCTATCGAACGGGCGCGGGACGGGGTCAGCGACCGGATCGATGAACTGGACCGCCGCCTGCGGAGCTCTCTCGATTTCAAAGCCGTGGCGTCCGAGCACGCACCGCAACTGATCGCCGGCGGAGCGGTGGTCGGATTCCTCGCCGGCTTCGGGTGTCCGAAACCGCTGCGGAGGATCATCCAGTTCGGGATCCCGATCGCCCTTGTGGCAGCGAAGATCCGCTCGTCGCGATCGGCCTCGAAGAGCGCCGGCAAGGCAGGGCACGAGATCTGAGATTCTGGCGGGGCCGAAGAATGCGGATTCCTCCCTCAGATTTTAACGACAAGAACCGGGCTCGGGCTCGGGTGTAGAAGACGGCCTTATCGGCGGGAGAGAACTTGCCAGCGCCCTCGGCGATGTTCAAAACGATGCTCAGAGCAGCCCGCTGGAGCTGATCGGCGAGATACCCACGCCCTCGAGGCAACCGCTCGATGATGTCGTTCGCTTTGGCGACGAATTCGATGGCCAACTGAAAGACATCAAACTTCTCGTGGTCGAAAGCCATTTGGGAATTCTCCCCCTGTCTTTCCCGGGCCCGAGCCCGACCCCGAGCCCGGTCTTTGACTCTCAAGTTTCAAGTATGTTCGGGTAGATTTTTCCAGCCGATGTTCAACTCACTTCACGATCCGCACATAGGCTCCTCCCGGAACTGCGCGCAGCAATCCGCGAAGCTCCAGTTGGAGCATCGTCTCGGCCAGCGCCGCGCCGCTCTGTTCGAGCCGCGCCGCGAGGGTATCGATATGCAGCGGCTCCTCAGGTGAGCAGGCCGCCAGAACCCGCTGGAGATCGTCCGATAACTCCGCAGGCCAGTCTGCTGCGACGGGAGAAGGTTCGGGACGCAGCGCCTCGGGCAGTTCATCCAGAATGTCGCCCACGTCGTGAACCAGCTTCGCCCCGTACTGGATGAGCCGGTGAGGCCCGACAGAGCCTGCGGCGAAGATCGAGCCGGGGACAGCGAAGACTTCGCGCCCCTGCTCGGCCGCCAGTCGGGCCGTGATGAGGGATCCGCTTCTCGCTGAAGCCTCCACGATCACCGTCCCGCGCGTGAGGCCGGAGATGATCCGGTTCCGGAAGGGGAAATTCTGCGCCAGCGGAGGGGTGCCGGGAGGAAACTCGGTCAGGAGCAGACCGTGTTGCCGCACGCGCTCGAAGAGTCGCCGGTTGTCGCGCGGGTAGACGACGTCGATACCCGTTCCGAGCACGGCAGCCGTCATGCCGGCAGCGTCGAGCGCGGCGCTGTGAGCGGCGGCGTCAATTCCGCGGGCCAGGCCGGAGACCACGACGAGGCCTCGCGCCGCCAGGTCGCCAGCCAGCTTGCTGGCCGCGTTCACCGAATACGGCGAGGCCCGGCGTGAGCCGACGATGGCGATCGAGGTCTTCCCGAGAAGAGAGCGATCGCCGTCGGTCCAGAGAGCGAGTGGGGGGTCGACGATCTCGCTGAGGAGCAGCGGATAGTCGGGGTCTGCCAGGGTGATGACACGCTGACGCTCGGCCTTGACCGCGCGGCGAACCGCCGGGTCGTGTAACGGATCTGCTACGAGAGCGGCTTCGCTCGCGGACAATTTGAGCAGTCCTGCCAGGAAACTGGTAGAACCGTGACTCGCATACTCGAACCGGTCGCCGAACTGTTCCCGGAGGAGGCGTGTCCTCGCCGGGTTCAGGAAGGGAAGGAGCGCGTAAGCGATCATTCGATCGCGTGAGGAAATAGTCTGAGAATCGGTCATCGACGGGCGCGATGCCGAGGAGGATTGGCGTTGTGTGAGAACGGCGGCGGTCATTATAATCGGGGAACATTGACGCTCCAAACGGCGGGAGCCAACTCAGCGTCAGGTCTCAGCCGAGTCACCGCTTTTCTACCGGCCGTGCTCCCGCGGGAGAACGAGGCATGAAACGGATCGAGTGGACCGGTGCGGTGCTGATGTGGGCTCTCATCGCAGGATGCTCGCACAGGGTTGATCTCACCCGGGAGTCCTCGCAGATCGACTTCGGTGTCGACGCCGCGAAGATGAACCTCTGGCGGGAGGCGCTTTTCCGCTTCCAGCGCGCGGTTCAGATCGATCCGAACGACGCCATGGCCCACAACAATCTCGCCGTGGCCTATGAGGGAACCGGCGATTTCGAGAAGGCTCGCGCCAACTACATCGAAGCGCTGAGACTGGACAAGGGAAACGAATACATTCAGAAGAACTTCAGCCGTTTTACGGAGTTCACTTCGAGGAACAAGAAGCGCGGCCGGACGCCCGCGGTAACAGCGCCCAAGTCGACGAAAGGGAACACTTCGGCGCCCTCGTCCGCGACCTCCCCGCCCGAGGCTGCCGTGCCGCCGGCGATCGCTTCCCCTGCCGGCACTGCGCCATCGACGGCTCCCCCTTCAGGGTCGCCCGCGATTCCCTCGACTGGAGCTCCCGCGCCCCCGCCGGCTTCGCCCCCTCCAACGCCTCCGCCACACTCGAAGGGAGGTTCCCTGTGAAACGTTTCGTCCCCCTGTGCGCCCTCGTCTTCCTGCCCGCTTTGCTGCTGGCAGGCGTTCAGGAAGTGAAGCTGAAGCTGCCGGTGAAGCCGAAGCTGCAGATCAGCGGGGACGAGCGCGTAGCCATCGCTCCCTTCATCATCGTCTCACCGGCGGAGAAAGGGAATCGCGCCGACCGCGCGGCCAAGGTCGACATCCAAACTGAGTTTGCGCGCTTCCTCAAGAAGCAGATCACCAAGTCGACGAAGCTCAGGATCATCGATGTCGGCCCGACGCGCCTTCCAGGGGGCGACTTGAAGTCGCTCGAAGCCAATCGCGACTATTGGCGCCAGCTGGGTGCAAAGACGGGAGCCGACTTCATCGTCTCCGGCGTCATCGATTTCGACGTCAACGACAAGACGGGATACAAGACCGAGGAGTACGTGTCGCCGGCAGACGGACGGACGTACTACCGCCAGGTGCTCATCGAGACGACGGGATTCGTGTTCGACATCGTGATTGTCGTGTTCAATGCGGACACCGGCGAGAAGGTGCTGGAGGAGAACTTCCGCGACTTCAAGGAGTTCGATCAGCGGAACTACGACGAGCTGCTGGGGATGTTCGAAAATCTCCGATCGCTGGAGTCGCAGCTCCTCGGCATCTTCGTATCGCAGGAGACCTCCGCCACGCGCTACGTCTTCACCAAGTAGAGCGCGACGGATCCGCCGCAAGAGGACGCAACGATCGGCTGCCCTGGTTGTGCCGCCGGTCGCGACTGGAGGAAGGCGCGTGAAACGCTCAATGGCAGTGCTGGTGCTGTTCCTCGGGATCTGCATGAGCCCGGCGGGACTCTTTGCGTTCGGCCAGAACAAGATCGTTTACGACAAGTTCAACTGGAGCGTCTATCACTCCACGCACTTCGACGTCTATTTCTACGTCGAGGAGAAACCGTCGCTGCAGAAGGTCGTCGATGTGGCCGAGAGCGCGTACGACGACCTTTCCCGCAAGCTCAATCACCAGGTCACCAAGAAGATCCCTCTCATCTACTACGCCACGCACTCGGCATTCGAGCAGAACAACGTGGAGCTCGATTTCATCTCTGAAGACATCGGAGCGTTCACCGAGCCGGTTCGCAACCGGATGGTCATCCCGATCGATACCACGGACGAGAAGCTGCTGCAGCTGGTCCAGCACGAGCTGACCCACGCGTTCCAGTTCGATATCCTTTTTCAGGGAAAGCTGGGCAAGACCATCACCAGCAATCCTCCGGCGTGGTTCATGGAGGGGATGGCCTCTTTCATGGCCAGCGACGAAGACAACAAGGATCGGATGATTCTGCGCGACGCCGTGGTCACCGATCAGGTGCCCAGCATCGAGCGTGCTCCCAACGGATACTTCGCCTACCGTTTCGGTCACGCCGTCTTCCGTTACATTCAGGAGACGCGCGGATGGGACGGCCTGCGGGACTTCGTCTACGAGTACCGAAACACGCTCGGCAGCTCCATCGACAAAGCGCTCAAGCGTGCCTTCGACCAGACGCCGGAGGAGTTCAACACCCACTTCCGGACCTGGCTGCGGAAGCAGTACCTGCCGGCCCTGATCTCGAAAGGGGAGCCGGCGGAGTACGGCGATCCGTTCCGGATCAACGACGACATCCAGAGCCAGGAGAACTCGCCCGTCATCTCCCCTTCCGGCGATCTGCTGGCGGCCTTCACGACGTACAAGGAACACGTCGATGTCGTGCTGTTCAACGTGCCGCAGCGCAAGCTGCTGCGAAACCTCACCGGCGGATACACCAGCCGCTACGAGTATCCCATCGCGCAATGGCTGACCATCGGACCATCGCTGGGAGGGGACATCGCCTTCAGCTCCAACGGCGATCATCTGGCCATCTTCGTGAAAAAGGAGCGCGGCCGGAATCTGCTCCTGCTGAACGCCCTGGCCGGCACCATCGAGAAGTCCATTCCCATGGACGTCGAGCAGCAGCTCAATCCGGTGTTCTCACCGGATGCCACGAAGATCGCGTTCAGCGGATTTCGAGGGAACCAGTCCGATCTCTTTCTGTACGATCTCGCCAGCAACACCACGGTCAATCTGACCAAAGACTCCTTCTACGACGCCGCGCCGGTCTTCTCTCCGGACGGAAAGTGGATCGTCTATTCGTCGATCGTCGACGGCTACGCGAAGCTATTTCGTCTCGAAGTGGCCAACCCCTCGAACCGCTTCCAGATCACCACCGGACCGTTCAACGACAGCGATGCCTCATTCAGCCCGGACGGCAAGAGGATCTTTTTCGCCTCCGACCGCCAGACCGGCCGCAATATCGAAAAGGCCTCGCAGATCCTCGATGCTGCGGAGAAGGCCGCCAAGCCACCAGGGCAGGCCACTCCGCCCGCTGATCTCGAGAATTTCGCGGCCTACAACATCTATTCGCTCAACCTCGAGAGCGGCGACATGCTGCAGTACACCGACGTCGTCGGCGGAGCGTTCACGCCGCAGGTCTTCATCGGAACGAACAACAAGGAGCGTCTGGTCTTCTCCTCGTACTACAAGCGGCGCTTCCGCCTCTACTCGACGACGACCGACAAGCCGCTGCATGCGGCGGAGAAGGTCACCATCCCGTCGGCGCCGATGACCCTGGCCCAGCGTCCGAGCTTTCTTCCCCCGGTGGAAGTCACGGTCGATCCGGACAAGGTCGACAAGGCCGGCGGTTTCAAGCTCTTCGTGGACGACGTGGCAGTCAACGCCGGTGTCGATTCGAATCAGACCTTCATCTCGCGCTCGGTCATCTACATGAGCGACATGATGGGCGACCGCCGTTTCATCGCCTCGCTCGACTCCGTCTCCACATTCTCGAACTTCGATTTCCTCTATCTCGATCTCAAGCGCCGGCTGAACTGGGGGGTCAGGGTCTTCGACGACCGCGAGTTCTTCGCCAGCCAGAACTTTGACACCGGGCGGATCGATCGCCGCCAGGCCATTCGTGAGACCGGTGCGCTCGGTGTGCTGAGCTATCCATTCAATCGATATCACCGGGTGGACATAGCCGCCGGATACCTGCAGCGGTCGATCAATTATCCGCTCTCGTTTCTCTCCAACGGGCTGCCAGACCAGTTCGTGACCTTCAAGGACAGCTTCCCGATCGTCACCTCGACTCTCACCGGCGACAACACCCAGTTCAAGCAGTTCGGACCGATCGCCGGCCATCGCTACGAGCTGACTGGAAGCTACGCACCCGACATCCACGGAAGCGGCGCCCTGACGCGCGACATCATCGTCGATGCCCGCACCTATCTGCCGATCACCTCGCGCTCCCTGGTGGCCGCGCGGCTTTTCACAGGCTACGCCAGCGGCACCCGCCCCGACCTCTTCTACTTCGGCGGCCTGAACACGCTTCGCGGCTACGACTTCCGGGAGTTCTTCGGGAACCGTGCGGCGTACGCCAACGTCGAGTTGCGCTTCCCCTTCATCGATTATCTGATCACGCCGTTTG
>JADGNX010000423.1 GCA_017883265.1 Thermoanaerobaculia bacterium
CCCGATTGAAGGTGAGCTGCACGATGACGAATGCCAGAAAAAGAAGGGAACCGAGGAGGACAGCCTGGGCGATCGAGGACGGAACGATGTGATCGGGGATTGCCGACACCCGTGAGTTGCTCGCCAGGTTCTCGACCACCCGTACATATCCATACGAGATCGCCGCGAGCAGCACTCCTCGAACCAGGAGCGAGGCCCGCGCAGACTGCCTGGCCAGGAACGGCACGAGAAGAATGCCGCAGGAGAACAAGGTGATGGCTGTCAGTAGAAGATCGATCGGAGACTTGCTGAAGACTCCGAGGATGCGGGATCCGTAGATGTCGAAGCCGAAGATCCGCTCGGGATCGGAATCGACAGTGAAGGAGACCAGCGCTGCACGGACCAGCAGGATGAAGCCGATGTCGCTGAGGAGACGGCCGGTCGACGCGGCGCGCAGTTCGCGCCTGACGAGAGCGAGCATGATGGCAGCAGCGAGTGCCAGGAGAAAGGCCGATAAGTCCGCTCCGTCGGTCAGGGTTCTCCTCTCGACCTCAGCGGCGCTCCTCGGCGCCAGATCGGCCCAAAGGGCGGAATCAGCTCGTTTCAGGAGCAGAAAACGGCGGCTTCCGCTCCGGAGCCTGAGCGGACCGCCGTGGAAACGCAGAGTCGATATCCAGTCGTCATCCTGCAATGCATCGGACCGGAAGTTCGGAAAGCGGGCGAACTGGCGGATGATCCAGGCGTCGCCGCCGGGACGCTGCATGGTCCGGGAGCGGACGACGTAGAGATCGGTCACGTCGAACTCGAATTCCTTGAGGCCGCTGCCATGGAGCTCTTCACCCCACCAGGCGAGGTCGCCTTCGTGGACGCTCTGAACTAAAGCTCCTCTTCCGAAGGCCGAATGAATCGAGTGACGCATGATCCGGAAGAGGACGGCGCGGGAAGGGGCTGGTCCCGCTCGCGACACCGCGGCGACGGTGCGGTCGAGATCGGCGTCCAGTACGCGCTCCATGGCCGCGATCTCGCCGCGCGTGTTGTCCACGACCTTCTCGAGATGCTCTTCCGACCGGTGGATGAACGACTGCTTCTCCCATCGCGCCAGCATCGATGTGCTGACGTCGACCAGTCCGACCAGGGCGAAGAACAGGCCAGCCATCCGGATCAAAGGTGCACGCGGCACCGCCAGGCAGAAGATGCCGATGAGCAGAACGGCGCCCCCGACCGTGAGGGTCCAATGCGACGCGGTGAGTGGCCAGGCGAATCGAGCCAGGACGGCGCAGAGGAGAAGCGCTGTGGCCATCCGCCCCGGGCGGGGATCCGGTGAGCGCAGCGGCGCCTCCGTCATCTGCGGAGCCGCCAGCCAGCCGCCCGTGCGGCCGAGGGAATGCGCTTACTTGCTGGAGCGTACCGAGACGACCGACCAGCGGTCGTTCTTGTTGCGAAGCGTGATGTAAAGGTCACGCGCTTCTGCCTTCCCGCCGTTCTGAATCGTCCACGACGCGGTGATGTTGTACTGAGCTTCGGCGCTGTTCTTTCGCGCACTGGTCTGTTCGAACGCCCCCGGGTGCACCTTGTTGAATACGCCATCGAGCAGATACGCCGCCTGGTCGCGTCCGAAGTATCCGTCCTGTGCAGAAAGGCCGGGGAATTGAAGCATGACCCGATCGCCGTCGGCCACTCCCGAGATGATCGCCTGAGTGTCACCCGTGCCGAATCCCTTCGCCAGGCTCGACATCGCAGTGTCGAGGTCCTTGTACTGCGCCGATGCGATCAGCGGCACGAAGAGCAATGCAAATGCGATCCGTGTGGTGAGCCTCATAGTCTGCCTCATGCTCATCATAACCCTGCACGGCACGTCGTTATTCTGAGTATTGCGGCTGAAATCACTACGGCTCAGGAGGTTAGGTCGTGCTCCTGCACTCCGCGGATAGCACGTTGTCCAGCTATCCGGACGACGGAGGCGCAAGAGGCCCCAGTGGAGCGGCGGCCGCTTCGGCCGCCGTGGGGCGGGCGGCCGGCCCTTTTCCCCGCGCGGGCGCCCGACAGCGTGCGCCCCTCCACTTCGCGCATCTGAGAAATGGCCAGACTCAAGGCACGCCTTCGGCCTGATGACGACACGTCCCGCGCCGGTTCGACATCATCGGTCCCCCTACAATGATTGCCAATGCCGCTCGATATTCTCTATGAAGATGAAGCGATGATCTTCGTCGACAAGCCTCCGGGCATCGTCGTGCAGCGTTCGCATGATGCGACCGAGCCGGTCCTGGTCGAGGAGGTGGCGGCGTACCTCGAGCCGCGTGGCCAGCGATGCTTTCTCATGCAGCGGCTCGATCGCGGCACGACTGGCGTCATCTTCTTTACGAAGCTCGCGTCCATCAACGCGGGCGTGACACGGCAATTCGAGCGCAAGCGGCTTCGAAAGCGATATCTCGCTCTTGCGGAAGGCGAGATATCGGAAGCGCAGACGATCGAAGCGCCGCTGGCTCGCGTAGGCCCGATCTCGTTCGGTGTTCGGGCCGGAGGGAAGCATTCGGTAACGTCGGTAACACCGCTCGCTTCTTCTCGTCAGGCCTCGTTTCTGGACATCCAGCTTCGTACCGGCCGCACGCATCAGATCCGCGTTCATCTGGCGGCAATCGGGCATCCAATGGTCGGTGACTGGCTGTACGGTGAGCGCAACGCCTCGCGCCCCATGCTTCACGCGTCGACCATTGAGATGATCCACCCCCTCACCCAGCAGCCGCTCGTGGTGTCGTCCCCACTGCCGGAGGATTTTCGCGCAGCGGCGCGAGAGCGAGGGGTGGCCTTATGAAGGGTGAAGGGTGAAGGGTGAAGGACAGGCCCACGCTGCGCCTTTTCACTCTTCACCCTTCACTCTTTCTTTATTGGTAGAGCAGGAACTCTCTTCTCGTGCGGCGGAACGCATCTTCGT